>JANYDN010000068.1 GCA_025363585.1 Verrucomicrobiota bacterium | reverse complement strand
AGGCGGGAACGTGTATCGGGAACCAGAGATTGGATCCCACCGTTCGGTGAACCGACACGCCGGCGGTCTTTGCCCCCTTGGATGGCCTTGGCCCGGCTTGGCGTGAGATAATTCCTCGGCCGCTACTGCATGGATACGGCTAAGCCGCAATCCCGCAGCATGCCGTGGGTGGCACCGGCTCGGTGCCACTCGCCAGCCAATTCCCGAATACAACTCGTGCTCCGAGTGGCGGCGGGCCTGCGCGCCGAAGCCCGGCGAAGGCGGGCCGCCGCCACCCACGACAGCCGGGGTGAGGACATGCCTGGGTTAACGCGCCTGCGCGACGGCGGGACGCTTCGCGCGGAAGGCTTCGCCACCAGCCGCCAGCGGCTAGCCGAACAGGCGTTTCCACCAGGGTTTCCGCGCCGGCGCCGGTTCGGCGGAGATCGATTCGGCGAGTCGCGCGCCGAGGGATTCCGGCGGCTGGGTTTGCTCGCGGTCCGCACGGATGGCTTCCTCCGCCTCGGTGAAATCGCGTCGTTGCGTCCCGGCTTGTTGCTGGGTTTGGCCGGTTTGCTGGGCCTGGTTTTGCTGGAGGCGTTGGTTCATGGGATCAGGCGGTCTTCCGGAACACGATGCCGAAGGCCTTGCGGGCGCGATGGAGTTTGCCGCGGACCGCGTCGGTGGATTGCTGCGTGAGTTGGGCGATTTGCTCGTAACTAAGCTCCTGGTCGGCCACGAGCAACAGGAGCACCCGGTATTCGTCGGGAAGTTCTGCCAGCGCGCCCTGGATGCGCCGGCCCAGTTCCGACATCTCGACGTCGCGGAACGGACTGTCCGTGGCACCGGCAAGGTTTTCGAAAACGGTGTCGTCCGGCTGCGTGTGGACGTTCCGCGCGTGCCAGCTCGAACGCAGGTTCGAGCAATGGTTGAGCGTGATGCGGTACAGCCAGGTGCGGACGTCCGCCTCGCCACGGAACCCGCCGAGATTGCGCCACGCTTTCATGAACACGTCGTGCGTCGCGTCCTCCGCCTGGGTCGGGTCACCGAGCAACCGCAAGGCGAGGTAGAAGATCTGTTTGTTGTGCGCCACGTACAACGCGGAGAAATCGACGGGCATCGCCGCGGGGGGCGGCGGTGCGGCGGGTGCGGATTCCTGCGGGGCTTCCACGAGGTCGGGGACGGGGTGCACGCGGATTGGACGGCAACGGGACCGGGATGTCACGCGCGGGTTCGGGCGACGGTGTGGAGCGGCCGTCCGCGGCCGCGCAGGAAAAGTCGTCTCGGCCGGGACCTGATGAAAACCAAACTTGGTATCACGCCAAGGCGCCAAGACGCCAAGGATCCAAGCTTTTGGAACCGGCATCGAGGCCCACCGTTCGGTGTGGTGATGATGGAATCGTTCCTTTTTGCCCGCGTTCTTGGCGTCTTGGCGCCTTGGCGTGAAAATCCTCCTGCAGGTCCCGGCTCAGGTCGTGTCGGGAAATGTTGCGGCTGGGGAAAGGCCGCGGGCGGGGACGCCCTCTTTTGCGCGGCCGGGGACGGCCGCTCTACGACCGCGCTACAATGAACTTCATGCCATTTCGGAAACCGTGCACTAGAGTCGCGTCGTCGTGACGCCGAGCGCGCCCAGTCTGTTGCTGCTGATTCCCGCCTACAACGAGGAGGGACGCATCGGTCCCGTGCTCTCGGCCTACGCCGAGTACTTCATCCGGCACTATCCCGGACGTTTCCAGATCGCGGTCGTTCTCAACGGGTGCAGGGACCGGACGCTCGATGTCGTCCGCGATGCCGAAAGACGCTACCTCTCCATCGCCCACCTCGATTTTCCGGCGCCCATCGGCAAGGGGGGCGCGCTGATCGAGGGACTCAAACTCGCGCCGCTCGCGGATCTCATCGGCTATGTCGACGCCGACGGCGCGACCCCGCCCGAAGCCTTCATGGACTTGGTCCGCCGCTGCGGCAAGGGCGAGGCCGACTGCGTGATCGCGTCGCGGTGGATCGAGGGATCGCGGGTCAATGTCGCGCAGACGACGGACCGCAGGTTCGCCAGCCGATTGTTCAACGCGGTGGTGGAAGGTTTTTTCTGGATGGGCATCCGGGACACGCAATGCGGGGCCAAGGTGATGCGCCGGGCTGCGGTCGAGTCGGTACAGACGCACCTGCGCATCGCCGATCTCGCCTTTGACGTGAACCTTCTCTACGCGTTGAAACGCGCCGGTCGCAGCGTGAAGGAAGTCCCGACCGACTGGACGGACCAAAGCGGTTCGAAGGTGGCGTTCAACCGGAAGACGTCCCTGAACATGCTGCTGTCGTTGGTCCGGTTGCGGCTGATCTACTCGCCGTTCTACCGGTGGCTGGAGCCTCTGCGTCCGCTGGAAGCGTGGGTCTACCGCAAGCTCAACGCGCCCCCGCCGCGTTCGCGCGAGGAAGCGCGGAAGAACGATCCGGCCGAATTGCGCCACGGGTAACGCGCGCAAGTGGCGGCAGGGCCGCCGACACCCACGCCACCCATCCAAAGAAAAAGGGCCGGGCGATGACGCCCGGCCCCGTGATTCGAATCCGACCGGCCGACTAGCGGCTGGTACGGTAGAACTTGTTCGCGCTCGTCGATCCGAGCGGGATGTGCAGCGGGCTCGTCGCCGTCACGTTCGAGAACGCGCCGCCGAGGGCGTCCGTCGACTGCAACTGGCCCTTGAACGTCAGCACGAGGTCCGTGCCGACGACGCTCGCCGCGATCTCCGGGGTGATGGGCGCCACGAACTGGCGCACGCGCCAGGCCTTGAGGCCGCCGTTTGCCGTGTCGTTCAACAACACCTTCGTGCCGTCGGCGCCCACGGTGAACCACTCGACGTTGGCCCCGCCGCCGCCCTCGCACCACACCATGCGCATCGGGTAGACACCCGCGGCATTGACGTAGAACGAGAACAACGTGTCGCTCGAACCACGGCCGCCCGAGGCGTCGAACGAACCAAGGATGCGCGACGTGTCGGGCGCGATGCGGGCCGTGACGGCGCCGCCGCCGGCGAGGAGCGCCTTGATTTCGTTGCCATGCGGCTTCTCGATCATCATGGCGGGCAGGTCCACCGCGCCGCCGCCCATGCCGATCGGGAACTTGCCGTCGGCGCTGTCCGGGTCGCGGCTGTTGATGATGACCGCGCCGATGGCGCCGGCATTGAGGGCGTTCTGGACCTTGGTGGTGAAGCTGACCACACCGCGGCTGATCAACGCGATGTTGCCCTGGATGTCGGCCGCGTTCACGAGGGCCGTGTCGGCGATCTCGGGATTCGCGAGGACGAGCTTGCCGGTCAGCGGTGCCGTGATGGAGCGGAAGATTCCGCCCTTGTCGGCGCCGCCGTACCACGCGTAGTAGCCCTTGGTCGCCCCGGCCGCCGTGACATACAGGCCGAGGTTGTCGGCCGGCGCGACGTCGGTGGGATACACCGCGAACCCGTCGTCGCTGTTCACGCCCATCGTGTACAGGCCCGCCGCCGGGAACTCCACGTAGGTGACGAACTGGGCCGCGATGTTGTCGGACACGTGGCTGGCGGCACCGGTGCCCGGGATGCCCGGGATACCGATGTCGGCATTGGCCGGAGTGGACGTGCTGGTGAAGTCGCCGATCTCGACGCCCGTCGCACCGTCGAAGACGTTGATCTCCTGGTTCCAGTTCACGACGCCGTCGACGTTCAACACGCCGTCGTTGGGCAGCGCGATGGAGTTGGTGTCCACCAACCCCGCGAGCTGTTGCTCGATGCGGAAGACATTGTTTCCAAGTCCGTTCCCGCCGATCTGGTTCACTTGGTTCACCCGGGCCGCAAAGCCGCGGGTCGTGCCGGAACCGATGTCGGAACGCTGGCCGGTCGGAAGGGAAATCGCGACGAGGACATCGGGATCGATGGCCGTCAGGATCGTGCCGCCGTGTTCGGGCAAGGACCCGTTCTCGGGAGCGCCGTCCGAAACGAGGTTGAACTTCGCCTCGCCGTGGTCGCCGCCGCCGCCTTCCTTGTACTGGATCTCGGTATAATACTTCTTGCCGGCAACGAGGCTGACCGGCAGCGAGATGTTCGGGGCCGGCTGGGCGGGATCGATCTTGTCGGCGTCCAGACGACGCCCGAGGGAGTCGGTGGCGGCATCGACGGACACCCATTCGCGTGAGTTGCCCCAGACGGGCTCGCGCGCGACGAGCTTCTTGTTCGCCTCGGTGTCGTCCGTGCTCAGGTACAACTCGCCGCCGTCATCGGTCGCCATGTAGGCGACGTAGCTGCCGGTGGTGGCGGGGACGAAGAAGCCGCTGAGGCGCGCGCCGTAGCTGTCGCCGTAGCCGGGCAGTTCGTACGCGCTGAGGAGGAACGTGGCGTCGGGCGAGTTCGGGAACTTGGCGGCGGCGCGAAGATCGCTCGGCAGGACGCCGCCGAGGTTGGCGTAGATATCGGCCTTCATCGCGCCGGGGATGAGGAGCGGGCTCTTGAAGACACGGCTGTTGCCGGCGGGATCCACGAGATTGCCCACGCTGTCCTTCACGCCGGTCACGCTGACCGTGTAGGAGCTGCCTTGGGTCTGGTCGGACGTGACGAGGCGGACCGTCTGCGCGTCGACCGCGGTGGCGGACGAGACCGTCAGGCCGGCGATGGTGTAGTTGGCGGCCGTGGCGAGACCCGCGGGCAGCATCGCCTCGGAGAAGGAAACGGTGACGGCCTTCAGGTTGGCACCGGCGGAAGCGAACGAGACGGTCGGCGGGGTGCTGTCGATGTTGACCGTGAGCGCGACCTCGGTGGAGGTGACGCCGCCGCCGGGAACGGCGAGCGCGACGCGGTACTTGGCACCGTCGTCCGCCGACTTCTTGAGGATCGGCGTGGTGTACGTGGTGCCGGTGGCGCCGGCGATGTCGGCGAAGGTGGCGCTGCCGGGATTGGCGCGTTGCCATTGGACGACGAGCGGCGCGGGGGTGCCCGTGGCGGCGACCGAGAAGCTGGTCGTGGTGTTTTCGGAAGCGATCACCGTCGCGGCGGGCTGCTGCGAGATCGTGATGCTGGCGTCGTCCGGATTCGCATAGGTGCTCAGGAACGAACCCGGCACCGGCACGAGGGGATCGGTGGAGCCGTCGAGACGGATCGCGACCTGACCGTAGTCACCGCCGCCGCCTTCCTTGTAAAGCAACTGGACGTAGTACGCGTGGCCGCCGACGAGCGCGATGGGCTCGGAGGTCTGCGGCGGCGGGTTGGCATCATTGGGCTCGAGGAAGCCCGCGCAGCATCCGACTTCCTCCGCGACCATCGTCAGGTTCGCCGGGCTGGTATCGGAGCTCACGAACAACTGCGAGGCGTCGTCCGACGACGTGAAGAAGCGGTAGCTGCCCGAAACCGTCGGCGTGTAGAAGCCGGAGATGCTGGCCCCGTAGCTCTCGTGCGAGTCATCGGGGAAGATCGAACGGCTCGTGAACGGCGAGACGAATCCGGATACGTCGGGCGAGTCCGGATAGTGCGGGTTATCGAGCAGCACCTGGACGTGGGTGTCGGCTGCCGCGACGGCGTCGTTGTACGAGTCGAACTTCAGGAAGCCCTTCGCGAGCACCCAGGCCCCGAGATTCTTCGCGGAATTCGCGGCGATGGTGTTCGGGTTGGACGCGGTGTCCGCGACGTTGTTGACCGTGAGGTTGTAGCGCGCACCAGGCGTCTGCACGCTGGTGACGAGTTTCACGGTATTCGGACCGACCACGGTCGCCGAAACGATGGTGAGGCCGCCGTCCAGCGAGTAGTTGGCCTTGTTGCCCGCCGTGCCGGTGCCCACCGCTTCCGAGAAGGTCACCAGCACCGAGTCGAACGTGGCGGAACTCTTGGCCGACGCGATCGTCGGCGCCGCGGTGTCGGGCGTGACGGTGAGGGTCGCGGCCGTGCTGGTGGCGCTGCCGCCGGCGTTGGTGAACTTGACCGCGTACTTGCCGCCGCTCAGGGAAGCCGGCGTGTTGTCGATCGTGTAGGTGAGGTTGGTCGCGTCGAGGATCGGGGCGTTTCCGACGAGCCACTGGATGGCGAACGGCGGCGTGCCGTTCGGCAGGCCGGAGAACGACACGGAGCCGTGCTCGTCGATGGTCTTGTCCACCGGCGAGGATGCGATCGACGCAGCCACCGGGGCGCCCGCCACCGTCGTCGTGATGCTCAGGTCATCGATCCAATGGTTGGAATAGGAGCCACCGGTGCGCGCGCCGAACGCGAACCGACCGGCCTGCGGCGTGTAGCCGGGGAGGTAGAGGTTCGAGTAGACGACGTTGCCCTTGTAGCTCAGGTCGAGCGTGCCATTCGAGTGCAGCTTGATGCTGACCGCGCTGAACGTGTCGCTCTGGATGTTTCCGGCGGTGAACTTGACATGGCCGACGGTCACGCCGCCGACCTTGACGTCGATCGCCGGGGCCTCGCCGCCGCCGTTGTCAAAGGTGTCGAAGCTGATGGTCAGACCGCTGACCGAGTCGGGACCTTCCTCGCCGAACGCCGTGCCGAGGGCCTCGGGTCCGAAGTAGATCGAGAATCCGTCCGCGGGATCCGACGTGCCGCCACCGATGCGGAGTTTGAAATCGAGGTTGAACTCGCCGACGACCGCGCCGGCGTCGAGGTCGTCGAGGAACGCCGAGCCGGTGAGACCGCCTTCGGCGAAAGTCAACGCCAGCACGCCGCCGGTGATCGCCGGATACGGCGTCACGCCGTCGGCCCGAGTGCCACCGACCAGCGTGATCCCCGATTGCGCGGGATTGCTGAAGTCGCTGGTGAACGATCCGGCAAAGGCTGAGCTCGCCGCCAGGGCGATCGCCGATGCTCGGAGGAACATTTTTTTGCGATTCATTGTGGATATCAGTTGGAGTCGCGAACTGGAGCTCCCCGGCCACCCACGGCAGCCGTCTGATTAGAAGCGCCCAATCCCGGGAGGAACCGTACGCGCATTGCGGGAAGAGCAACTCGCCCGATTGGGGGAGACTTGGATCAAAGCGACTCGGGGAAGGTGAATCGAAGCCCACCGGATTCATCATTGCAGGAACGACGGGGGCCGGAACAATTCCGGAAAGATTCCGTCCCGACGCCGCGTTAACCCGCCATGACGATGTCCGATCATCCTCCAACGAGGGACACCTTGGTCACGCGCCCGAGCCTGTTGCACCGCCTCGTGGACGCGGACGACCATCCGAGCTGGGAGGAATTCTACCGCCGGTACCGGGGCCCCGTCTTCGGCCTCGCCCGCAAGGCCGGCCTCAACGAGCAGGACGCGGAGGAAGTCGTGCACGATGTGTTCCGCCGGGTTTCCGAGACCATCCACACCTTCGAATCGGACCCGGCCCGCGGCACGTTCAAGTCGTGGCTGTTCAACCTCACCCGATGGCGCATCACGGACAAATTCCGCCGGATGCATCCCCAGGCGAACGCGGCGGCCCGCGGTTCCGACGACACGCGGACGGCGACGGTCGACCGGCTCGCGATCGACGCCGAGCTCGAGGGCGTGATCGAGGACGAATGGCGACGGAGCGTGCTGGACCAGGCGATGGAACGCCTGCGCAAGGACGTCGACCCGCTCCACTTCCAGGCCTTCGAGATGTTGAGCCGCGGCAACGATGCCGGTGCGGTCGCGGAAACGCTCGGGATGCGGCGCGTCACCGTCTACGTGGTGAACCATCGGCTCACCAAGCGCCTGAAGACGGAAGCCGCGCGGCTGCGGGCGGAACTGGGCTGATGCAGGAGAGTTTCAAGTTTCAAGATTCAAGGTATCGGTCGCGGGCAAACAAAAACGAATTTCCCTGTAAGGTTCGGGCGAATCGGTACGTTTTCATCCCAATGAGCCATCCCGAACCCGTTCCCGGAAGCGCGCCTGCCGCTTCGAAATTCAATGCCGAGAGCGTCCGCAATGGCCTGAGGCGCATCGTCACCTCCACGCATCTCCGGGGTTTCGGCCGGATCCATCCGAACCCGCACCACAAGCCCGGCCACGTGCCGACCTGCAACGAGGGCGGTCCGGAAGGCCCGGCCATCGCGCTGCACGGCCTCGCGGCCACCGTGGCGTCGACGCCGCTGCATTTCGTGGCGATCCTCGAGCCCGGCGAAAGGATCGCGATTTCGCGCATCGGCTTCCATCGGTCCCGGCTGCAGGTCCTGTTTGGCCGTTGCCGGTTGACCTGCGTGGACCTCGAAAGCAACCGCGAGAAGGATCACGAGCATCCGGTGCGGACCTGGAACCCGAAGGCGCGCGCGGGAATGGGAACCATCCACTTCCCGCTCGAACTCGTCGCGACGCCGTCGGAGCCGCATCACGTCGGGGAATTGGACGCCGGTGATTTTCCGGAGGACGACCGTTACCTCGTCTGCATCGAAAGCCTGGACGGCGCGAGCGTGCTGTTGTCGTCGAGAACCAAGACCCCGCCCGGGGGCGGTTGTTGCGGCGGCGACACGGACGCCTCGCGGTTGGCCGC
This sequence comes from Verrucomicrobiota bacterium, assembly GCA_025363585.1. Classification (GTDB taxonomy): domain Bacteria; phylum Verrucomicrobiota; class Verrucomicrobiia; order Limisphaerales; family UBA9464; genus UBA6176. Next base: position 19,354 of record JANYDN010000068.1, on the reverse strand, counting down.
GGAGCCCGTGGCGGCCTGGGACGTCAACGCGTCTTCGTCGTGCAGCCCTTCCTGCATCACCGGTTGCCCGCACGGCCTGACGTTCGCGGGACAAATGTCGCCGCCGGCCCACCACAAATGATCCGCCACGGAACCGCGGTCACCGGAGCCCGTTCACCCGCAGGTCCCAGACGCGAAGCGTCCCGACCACCGTCCGCGCCGCGAGCCATCGCTCGTCCGGGGAAAACGAAAGATCACGGACGCCGATGTCGCCGAAATAGGCGCGGCTGCTGGTCGCCGACAACGTGGTGATCGCCTGGATCGGATCCAACCCGAAGATCTGGATCTCGCCCTTCGTGGTGCCCGCGATTACCCGGTCGCCGACGCCGCCGAAAGCGAGCGTTGAAAACTGGGTCCCGTTGCGGAACGAAGCCAGCGGCTTGCCGTCGCGCGTGCGGAGCCGGCGGATGTTGCCGTCCACGTCGCAGATCATGCACCACGATCCGTCGGGACTGATGGACGCGGCCGAGCACCAGGGACGGTCCGCGAGTTTCCAAGACCACTTGACATACGGCGGTGTCGTCGCAAGCACGCGCACGTTTCCCCATCGGTGGACCACCATCGCGAGACCGGCCTTCGAGGACCGGGCGATGTACGACGGGTTGCTTTCGTGGCCGTTTTGGTTGCTCGGACCGGGAACCCGCTCATCCAGCACCGGCGCGCGATCACCCAGTTTCCAGAGGCGCTCCGTCCCTTCCGTACCCGCCATCACAACCCAATCGTCGGCCCCTTTCCGGAGGTGCCCCGTCGCGGCGATCTCGACGTCCGGACCCAACCCCTCGCGAAGGTTGGGCCCGACCCCCACGTTCGTGTGCAGGACCAGATCGTGCCACACCAAGCGACCCCCGCGGTCATGGCCCACCAGGCGGTCCTTGCCCAGAAACGCGATCGGGCAAAACACGCCCTTCGCGACCGTCTTTCGCTCGAGATCCGAAGTCTCAAACACCGTGACCGATTCGTCGGGATTGCTCGCGGCGATCCGTTTCCCGTCCTCGGAAAAGATCATGTCGCCCCCGTCGGAAAGCAGGAGACCCTCGGTTTCCCGCGCCGGCGGACGCTTGTCCAACGACCAGACCCTCACGTCGCCCGTGTTGCTCGCAGCGGCGATCCGTTTCCCGTCCTCGCTCCAAGCCAGCGCGACGACATCGCCTCCCATGCCGGCGATGCGACGGACCAACTCGCCGTCCGACACGCGCGTTACCATGATCATTCCGTCCGTCGCGCCACTCGCGACGAAGTTGCCGTCGGGCGAGAAGGCGATGGCCAGAACGCTGCCCTGGTGGCGACCGGCTTGCCAGCGGTGCGCGCCGTCGTGCGCGTCGAAAAGAATGACGTTGGTCCGCACGCTCGCCGTCACGACCGCCAGTTTCGATCCGTCCCGCGACAGCACGAGTCGGGTCGGAGTATCCCCGATCGGGACGGGACCCCACCCCGCCGAACGGTCCGAAGGCACGACGCTGATACGGCACTTCGCGTTGTGGCTGCGCCCTGACATCACGACGATGGCCACGCGCGGATTCGTCTCCTCGCTCACCGCGCAAAGGTAGGGAAACTCCGGACTCTGCCATCCGGGCATCCGGATCTCCCCGGCGCGCCACGGCCGGTCCGTCGACCCGGTGCCGAAGAAAACCGGCACCCTGTCGATCGGTTGGACCGAACGTTCGACCCAGGGAATTCCCGGGGCGCGCTGGATCGCCGACGGTCCCGACGCCATCGCGGCCCGGGACGTGGATCCGCCGGTCGGCGCGAGCGACGGATCATCGCGCCGCATCTGGCGAACGTGCCCGGTGGAATCGATCCAGACCACCTCGCCGTCGTTGGGCGTCGTCGCGAGAAGGTCGCCGTTCGCCGCGTCCCAAACCCGGATCCGGGAAATCCCGGAAGCCGAAAGCAATCCGACCACGCGGTCGCCTCCCGGGGTGAACGCGAGCGACTGGACATCCGTTTCCCCGTACCGGACCCAATCCACCGGATCGCCCTCGGCGGCATGGTGCAACGCGTACCATTCGAATCCGCGGACGTCGTAATACCGGTTGGTCTGGGTATCGAGGAGCATCCGCGCGAGCGGCAGGTTGGTCTGCGCGAGGACCATGTTCGCCTGGTTGAGCTTCGCGCCGTATGCCTCCTCGAAGAACCGGCGCGTCTGGCTGACGGCCACTTGGGCCACGATCAACGCCACCGCCGCCACGGCCAGCGACAACATGACGACCCGCCGCGCCCGGCGTGCGCGCATCTTGAACAAACCCACCGCCCGTTGCGCGCGCACGAGGAGCAACTCCTCGAGCATTTCCCGCGCGTTCGCGTACCGGTGGCGTGCCTCCGGCGCGCTCGCCTTCAGCAGGATCGAGTTCAACGCCGCGAATTGCTGACGGCCCTCGCGGTCCGCCGGGAGTTTTTCGGGCAACTTCGGGAAGTCGCGCGCGGGATTTCCCGTCGCCAACTCGTACAACAATTTCCCGAGCGCGAAGATGTCCGCCTTCGGCAGCCCGGGTCCCTCGGGCGGAACGTATCCCGGCGTGCCGACGTAGGTGTGGCGCTCCCCCTGCTCCGTCACCAACCCGACGTCCGCCAGCTTCGGCACGCCGCCGACCAGGATCACGTTGCTCGGCTTGACATCGCGGTGCACCAACCCCGCCGCGTGCAGGTTCACGAGCGCCTGCGCGAGATCGGCGCCGAGCCGCACCACGTCGGCCACCGGCAGCGCCCCGCGCCGTAGCAGGTGTTCCCGCAGGGTGCCTGGCACGTACGTCGCCGGATCGATGTCCCGTCCCTGGACGGCGTCGTCCGCCAGCTCCATCACGTAGTAGAGGATCCCCGCCGCCTCGTCGCGCCCCACGTGCAGCAGTGCGAGTTGGCCCGGTTTCCCGAGCGCGAATTCGGTGAACCGCTTGATTCCCGCAAACTCCCGAAGGAACGAAGCCTCGTCGTTCGGACGCCGGTGCACGATCTTCACCGCGCGGAACGTCCCCGTCACCGCCCGCGCGATCCACACCTCGCCAAATCCCCCGGAACCGATCCGGCGGATCAGCTCGTAGTCCGGGATCCTCGGCGGGGTTTCCTCCGGTTGGGGGTCCATGGCTTTCTCCAGGCTACCGGGAAGAGTCCTTCGATGCGAGGGGCCACGTTCACTCGACGCCCGCGACGAGGAATTCCGAGGCCGAAGGACCCGATCCAATCGCGACGCGATGACCGACGCGATGGCCCACCAACTGAAGGCCGAGGGGAGATTGCGGCGTGATCACCGTCACCTCCACGCCCTCGTGTTCCACCTCCGTGCCGCCGGCTTTCGGAGCGAGGAAATACACCGCGGCCGCCGTTCCTTTCCGCGGCGCCTTGGCCTTCGAGGCGGGCTCGAGGACGACCACCGCACCGAGATCGATCGGATCGGCCGCCGCGAAGTCGCGGAGCGGCATCGCACGGATCTGGGCGATGGCGTCCTCGGTTTCGGCGGCTTGCCGGGACTGGCCTCGCGCGAGGTACGAGGCCTCGAGGCCGCGGGTATCGTATTTGTTCTCGGCCTTGCTCTGCGGGTCGGTTGCCTCCGCGTGCGCGGTCCTGGCCGCCTTGAAATACAGCTCCATGCCGGCCTGCAGCTGTTCGAGGATCCGTCGGTGCAACGCTCGTTTGTTCACGGTATCCGCATAGCATGGACGGGTTCCCGGGAAGCTTCCAGCCCCGCGCTCGTTCCCCGGGGCGCATCGTGACACTGCCCCCGATCGCCACGGAAGGGGGCGAGGAATTATTTACAGGAGGCAACAGAGGGAAGGGAGTCATGCACTTCGCGCACTTCGCGCGAGTCATTCTCCGGCCGTGGGACAAAGGCTTTCCGCGACGTGCCTCCGCGCGAAAGCGAAAGAGGCGGGTGGCTCCACCGTGCCGGCAAGCGAGCCCAAACCTCCGTTTTCTCCGTTACCTCCTGTAAAATGTTTCGGGTTCCTATGGCTGAACCGGGGCAGTGTCCGGGTGCGCTCGTTCCGCGGGACGCACGGAGATTTTCCCTGTGCATTGTGCCGGATGGGGGTATGGAACGGGCGTCAACGAATGAGCAATCTCGACTCCGAAGCGACGATGGCCGTGTTTCTCGACCTCGAGAACATCGCCCTCGGCGCGCGCGACGCCCGCTACCCGCGCTTCGACATCCGCAAGGTTCTCGAACGCCTTCTCCTCAAGGGCCACATCGTGGTGAAAAAGGCGTACTGCGATTTCGACCGCTACAAGGAATTCAAACGCGATCTCCACGAGGCCGCCTTCGAGCTCATCGAGATCCCGCACGTCCGCCAGTCCGGCAAAAACTCCGCCGACATCCGGATGGTCGTCGACGCCCTCGACCTCTGCTACACCAAGGGCCACGTCGACACCTTCGTCATCCTCAGCGGCGATTCCGACTTTTCCCCGCTCGTCAGCAAGCTCCGCGAGAACGCCAAGAAGGTCGTCGGGATGGGCGTGAAGAATTCCTCGTCCGATCTCTTCATCAACAACTGCGACCAGTTCATCTACTACGACGACATCGTGCGCGCGGAGCCGGAGAAGGCGCGGCGACGCCATGCCGTCGAGGTCTCAACGGGCGAGCCCTCCCGCGGCGTCGAGGGCGCGAAGAAGGGACCCCAGCTCGCGGACGCACTCGACCTCGTCGTCGAGACCGTCGAGGCCGTGACCGAGGAACGCGAGGAGGACGAGCGCATCTGGGGCTCGATGATCAAGCAGGCCATCAAGCGGCGGAATCCCGGCTTCAACGAACGCGCCTACGGTTTCCGCTCGTTCAACGATTTGTTGCTCGAGGCGCAGAAGCGCGGGTTGCTGCGGTTGCACCCGGACGAGAAGTCCGGCGGCTACACGGTCATCGTGGTCCAGTGACGCGCGTCGGGCGGTCGAGGTATTCCGCGAGGTGAAGCACCTCGACGTCCGTGGCACCCGCGGCGTCCAGCCCCGCGCGCAATTGCAGCAGGCATCCCGGGTTCGCGCTCACCACGGTGCGCGCGCCGGTCGCGAGGATGTTCCGGGTCTTCCGTTCCTGCAGGCGCGCGGCCATCGCCGGTTCGGTGAGATTGTAGGTGCCCGCGCTCCCGCAGCACACATCCGCCTCGGGCAACTCCACGTAGTTGGTTCCCGCGACCGCCTTCACCAGATCTCGCGGCTGCCGCGTGATCCGCTGGGCGTGCGCCAGATGGCAGGCGTCGTGGTAGGTCACCCGGCCCGTCGGCTCGCCGGTGCCCGACGCGTGCGATGGGATCGGCAACACCTCGCATAGATCCTTCACCCGCGCCGAGAATTCACGCGCGCGCGTGGCCCATGCGGGATCCCCGGCGAGGAGTTCCCCGTACTCCTTCATCGTGGAGCCGCATCCCGCGGAGTTCACCACCACCACGTCGACGCCCGCGCGCTCGAACGCCGCGATGTTCTCCCGCGCCCGCTCCCGCGCTTCGTCGAGTCGGCCGCCGTGCGCGTGCAAGGCCCCGCAGCAGATCTGGTCGTCGGGCACCACCACGTCGAAACCCGCCGTGTTCAACAACCGCACCGTCGCCGCGTGCGCCGGACCGAACAGCACGCGCATCGCGCAACCCGACAGCAATCCGGCGCGACGCGGTCTGCCGCCGTCCGTCGCGGTCGACGGCGAGAATCGCGGCAACTCCACCCGCTCGACCCGCTCCGGAACCAACGCCAGCGCGTCGCGCAACGGCCCCGGCAACCATCGAGCGATCCCCAACGCCCGCGCCACCGACACCGGCACGAGCGCGAGTTCCAGCCGTTCCGGATACGGGAACACGCCTTCGATCGCCACCCGTCGCAGCAGCCTCTCGGGCCATGGACGCGAATGCCGCGACTCGATCGCGTCCCGCGTGTGCTCCAACATCCGCCCGTACGGCACGCCGCTCGGGCACGCCGCCTCGCACGCGCGGCAACCGAGGCACAGGTCCACCGCGCCGATCGTCGCGTCGTCCATTTCCATCCGGCCATCCTGCAACGCGCGCATCCGGTAGATGCGACCTCGCGGCGATTGGTTCTCGTCGCCGGTCTCCAGGTACGTCGGGCACGACGACAGGCACAGCCCGCAGTGGATGCACGACAGCGCGTCCGCGTCGTGGAGGAATGGGCCGGCGTTCATCGGGTCATGCGGGAACCGCGGGAAGGATTCCCGACGGATCGAACCGCGATTTCAGGCGTTCTTCCAGCATCCGCGTGGCCGCGGATTTCCCGGGCGCATTCACGGAGCCGGCCGGCAAATACGCGATGCCGTTCGCCATCCGCGCGACGAACGCCGCCGGTTCGAGGCGTCCCAGTTCGCGCGCCAAATTCGAGGGCAGCACCGACAAGCGCTCCGGCAACCCGCCGCGCAACCGAGCGTCGTGTCCGGCGTTGCCGCCTTCGGTCCAGCCGGCATTGACCGCGCGCGCGACGTTCGCCGCCACTTCCTCCACGCCACCGGCGAAGCCCAGCACCATTTCCACGCCCTCGCGCGGGGCCGCGCGGAACGCGTCGAAAACGGTCGGGACGACGCGCCACGCCGACACCGCGTCCGCGTTCCCCGCCAGTTCCACCCAGTCGCGGCACGCGCGCCGCACGAAGCGTTCGGCCTCGGGCAACGGAGCCACCTTGAACGTCGCCTCGAAGACGATTCCCAGCGAACCGTGCCCGCCCACGAACAGTTTCATCACGTCGAACCCCGCGACGTTCTTCACGACGCGGCCGCCCGACATCGCCACGCGTCCATCCCCAAGAACCGCGCGGACGCCGAGCAACCAATCGCGGACCGTGCCGCAACCCGCGCGTCGGGGCCCGCTCGCGGCGAGCGCCACCAACCGCTCGATCGTCAGCCCGTCGCCTCCCGGCGGATCGAGCGGAAGCCATTGCCCGTGCCCCGCCAACACCGCGCGCAATTCTCCGAGCGCCGTGCCCGCGCGCACCGTCACCGTCAGGTCTTCCGGCGTGTATTCCACGATCCCGGAAACCGCCGCGAGATCCCATCCCTCGACGCGCTCGCCGGACGCCGCGGCCCTCAGGATCGCGTCACGGAGTTCGTCGGCGGTTTTCGGGACGACGATCATGCGGAGGCCTGCCGGCGCGGCACGAAATCGCCGCAGCGTTTCCCGGACGGGAACATCTTGCCCGGATTGCAACGCTGGTCCGGATCGAACGCCAGCCGCAACCACAGCATCGCCTCGAGGTCGTCGGGCGAAAACTGGCGCGACATGAACGAGATCTTCTCCGCGCCGATGCCGTGCTCGCCGCTGACGCTGCCGCCGAGTTCGAGGCACTTCCCGAGGATGCGGTCGCTCGCGAGCAACGCGCGGCGGACCTGGTCGGGATCGCGTTCGTCGTAGAGCACGAGCGGGTGGAGGTTGCCGTCGCCCGCATGGAAGACGTTCGCGATGCGAAGCCCGGTCTCCTCCGCCGCGGCGGCGACGAACCGCATGATCTCGGGCAACCGCGAGCGCGGCACGACGCCGTCCTGGGTCAGGTAGTTCGGCGAAAGGCGTCCGATGGCGCCGAACGCGCGCTTCCGGCATTTCCACAACTCGAGCCGCTCGCGTTCGTCGGCCGCCACGCGCACCTCGCGCGCGCCGTTCGCGCGGCACAGCGCGACCACCGTCCCCGCCTGCCGCGCCACCCCGTCCGGATGCCCCTCGAGTTCCACGATCAACACCGCGCCGGCATCCAACGGAAACCCGAAATGGTAAGCCTGCTCCACGGCGCGCGTGATGAGTTGGTCCATCATCTCGATCGCGCCCGGCACCAACCCGGCCTTCAGGATCTCGCCGACGGTGCGGCTGGCGTCGTCGACCGTCTCGAACACGCCGAGCAACGTCTTGAACGCGGTCGGCGCGGGAACGAGCCGCACCAACGCCCGCGTCACCACGCCGAACATGCCCTCGGATCCGATCGCCGCGCCCCGGAGGTCGAGCCCGCCCGGTTCCTCGCCGCCGTCCGCCGTGGTGCCGAGCCACGCGACGGTCCCGTCGGGCAACACCAATTCGAAGCCGAGGACGTGGTTCGTGGTGACGCCGTGTTTCAACGTGTGCGGACCGCCGGAATTCGTGCCGATGTTCCCGCCGATCGTGCAGGCGCTTTGGCTCGAGGGATCGGGCGCGTAGTAGAGGCCGAGATGCCGCACCGCGTTGGTGATCCACGCGTTCACGCAGCCGGCTTCGACCATCGCGCGGCCGTTCCGTGCGTCGACCGACAACACGCGCGTCATGCGCGTGGGCGCGATCACCACGCCGCCCTCCGACGGCAACACCGCGCCGCTGAGACTGGTGCCCGCGCCGCGCGGTATGATCGGCACGCCTGCCTCCGCGCACAGTCGGACGACCTCCACCACCTCCGCCGCGGATCCGGGCAACACCACGGCGTCGGGCGCGTGTTTCTCCAGCGTGTAGGCGTCGCACTCGTAGACGAGAAGGTCCGACGACGCCGCGAGCACGTGGTCGTCTCCGACGACGCGACGGAGCGCGGCGATCAAGCCGGGGCTCGGTGCGGGGCGGTCGGCGGGGGACACGCGGCGACGCTAGAAACCGCGGCCCTCGCCTGTCGAGGCTGACGTAGCGCGGCGCGACGTGGCAGCGATCGTGAGATCGTGGACCTCACCCCAATCCCACGCCCGCGCCACACCCAACTTGGAACTTCGCCTCGCGCCCAATCCCGTGTAGTCCGGCGCGGTGACGTTCGCGGACGCGCTCGCCCATCTCCATTCGCTCCGGCAATTCGGGTTCAAACCCGGGCTCGAAGTTCCGCGCCGTCTCGCGGCCATCGCCGCGAATCCCGAGAAGGGACTTCGTTTCATCCACGTCGCCGGCACCAACGGGAAAGGCTCGGTGTGCGCGATGCTCGAGTCGGTGCATCGCGCCGCCGGACGTCGCACCGGCCTCTACACCTCGCCGCATCTCGTCCGGTTCGGCGAACGCATCCAGGTCGACCGCGTCCCCATTCCCGACGCGGACCTCGCGCGGCTCACCGGATGGCTGCATGGGCGCGTCGCCGCCGCGAGCCCTCCGCTCGAGCCGACGTTCTTCGAGTTCACCACGGTCCTCGCGCTCCTTTGGTTCGCCGAACAACGCGTCGATCTCGTGGTCTGGGAAACGGGCCTCGGCGGACGCTGGGACGCGACCAACATCGTGTCGCCGCTCGCGACCGTGGTGACCCACATCGGCTGGGACCACATGCACATCCTCGGCAACACCCTTGCCGCGATCGCCGCCGAGAAGGCGGGCATTTTCAAGGCCGGCGTCCCCGCGCTCACCGCTGCGCGCGATCCCGACGCGCTCGCGATCCTCGAGTACAAGGCACGGGAACTCGACGCGCCGTTCGTCGTCGTCGGCGAACCCGCGCTCGCGCAATTTCGCCTCCCGATATCGCTTCCCGGCGAACACCAGCGCTGGAACGCCGCGCTCGCGGCCGCGACGATCCGTATGCTGCGCGTCCTGTTGCCGGTGACCGACGAACAGTTGGAACGCGGGCTGGGAACCGTTTCGTGGCCCGGCCGGTTCCAGATCCTGAAACGCGGCGCGCAGACGATCGTCCTGGACGGCGCGCACAACCACGACGGCATCCGCGTGTTGCGCGAGGCCCTCGCCGTGGCGTTCCCCGGCCAACACCCCACGCTCGTCATCGGCATGCTCGCGGACAAGGAGTGGCGGACGATGGCGGCGGATTTGGCGCCGCTCTGCGCGCGCATCGTGACCGTGCCCGTGTCGAGCGAGCGCACCGTCGACCCCGAGGAGTTGCGCCGCGCGTGCCTCGCGTCCGGCATCGCGCGCCCCGCGCGTGCGGTGGCTTCCGTCGCGGACGCGTTGCGCGCGGTGGCGGCGGACCCGTTCGTTCTCGTAACCGGATCGCTCTATTTGGTCGGCGAGGTGCTCGAGCAACTCGGCGGGATGCCCATCGGCGCCGATGAACGCGGACTCAACGAATGGGGCGGCGGCAAACCGTCGCCCTAGCCAGCGCTGCCGTGGCAACCGTGGGTGGTGGCAGCCTGCCGCCACTTCCGGTCGTCGAGCGGTGGTTCATCGCGATTGGAATCGTCGCCAAGTGCAACCCACCGGGAAGTGGCGGCGGGCCGCCGCCACCCACGTCGACTGCTTCGTTCCGGCTTCACCGTTGCCAGTCCCATCGCGGCTGGGTTCGTCACTTCGCCGGCAAGTCCTTGAGTTCGCGCTGCGCCAGGAGGAACTCGCGGCGCTTCTTCAGGTGTTCGCGGCAACGCGCGACGTCGCGATGCAGCTCGTGCTCCGCTTGGTCGGGATCCTGTTTCCCCAGCGTCGCGCGATTCCGAACCTCCGGGACCAAGCGCTTCTCTGTGCTCGCCAGGAACGACCCGAAGGCCTCCTCGGTGTACACGCGCTCGAGCAGGTCGCGCGTCTTCCGAAGGAACGCCTTCCGGAACTCCGGATCCGCCAGCAACGGCCCCGAAAACCAACCCGCCGGACGCCACCACCCGCCGCCATCGTCCGGCGGATTGTCGCCCGTCATCCCGAAGGTCAACGGCATGGTCGTGAAGATCTCGCCCTCGGCACCCATCGCCCGCAGGCCCCACGTGCTGTCCTGGTCCCACGGGAACATCATCCAACGCCCCGTGTTCTGCGTGTCCTGATAGGCGAAGTAGTTGTTGAAGAAACCATCCCAGTGCGACAGCACCATGTTCACCGCGAAGTACGTCGCCACCTCGTCCACGTCGAAGTTCTTCCGGATGTAGGCGGAGCGTTCGGCTCCCTGGAGCTTTCCGAGATTCTCGACCACCGCCGCCAATTCCTGGTGTCCGTTGCGCACGTGCGTGTGCCGCTCGTGCTGGCCTTCCAATCCGCCGCCGAACCACAGGAGCTTGAACATGTCGCCGCCGTCGTCGACGTCGTTGCGGCGCAGGAACGCCTTGTTCGGTTGCTCGACCAAGAGGAAATACCCCGCGGGCTCGCCGCTCTGCCAGAGCCGCACGAAATCGCTGCGCTCCGACGGCATCCCCGCGCGCCGGTACACCTCGTACGACAGGTTCTCCACCAGCGATTCCGTCGCCCCCTCGAAGATCAACGCGAAGGTCGTCATGGCATCGAGCGCGTGCTCCTTCCGCAGGTGCACCTTCTGCCCGCCCTTGCGCGACGTGATCGCGATGTAATCGAACACTTCCGTTCGGCGGGTGGCGGGATCGAAGTAGACCAACGCCGAATGGAACGACGGAGGAGGACCCGCGGCTTGTCGATCGCCTCCGGGACCACCGGGACCTCCCGGTCCCCCGGGGCCACGCGGACCCGGCGGACCTCCCGGACCTCCCGGACCCCCGCGTCCCGGCGGTCCCCCCGGACCCGGTCCACCGGGACCAAACGGAAATCCTTGGCCGCCCCCGCGGCTATCCTTCCACTCCGCCCACTCCTTCGTCTGCGATTCCACGACCAGCGGCCCGATCTCCGTGACGATCCGCCCGCTCAACGCGTCGGCACGCTCGCGTTGGTCGCGAAACCCGTTGTCTTTTCCCTTGCCGGCGGTCACTTCCTCGACCAGGGCCTTTCGCTCCGTCTCCAGTTTCGAAAATGCCGTCCGAAGCGCGCCGAACTTCGCCGCGTCCACGTCAGATCCGTAAGTCGCCGCGTACCACGCGCCCTCGAGATCGACCCTCGACGTGATCATCCCGGCGCCGCGTCCCGGCGGTCCGAAACGACGACCGATTTGCTCCGTCACCGCCTTCACCGACGCCTCCGGGACCAGCGGCCGCAATGCTTCCGCAACGCCCTCGGTGTAACGCCGCACCATGTCGTCGATGCCGCGCATCATTTCCTCGTTCGGCTCGCCCGCGAGCGCCTCGGTGATCATGCGGTCCCGCGTCTCGAGTTGTTTCCTGAACACCGGCCGGAGCTTCGCCGGCAACGCGGCGTCGCCCGACGTGTCCATCGCCGTCGTCTGGTACCACGCTCCCGACAAACCCATGGTCCGCGTCAGCATCATCGTCGCGAAACGCCGCATCTCCTCGGGCGGCATGAAGTTCATCGGACCCGTCGGCTTTTGTTTGGACGCCTTCAGGTCCGCCTCGGTCGTGTGGATGATCCAAGCGTAGGGAACCGTCCCCGGCTCGAAGGCCGTGGGCACGTAGGCCGTGAATCCGGGCGTCGGTTCGGTCTCCGCCGGAAACAAACGCCGCGCCCCGCCGGCGCCGGTCGCCTCCACGCGGAACCGGATCAATTCGCCCGCGGCCGCGCCCGGGATCTCCGCCACGAACTTCCCGCCGGCACCCACTTTCATCTCCACCGCCGCCTCGGGTTTCTCGAAGCCCGGTCCCGCCACGCGGTGCAGCACCCGCACGGACCGCGCCGACCCCGCGTCCCGCAATTCGGCCTCGACCCTCACCTTCTGGCCGGGCGACGGCATCGACGGCTCGAAGCGCACCGCGGCGATCGACGGCGGCAATTGCGCATGGAAGCCCGCGTTGCGTTTGCCCGGCGTGCCCGCGGGCTTCTCGCGGTCGGCCGACAGCGGCGAGGAAACCCAGTTGGACGGATCGTCGGAAGAGCCCGCCGGCGCGATGCGTTCGAGCGATCCCGATGCGCCGGCCGCGCCCGTGGGCCAAGGGGCTTGGTCGCGGAAATGGACGGAGTCGATCTTGTGTCCCGACGCGTCCGACAACACCAGCCGCTCGCCCTTGTGTCCGAGGCCGCCCTCGAATGTTCCCGCGATCGGCAGATTGTAGAATTCCTTGAACCGATCCGCGTTGCGCGCGACGACGACGAATCCGCCGGCATCGATCTTGGTCCCCTTGGGAAAGGTGAACTTCACGCCCTTCGTGAAGGCCCATCCCGAAAGGTCCACGGGCGCGTCGCCCGGGTTGTGCAACTCGACGAACTGCAGGTCGTCGATGTCCGCCGGCGCGTGGTAGAGGATTTCGTTGATGACGACTCCGGCGCGAAGCTGGACGGCAACGCACGCGGCGGCGAGGGGCGGGACGAACCGGCGAAGGAATTTCATGGCGATGGACGATCGGTGCATGCGGTGGACCGTCGACGTCGGACCCACGCGGAAGTTCGCCGCGAAGTTGCCACGAAACCGACGCGCGGCGTAACAGGATTGTTTCCGTGGCGGTCGTAGGGCGGCCGTCCCCGGCTGCACAAACAGCGGGCGTCCCCGCCCGCGCCGATGCCCGCGAATCGACGCCCTCAGCCGGATCGATTTGGTCGCGGCCGAGGAATTATCTCACGCCAAGCCGGGCCAAGGCCATCCAGGTGGGACAAAGACCGCAGGGGTGTCATTTCACCGGACGGTGGGATTCGATGTCTGGGTCCCCATCCGCGTTCCCGCCTTCTTGGCCGGCCTTGGTCCCCCTTGGCGTGAGAAATCCCCGTTTGCCGAATGCATCGTTCCGGATCAGGGCGGCTGGATTGCCGTCGCCGGCCCGGCGTTGGTCATGGCGCGGAGGCAACGTCTCGCGAGTTCCGCCATGGTCGAGTCGGGGATCCCGTTATCCGGAAAGAATTCGTTCAATGCCGCGAGGCGAGAGGCGAGATCGGAAGGAATGGGCCTTGTGATCTCGTCCTCGAGGGAGGGCCACAAAGACCGATGCCGTTCCGCACATTCGTCGAAAGTCGCGGCAGTCGAACTCGGACGCGTGGGGCTGCCGGTATAACCCTTCGGAAGCAGCCCGTATCTCCGGGCCAGATCCGGATCCATCCCGTGCGCCTTCCGGGCATAAAATATCGAATCCCCCGCGATCGACTCCACGGCCGCTTGGGCTGCGATCGCGTTTGTGCCGATCGAGGTTAGCCAGAGCAACAGCGGCGTCGCCGTGGCCGAATCGGACAATCGGGGAACGATCTCGCGTACCAAATCGGGGGACGCCGGCGCGATCGATGCAAAGCATCTTGCGGCATCGTTCGCCCTCGTCGCGTTCGTCGAGGACATCCATGGAATCAACCGCGCGGCGAGCGGGCCCGCGTTGGTACCCATATTTTCCATGACTCGGAAAACCATGGTTATCCGAATGCGGGAGTCGGGTGGGCCGGCCGGATCGAGTCTCGCCAGAACATCACCGAGAAAACGTGTCGCCGAAGGCGTCGAAACCAACGTCCGGGATTGGCGAAGGCTCATGATCGCAAGGATTCGACTCGCCGCATCCTTGGACAGGTTCGGCCAAAATGGTTTGAGGGATTCGTCCGGGGGAAATCGTACCGGTTCGAGTTTTGACAATAGCAGGGCCGCCAAACCGGCCCGGTCGGGCACGTTCGATTTCGTTTGCTCCGCCAACGCCGTCACCATGTCGACGCCTCCGGGCCCCGCCTCGACCATCGCGGACTCGAGTCCCGGACCGTTCCAGCATCGTCGGATCGCATCCGCGATCGCGTGATCCGTCGCGTCGGTCATCGGCCGGTATGCGGCCAACCATCGGACGGCCCACACCACGTCTGCCCGATTCGTGCTCCGGCACGCTTCGATCAACAACGGGATATATTCCGTACGGTTGGTGATGACCGACGCGCGTTGGCTCTTGAGCCATGACGAATCCGGACCCTTGCCCGACCATTCGGGCCAGCGTCGCACCACTGCATCCGCGACCGATGGGTCGTCCGCCGCAAGTCCCAACCAAATCGACGGTTCGATGTGTCCGCCGCCGTATCGAGGTAAATGCCGGCCCAACCACTTCGGCAACTTCCCGATCGAGTCGTTCCACCGGAGTTCCCATTCCGTCGGAGTCCGTTCCGCGGCATCGAGCGCGATCGGGAGGCCGACCGCCACGTTGGTCAACCGCTGCAACCGTTCGACGCGGATTGCCGGGCCGAAAGCATCATCGCCGCGCTGCCAGACGGGGAAATAATAGTCGGACTTGCTATGACGCCCGCCGAAACCCGCCCAAACCAAAACGGCGAGCGCACCCGCCAATACCACCGCGAGGCATGCCCAGACCTTTCCCCGGCGCTTCTTCACGATGCTCTCAATCTCCTTTCCCGGTGCACTCGACGCAAGGACTCGGCTGCACGGGACTCAAGGCAGGATCACCACCCGGAACAATCCCTGCACGGATCCGGCAATCGACACCCGGGCCACGCCTTTCGCTCCTTCGATCGTGATGGGCGAAGCCATCGTGGTCCACTCGTCGTCCCAGCTCGGCTTGAACTGAATCCCGTAAACGCTCCCATTGGAATATGGCCACATCAACCGAACCGAGCCATCTGCCTCGCGCAGCGCGTCCACACGGAACGGTTCCACCGTCCCGAATCCGGAAACACGCGCCACAAAAAGGTCTCTTGCGCCGTTGAAATCGCCCGCCACCAAATTGTCGGCCGTGCTCGTGAACACCACCGTCTTGCCATCGGCAAGTATCAGCGGCCGGGACGCCCCGCCATTCCCACCACCGCCCTGGGAGGCGCGGCTGACCAGTATTGTTTTCCCCGCCGCCAGATCACGCAGATAGATCTGCGGACCCACTCCCGGCGGATCATCGGTCAAATCCGTCGCGGTGCTTCGGAACACCACCCATCGTCCGTCCGCGCTGAAGGAGCCTTGGTCGGAACTTCCGTTCGCGCTCGCGGTTCCCGTTCGGTTGACACTCACCAACCGCAGCACGCCGGCATCAAGGTCTGCCACGAACACGTCGCTTGCGCCATTGGTGTCGGCTTCCATCAATCGCGACGAGGTGTCGGAGAAGACCAGCGACCGACCGTCACCGCTGAACATTCGTTGGCGGGCCAATTCATCGTAGGCCGGCACCGGGTCCCTTGCCGACGTCACCAACTGGTTCGTCGCGTTGATGCGGTCGTAGATCTCGAGTGTGTACGGCTTGACGGGAGCTCCGGCGGGACCGGTGGGACGCGAGAACGCGATCCAGCGACCGTCGCCGCTCACCGCCTGGAGGCGTGGATTCGAGAAGGGTCCAATGGCCTCGTTCGTCGTGCCGTCGAACGCCCGATAGTAGAGCGGGCGCGACGACGGGCTCGACGCCAGAAAGACCATTGCACCCTCTCCGAAAACATATGAAAGGGGATTGCCTGTAACAAACGGCCCGGTCCCCAACTCCGTCGTCAAGCCCATCGCGAGATCGCGAGAGAATAGTCCGAAGGTGCTCGGCGGTGTCGCCGACACCAGATCCGTCGAGAATCCCGCGAAGACGACATATCGCCCGCTCGACGAGATTCCCGCCAAGCTCGACGGCCGATCCCCGCCCCCGGTTCCGACCGCATCGACGCTCGCGAGGGTCGTCTGATGGTTGCCCAGGTCGCAGACATAGACATCGCCATGGCCCGTCGTTGCCAATGGACTTAGATCCGTGGCCGTGCTGGCAAACGCGACGACGACGCCCGTGCCCGAGATAACGGACGACTGGGAACCGCCGTTCCCACTTTGCCCCGTGACCGGACTCACGCTGATCAACTCGACCGCGCCCGTCATTGGATTCGCCGCAAATATATCCGGCGCGCCATTGTGGTCGTTGGCTACCAGATCCTCCGCGAGACTCGTGAACACGACCGTCAGGCCATCCGCGCTCACGGCATCCAGTTGGCTCCGACGGTTGCCCGTCACCCGCGGCAATCGTGCATCGCGCGCCGAAACCAATTGCGTCACGCCCGCCGGAACATCCCGGACGAACACGTCGGCCGACGCATTGTCGTCCCCGTCGACCAGCGTTGTATCGTCGGTCTGATACGCGATCCGAGTTCCGTCATCCGAAAGCACGGGACACGCGGCGTCGCGCTTGAGTGCCACGCCCGACGACCCGACGCTCACCGTTCGCGTCACGCCTGCCGACAAGTCACGCACGAACGCCTGCGCCGCACCGTGGGTATCCTCGACGCCCAGATCCGCGGCACTGCTGACAAAGACCACATGCGTGCCTGCCCGATTCATGGATGCCGACACACAGCCTTCGCTGGTGTTGGTGGTTCCCGTGGTCGTGACACTGGCCAGCACCGGCGTACCGGTTGCAGCGTCCCAGACGTAAACCTGTCGACCCGCGAGGTAGCAAATCCGGCCCCCGTCCGCGCTGAGCATCGGCCCCTTTCCATCCGGCTCGCCGGCCAGATCCATCCCGACCCCATCGGCCACATGGCGCAGCACGCCATCCTTGCGATCCCATCGATAGGCCGTCGGTTCGGTCCGAACGGTCATCGCGGTCTTGAACGCCACATAGCGTCCGTCGCCGCTAAGTGCCGGATTGAAGCTGATGCTTCCGGGGGCGAATTCCGGCGCCGGCTGATGACTAATCCATTCGGTGTGCCCCGAGGCGACGTCCCGGACATACACGTGTCCCGTCGCATCGCTGACTTCCGCCAGGAGTCCGGTCGCCGTGCTGGAGAACGCCACCACTTTCCCATCGTCACCGATCGACGGGTTCCGCGAGGTCGCGAACGCATTGGCACCCGCCACCGCCCCCTCGCTGATCAATGTCGTCGTTCCAAGGCTCAGGTCGCGCAGGAAAACATCCGGGATGCCGTTGGTGTCATTGGGAACCAGGTTGGCCGCCGTGCTGACGAACGCCACGAAGCGTCCATCGGGAGTCATCACGGCTTGGCTCGACGCGCCATTCCCCGCGCCCGGTCCAACGCCGGCCGCGCTGACCAACGTCGTCGTTCCGGAAACCCGATCGCGCACGAAAACGTCCCGCGCCCCGTTGGTGTCCGCGTCGACCAAATCGCCGGCATCGCTTTCGAAGACCACGAAACGGCCATCGCTCGAGATCAATGGATTCACCGAATGACCTTGGCCACTGCCATGGCCGTCCGCCGAGACGCTGATCAACTCGGTGGTGCCGGCCGCGAGATCGCGGACGAAGACGTTGACGTAGGCCTGTCCCG
The DNA here is from genome assembly GCA_025363585.1 of Verrucomicrobiota bacterium. Classification (GTDB taxonomy): domain Bacteria; phylum Verrucomicrobiota; class Verrucomicrobiia; order Limisphaerales; family UBA9464; genus UBA6176. The sequence continues at coordinate 1,562 of JANYDN010000068.1, read as the reverse complement.
GACCGCGGGCGATGGAATTGGTAACCAGATCCGCCGCGTCGCTCACGAACGCGACAAACCGGCCATTCCCCGAAAGGACCGGCGCCAGCGAGTCGCCACTGCCCGTGCGGGAGGAGACGCCGACGGCGACCGCACGCGAAAGCACATCGATGGAAACCGTTGCCGCCGCGATCCGGCCCTCCCAACCGGGCGCCACGCCGGCCAGCACGACCGCCACGAACAACCGAAGGAATGGTTTCATGCGGGATGATCGTTTGGAATTCACCGCGTCCGGCTCGAGGCGGCTTCCTGGAGGCGCGCGATGTCGGGATTGTTGGGCATGTGGATTCCGAGACTCAATGCAACCCCCAACCGATGCGCCGGAGTGGTCCGCGAATCACGCCATCGCCATAGCTCGGCGTGGCCGTCACCAAACGAAAGCACACCCGCTTGGTCATGCCAGTCCGCGGGAAAATCCACGAGCGCGACTTGTTCGGGCAGGCGTGGATCGAATCCCTCCATGCTGATGGCGAACCAGCCGTCGCAGATGGACTCCTCCCGTTCGTCGATGAACACAAACGCTTTGGACGGTCCCGGGTCCGTGATCTGCGCGAGGGTTTTGAACTGGCGGTATCCGGGCGTATAAGACCCGGCGCGTTCCCCCATATAGCTATTCATCGACACCGACCGGACGCGCGGCACCCCTTTCTTCCCGGCGTTCAACGACACATCCGCGGGGCATTTGTAGATCTCCGTGCCCCGGGCGTATTTTCCCAGCTGCGAGTTCGCCAGAAACAGGGTGTTGGTGTTGTCGGGCGTATACCGTGTGTTGTCCAGCCACCCGACGCACCACGTTTGTCCCTGCTGGGCGGCGCCGGTCACGCCATCGAGATTGCCGGGCAGGACGCCCCCATGGTCCTCGGCATACTCAAGCCACGCGCGCGTCAGGTGCTTTTGGTTGTCCAGGCAAATGGCGATCCGGCTGCCGACCGACGTCGTGGCTGCCGAGGTGCAGACCAGGACCGCGAGCATTGCCGTCGTGCACAGGACGGCTGCCAAATCGACACGGGCAAAGCCACCGGACAAACCGACCGAGGCGATCCGACGACGGGGAGATCTGGGTTTCATGCGGATGTGATTTGGCGACGTGACCAGTTCCGCCATGAACCCACAACGGCAAACACGGGATCCCCGCGCCTGCGGGCGCATCCGGACACTGCCCCCGAAAAGTCCGGGGCTGCAATCGACCAACCGAATTCAACGAAGTGGGACCGAACGAAACTCCCTCACGTTGTTGCAATCAATTCCGAAACTCCCTCGGCGGGCGCCCCGACTTTTCGTGTGGTTCGTGTAGTTCGTGGATGCAACTTCCACGGGGCTGCTCGGCTTGCATCAAGTTGGGTGGGTGAACCACGAAACACACGAACCACACGAAAAGCTCCGGAAAGGAGATTCGATGGGTTGCCGGGAATGCTTTGAAAGGGTCTCGCGTTCCCGAGCGGGCGCATCCGCAAACCGCTCCCCGAAAATCCTGGTCCCTCCAATGGGCAAACCGAAATCGGTTTTGCAAGACCGCGCGAAAC
>JANYDN010000067.1 GCA_025363585.1 Verrucomicrobiota bacterium | reverse complement strand
CCGGCCAAGAAGGCGGGAACGTGTATCGGGAGCCAGAGATTGGATCCCACCGTTCGGTGAAACGACACGCCGGCGGTCTTTGCCCCCTTGGATGGCCTTGGCCCGGCTTGGCGTGAGATAATTCCTCGGCCGCTACTGCATGGATACGGCTAAGCCGGCTTTGAATCGGGCTCTGGCGGAGGAATTAGGGAAGACCGTCCACCCCGCGATCAGGGTCAATTGGGCGGGCCCGCCAATGGGTTTCGCACGCGTTGGTCCGGATATTGGTGCGTCCGCGCGTTGCGCCATCGGAGGTAGTCGACATGCCCGTCGGCGAAGACGTAGTTGGCGCCCGCTTGATGTCGGTTATACCGGATCCAACCTTGGTCGGAGAAGCTTCCCGACCCCCACCTGACGAGTGCCGATTCCCCCACCCAAGCGTCATAGTCATCCTGGCCCACGTTGCCGAACTCCGGATTTTCCGGCGAGTCCAGCGCCTCCGAGTTGCGCTCGGAAAACATGATGATGTTCGGATCGGGCAACGCGTTGACCGCGGCGTCGGTCGCGAACCCGGCAAGCGATCCCTCCACGGCGTACCTTGCGCACTTGTGGGTGAAGATCGAATTGAGCAGATAGCTTTGGATCGTGAGGTGGCCTGTCCGGGCGAGAGCCAGTTCGGAACCGGGCGGGGGAGCCTGGCCGCCGTCGGCAATGCCCCCGTTGTAGGCCGCCAGATCGGTCGCAAGAACCCTCGAGCGCGCGCTGCGGTCGGAAGGGCAAAACGCCGCCGGACGGCTGCGTAGGTAGGGTTGGAGCAGGATCACCCACGGTTTCTCGGCCTGGCTGTTTCCGGAACCTCCGCCCACGCATCCGGCCGGCGTCGCGGGCAACACATCGACCTGCGTCCCATCGTCGAGCACCCAGCCTTCGTGATGATGGAACAGCCCTCCGCCATGATCATCCATGTAGAGTCGCGCGCCCAGGGCAACTTGCCGGAGGTTCGACAGGCAGGCCGATCGACGACCGGCCTCTCGTGCCTTCGCCAGCGCCGGGAGGAGGAGCGCGCCCAGCACGGCGATGATCGCGATGACCACCAGCAATTCGACGAGGGTGAATGCGTGCGGGCGGCCTGATCCCGGATCGCGTTCGTCGGTTTTGGTCATGCGGGTGGTCGTCATCCGAACCTCGGACGGCCTGCCCAAGTTCACCCGGCTTTCGTGCGCGTCAAGCAACGGCAAGCTTGCATTGGGAGGACCCTCGACATCGGGCGGGATGTCGCATCACGGAGTGGTCCCGAGCACCGCCTCGGAATTCGGCACGCGCATCAACCGGCTTTCGTGGCGCCTCCGGAAGACGGTGGCGCAACCCGGGACGGAAGCATCGCGGTGAACGTCGATCCCACGCCGGGCTCGCTGGTCACCGTGATCGTCCCTCCCATCAACTCGCAAAGCGCGCGACAAATCGCGAGCCCCAGTCCGGTCCCGCCGTATTTGCCCGTGGTCGAGGCTTCGGCCTGCACGAACGCCTCGAACAATCGCGACAACTGCTCCGGCGTGAGGCCGATTCCCGTGTCGATCACCTCGGCCCGGATTTGCCCGGCCCCGTCGGCGTCCGTCGCCTGGGAAACGCGCAGCGTCACCGAGCCGTGCTCGGTGAATTTCGCCGCGTTGCTCAGGAGGTTCAGAAGCACTTGGCGCAGCTTCGTCGCGTCATTGTAGGCGGACCCGAGGGGCTCCCTGCATTCGATATGGAATTGGTTGCCGTTCTTGGCGACCAGCGGGGCCACCGTCGAAGCGACGTCGTCGATGAGTCCGCGGATATCGAAGGTCTCCGGCGCCAGCGTCATCTTCCCGGCCTCGATCTTGGCCAGGTCGAGGATGTCATTGACGAGCCCGAGTTGGTGCCGCGCGGCACCGTTGATTTTCCGGAGATCCGGAAGGAGCCGGTCCAGCCCGGCGTCCACAAGGTCTTCCTGCACGATCTCGCTGTAGCCGATGATGGCGTTGAGCGGGGTGCGGAGTTCGTGGCTGACATTGGCGAGGAAGCGGCTCTTGGCCGCGTTGGCGGCGGCGGCCTCTTCCTCGGCGCGGCGTCGCTCGGCGTTCTCGCGCTCGAGCGAGGCCCGGGCGCTGCGTTCGTTGTCGAGCATCTCGGCGCGGAGGCGGTCGGTCTCGCGGCGCTTGCGCAGGTAGAGCCAACCGGCGGTCCCGGCCCAGCCCAGCAACGCGGTGTTGAGGATCCCGATCGGCACGATCACCGCGGGGTTCGCGTACCATGGCGCCGCCGCGTCCATCCACAGCACCGACACCGGCGAGTAGTTGAGATCGCGGTCGATGTATTGCACCGCGAACGTCCACGGTCCGGGCTCGTCGAAGGTCCACTCGGCCTGGCGTGTTTGCTCGGGCTTTCCCCAACCGTCCCTGAAATCCGACGACGCGCCGTGGCCGCGCCGGACTTGCCATCGGTATTGGCGCCGCGCGGGCTGCGTGCGGAAATCCACCTGCCGGAATCCCAGCGTGACGCGTTCGCCGGTCAACACACCGAGTCGTTCCGTCTCCTTCGCCGTACCGCGCCCCGCCTGCGCCAGGATGCGCGGCGCGGCGGGCTTGTTGGTCGAGGGTTGGTATCGGGCCAGCCCTTTGTTGTAGTAGAGTCCCATCCACAGCCCGCCGCCGCGGCTCGGCACGAGGCTGGCGATGCGTCGGTCGGGCAACCCGTCCAGCTCGTCGATTCGGCTCCACGCCGTGCCGTCTGTGACGTGCAGTCCCGCGGTCGTGGCGATCCAGATCCGCCCCGCGTCGTCGCGCGAAAGCCCGCGGACCACGGCGTCCGCAACGGGCGTGCTCGTCATCGGCATCGCGTTGGTCGCGCCGGATTCGACGCGCAGCAAACCACCCCGCGTCCCGATCAGCATCGCGCCGTCCGGGAGCGGCAGCAGCGTCGCCGCTTGGATTTGGGACCCGTCCTTGCCGGAAACGATGTTGGTGAACTGGCCGTTCCGAAACCGATGGATCCCGACCTCGGGCATCGTCTCGTAAGGCCTGACCCAGAGGTTTCCATTCGCATCCTCGACGGCACTTTCGACCGATCGGACGGCCTCAGAGGTTTTCACATCGCGCCGATGCTCTACGAACCGGGCGAGTCCGACGTCGCCACCACCCCACAAAACGCCGTCGCGGTCGCGAAGCACGAACGATGTCGGCCCGATATCCTTGAACGGTTGGAACCGGCCGGCGGGTTCCCCGGCGCGGTGCGGTGGCAGCCTCATGACGTCGGAAACCCAGTTGCCGACCAACAGCGAGCCGTCGCGATCCGCGTAAA
>JANYDN010000060.1 GCA_025363585.1 Verrucomicrobiota bacterium | reverse complement strand
CCGGATCCGACCGCGCCTGCTGCGTCGCCCGCGCCAGCAACTGCGAGTAGCCGCTCGGGAAATCCGCGCTCGCCCGCACGCTCCCGAGGAACGCCAACTCGGCTTCCGACTTCCTTCCCGACGCATCCGCGATCAATCCGCGTAGATAAAAATCCCGCGCCGTCACGAACGCCGCCAACCGATCCAGCCACGCGCGCCCCGTCCCGGGTACGAACACCCCGTCCGGCGCGGGCCGCGGACGATCGAGCAGTTGCTCCAGCAACGCGAATCCCGGCGCCGGGCGTCCGGCCAACGTCCGTGCCGCGCCGAACACCACCACCGGACGGTCGTCGGTGTTGATCGGCGCGTCCCCGGCCAATCGACCGAGCCACGCCGCGTCGCCGAACCACGTTCCGAACAATTGCCATTCGTCGCCCAGCACCAGCGGCCGCAACGCCGCGGCCACCGGCGGCTCCGCGGTCCGGCGCGAGTGCCATCCCTCGTCGAATCGCAGCCGTCGCGTCCCGCCGACCAACCCCAACACCGGCGTGTCGGCGTTGAACCGCAGCAGGAACGCGTCGCCCTCGGGGAACACCTCCAGAAACGTGCGCACGATCGTTTGCAACGTCGGCAGGTCGAGCTGGAACAACGGCAGCCATTGGCAGAAAAGACCGTCGTCCGCGAGACGCGCGCGGATCGCCCGGAATTGTTCCCGCGTGTAGAGGCCACCCGCGCCGTCGCGCGACGGATGGAAAAGGTCCGCGATCACCACGTCGTAGCGCGTCCCGGTCGCGCGCACGAAACGCCGCGCGTCGGCCACGGTGACCCGTTGCGCGGGGGCCAGCGTGTTGAAGGGCGCGAATTCCCCGCGCGACGCCGCGATCTCGGGCACGAGTTCCACGCCGTCCGACGCGACGCCGGGGTGCGTGCCGAGCGACGCGAACGAGATGCCGGTCCCCACGCCGAGAAACAGCGCGTTGGTCGGGTGCGGGTGCAACAGCAGCGGGATGTGCCCGTGTCGGCGCTCCGCGTTCGCCGACGCCGTGCCGCCCATGGTGAACCGGTTGTTCACGCGGAGCGCGCGCTGGTGGTCCGGATACTCGATCACCGCGACGGTGTCGCCCGGCCCTTCCCTCAACGACACCATCCGCGCGCCCTCGGGCAATCGTTGGAGATGAAGCCCCGCCGGAACCAACGCGAGCGCCACCGCGGCCGCCAACGGCAATGCCCAACGCATGCCGCGCGCCCGCGGCGTGAGGGCGAGATAGCCGGCGCCCAACGCCACGAGCGTCCACCGACTCCCGATCCACGGCAGCAATCCGAGTCCGATCAACACGGGCGCGATCGCGCCGCCGATCGTGTTCAGCGACACGGCCCGGCCCACCCGCGCGGACGATGATCGCGCCGACTGGACCAGCGAACCGAACAGCAGGCCCATGAGGATCGTTGGCGGACCCACGACGGCCAACGCCGCGAGCAACTCCGTCAGCGCCGCCGTCGCCATTCCCTCGCCGAGCGCGGCGTGCAACCGCGGGATCCACTCCGGCGCGCCCGCGAGCACGAATCCGCTCGCAGCAAGCGAAGCGGCGAGGGCCGGGAACAGCCACCGCATTGCTTTTTCCGGCTCGGGCGCCAGACGGTTGCGCAACGCCGCGCCCACGGCCGTTCCCAAAAGGTATGCCGCGAGAATTCCCGCGTAGGTGAAGACCGTGTTGTCCAGCGCCTGCCCGAGCAACCGCACGGCCAGTATCTCGAAACCGATCCCGAGCACTCCCGTGGCAAACAATCTCACGGCATCGCCGCGTCGGTGGCGGACGGCTCCGCCGTCGACGGGAATCCGGGACGTTGGTTTTTCGCCGACGGCATTTTTCGCGCGTCCCAACCCAACGAATCCGATCGCGCACGCGCCGTTCAACGCCGCGAAGGCCACGATCGTGCGACTCAGTCCGAGCGTCGGTTGCAGGAACCACACCGACGCCACGATGCCGGCCACGGCACCGAATGTGTTTGCGGCGTACAACGGGCCCACGCGGCGCCCATCCGCGCGGATTTCCGAGACCAACCGTTCCGTAGCGGGCAACGTCGCGCCCATTGCGAGCGTGGCCGGGAGCAATGCCAGCGCGGGCACCGCGAGGCTGATGATCCAATGCACGGCGGTTCCGGGCGTGGGTCCGACCCACTTCCACGAGAGCTCCGCCAACGCCGGGATGACCGCCACGGTCGCGAGCGCCCACGCGCCGGTGGCCGCCTCGAGCCACGCGCAACGCCGCGCGGCGTCCCCCGAGTTCGCGCCGAACCGATCGTGTGCCCAGGCCCCGGCCGCGAGTCCCGCGAGGAACACCGTGACCACGCCGAAGGTGGCCGGCGCCTCGTGCCCGAGGCCGAACGCCAGCATCCGCGTCCAGGCTAGTTGCAGCCCGAGCCCGGCCGAGCCCGAGAGCGCGAACAGGAAATGAAATCCAACGATGGAACGACGACGCGACATGCGATCCGCGGCCAGTGCGACGGCGGATAGAGGACACGATCCCATCGAAAATGAAACCGTGTGAATGAGGCAACGCCGCGCCGGTAGCTGAACCTGTAGCCGCCGTCGTGAGACGGTGGACCAAGCCTGCGTGGGTGACGGCGGACCCCAACCTGCGTGGGTGACGGCGGCCCCGCCGTCACTTTGCGGCAAGTCCCTCCAGCCACGGAGCAAGCCTCGCAAGCCACCCGTGACGGCGGGCCGCCGTCACCCACCTACGCGGGGCTGTTCCCCTCAGGGCTTCGCCGCCCCGAGTGTTTTCCTCAACGCGTCGATCCGATCCTTGAACTCCGCCGTCGGCGCGACGAGCCCATCGAGCCATTCGCGTGCCTCGTCCGTGCGGCCCGCGGCCGCCATCAACCCGACCACGCTGCCCAGCGCCTCCGTGCTTCCCGGATAAAGGTCCAGCGCGAGCCGATAGGTCTTCTCCGCATCCGATGCCAGGCCGCGGGCAGCCAACAAATTCGCCTGGGAGTTCGCGTCGTGCGAGTACGCCTTCATCGTTTCGTCCGAATCCATGGAGGCCGGATCCGCGCGCATGCGGTCCAACGTGCCTTGCCAATTCGCTACGATCTCGCCGCCGCGCTCCGCAGTCAGCGGCGCGCCGCCGCCGTCGCCGCGGAGTTCCATGATCGGCCCGAGCGGCACCGCGTCGGGATAGGTGCCCTTGAGCGGGAACGATTCCTGCAATCCGAACGAAAGGTCCGGGTTTGTCGCGAGGATTGACTGCAATATCCGCTCGTTGATTGCCATCACCGCGACCTGTCCCGACACGCTGGTGCGGCCGTCGGGCTCGATCCGGATGTCCTCGCCGGGCTTCAACTGCGGGGGCTCGTCGGGATGGTCGCGGTCGTGTTCTGCGCGTCGCTGCGCGTCCTCGCTGTACTCGGCGAAAATTTTCCCGGAAGCCGCCTCGTCCGGCAGCGAAATCCGGTCGCCATACAGAATTCTCGCGTACTCGAGGTAGCTGGTGTCCGCGAGGGCGTTCTGCGTGATCACGACGCGCGGTTCCGCGTCGCCCGTCTCGTTCATCAATTCCGGGACCCACCGCCCGGGATCGGTTCCGCCGACATAGACCATTCCCGGCTTCAGCGCGGACATCACCGAGTCCCCGTAGTCGAGCAACTGCTTCGCGGGCCACAGGTGCGCCTGCTCGGCGACACCAAACGTGTCGTGCACCGACTGCCACACGGCCGACAGCGCGTTTCGTTCGGCCGCCGCCAACCTGTCGAGTCCCGCCCATGCTTCCTTGCCGTGGTCGGGCGCGTTGCGGCGTGCCGCCAATTGCCCGTACAGCGCCGACATCTTGTCCCAGTCGCCTTCCCGCGCCGCCGCGAAAAAACGTTCCACATCCGGCGGCAGTTCGACGTGATGATCCGCCGCCATCCGCCGCGCCACGCCCTCGCGCTGGGCCGCCAACCGCGCGATTTTGTCCGCGACGATTGCTTCCGGCGAGGCCCCGGCGGCGAGCCGCGACGGCTCCGCGCGGCCCATGCGCGACGGTGGTTTGGGACGCGCGGAACGACTCGCGTCCTTGCCGGCACGGACGGCTTCGCCATTGCCGCCTTTTCCGACTTCCCCCGTTCTCAGCGAGCGGAGAAAGAGGCAGGGAACCAACACCGCGGCCAACACGCACAGCCACCACCCCAATCCACGGCGGCGCGGAACGGGTGGCGGCTCTTCACCGCGATTTGAATTCTGACTCATGGTCTCGGGAACGGGCCATCGTTCAAGAAGACACCGCATCCCGTCGGATTTGTATAACCCGAAACCCTGCAGGAGCGGTGGAGGAACTATCTCACGCCAAGTGGCACAAAGGCCAACCAATGGGGGCAAAGACCACGTTTAGTCCCGTTCGCCATCGCGGACGAACGAGGTGTTCAACCCTTTGATGAACCCGCGCAAGTGGCGAACGTCGCGGACCCGGACGATCTCGATTCGGTCTAGAAACGGAATGACCATCCCTTTCTCACCCGGCCGAAGCGCCATTGCAACGCGGACGCTCCTTGGAATGACCACCTGAAACTTGGACGAGATCGTGACGGTCTCCATGCAGGCCCACGATGGTTCGATCGATCCTCCGGTCAATCGCCGTCTCAAATCCACCCCCGGCCGAATCGACGCCCGCCAATCCCACCCTCCACTTTTCGTGTGTTTCGTGTGTTTCGTGGTTCAATACAATTTCCGAAGCCCCGTCTCCCGCCCTCCGTTTCTTCCTGCAAACAAATCCCGAATCGTTTCGGGCGAACCCGGAACCCGCACTCGCCAACCCCAACCAGTCCGGTTTCAATCGCCGCCATGAAACCGCACGCGTGGTTCCGGTGGCCTTCCCTCGTCTTCCTCGTCTCCGCCTTCCTCTCCATCCACGCGTTGGCCGACGGCGCGGACTCCGCGTGGATGGCCGAGCATTTCACCAAGTACGAGTCCCGCGTCCCGATGCGCGACGGCGTCCGTCTCTTCACGCGCATCTTCGTGCCAAAGGACGACTCCACGAACTATCCCATCGTCCTCACGCGCACGCCGTACGCCGTGAAACCGTACGGGCCCGACCGCTACTCCGACGCCGGCGGGTCGTTCGAGGCGCTCGCGCGGGATGGGTTCATCATGGTCACGCAGGACGTGCGCGGCCGTTATGGGTCCGAGGGCGCGTACGTGCATGTAAGGCCATTCAACACGAACAAGGGCCCGAAGGATGCGGACGAGAGCACCGACGCGTGGGACACCATCGATTGGCTCGTGAAGAACGTCCCGGGAAACAACGGCCGCGTGGGGATGTTCGGGATCTCGTATCCCGGGTTCTACACGTCGATGGGCATGATCGATGGCCATCCCGCGCTCAAGGCGGCGTCGCCCCAGGCGCCGATCAGCGATTGGTTCATGGGCGACGACATCCACCACAACGGCGCGTTCTTCCTGTCGCAGAATTTCAATTTCTTCTGGGCCTTCGAATACCGGAACGAGGACCCGTTGCACGAGTCAGACCGCCACTACCTTTTCGGGAATCCGGACGGATACGATTTCTATCTCCGCATGGGACCGCTGCGGAATTCCGAGGACTTGCATTTCAAGGGACGCGTCCCGGCATGGAAGGAGTTCCTCGAGCACCCCGACTACGACGCGTGGTGGCAGGCGCGGAACATCCGCCCGCATCTCAAGGGCGTTTCCTGCGCCGTGCTGACGGTCGGCGGATGGTTCGACGGCGAGGACCTCTTCGGCGCGCTCGAGACCTACCGCTGGACCGAGAAACTCAATCCGGGGATCACCAACCAGATCGTCATGGGCCCGTGGACGCACGGGCAATGGGGCCGTGCCGACGGCGAGAAGGTCGGCGACGTTTCCTTCCGCTCGAAGACGGGCGATTACTACCGACAGAAGATCGAGCTGCCGTTTTTCAAGCGTCACCTCAAGGGCGACACGAACGCGGTCGGCGCGGAGGCGCAGATGTTCGAGACCGGCACGGATCGCTGGCGGAAATTCGACGCGTGGCCACCGGCCGGGACCCGCGAGTCGACGCTCTACTTCCATCCGGGCGGCAAGCTCGTCGCCGACTCCGCGCCGGCCGGGGGCGCCGACGCCTTCGACGAATATGTCGCCGATCCGGCAAAGCCCGTTCCGTTCACGCTCGAGGTCACGACGGATTACCCGCGCGGTTATCCGACGCACGACCAGCGTTTCGCCGCGTCCCGTCCCGACGTGCTCGTGTACGAGACCGCGCCGCTCGAGGAAGACCTGACGTTCGCGGGACCGCTGAAGGTAGCGCTGCGGGTCTCGACGACCGGCACCGACGCCGACTGGGTGGCCAAACTCATCGACGTGTACGATCCCGATTATCCGGATCCGGAGCCGAATCCGTCGCACGTGCGGATGGGCGGCTACCAACAATTGGTGCGCGGCGACGTGATGCGGGCGCGGTACCGCGGGAGTTTCGAGAAACCCGAGGCAATGGTGCCGGGCGAGGTGACGCCGGTCGAATTCGAGATGCCCGACGTGCTGCACACGTTCCGTCGCGGGCACCGGATCATGGTGCAGGTCCAGAGCAGTTGGTTCCCGTTGGTCGACCGCAATCCCCAGACCTTCGTGAACATCTACAACGCGAAGGCCGAGGATTTCCACAAGGCGACCCAACGCGTTTATCGCGGCACCAGGGATGCGTCGAAAATCACCGTCCGCGTGCTGCCACAAGCGATCCCCGCGAAACCGTAGCGCGTAGAGCGGGCGTCCCCGCCTGCCGTAGCCGCGGGCGTCTCGCCTGCGCAATCGAGGGCGTCCCCGCCCGAGCCGAGCTTTGTGGTTGCACCTTCACCGAGCCGGGGACGGCTCTGCCTGTGCAGCCGGGGACGGCCGCCCTACACCGCACTGGGCACGCCGCCGTCCCGGACCGACTTTCGAAACCCGACGTTGCGGCGGTCGGACCGCCGCGTAGAGTCCGCGCGATGACCGCCCGTTCCGTACCGTCGCGACCGCCCCCGAGGGGCCGTGCGCTCGCGGTGTTCGGATTGGTCGCGTATCTCTCGGGGCTCGGTTGGTTCGCCACGCTCCTGACGGCTTCGCTCGGGATCTGGGAAGGCGGACATCGCGTCCGGATCGAGATGGGACCGGCCGGCATGCGCGTCGTGATGGCCCACGACGACGAACATGCCGCGGTGCATCCCCGTCGTTTGTCGGTCCCCGCGTTGGCCGTGTTCGCAAAACCCGCGTGCCCCGCCACGACCGACCACGTTTTCGAATTCGGTCCCAGCGGCGGCGTGATGGCGCGGGTGGATGCCACCCGAACATTGCCGGGATCGGGAACGATCCGCGTCGCGTTGCCGATGCCCGCGACCGCGTGGATTCCCGTGATGCCGGTTGCGCCGCCCTTCGTCGCGCCCGACACCGTGGCGCACTCGCTCGCGGCCTCCGTCCGGGTCGCGCGCACGCACGTGCTGCGCTGCTGAGTCCCGCGGGGCGTTCCGTCCCCACCGGCTGGTCCGGATTTCTCCCAAAGGATCCCGGGACCGTTTCCCGGCGGATCCCCTCCGTCCGTTGTCACCGATCGTTCCGTTCCATGAACACATTGTTTTCCAGGTTTCCGATTCTCGCCGCGATCGCGGCCGCGACCCTTTCGCTGGCCGAGGATCCGGCCCCGACGACGCCCGACGCGCTCGTCGCCGAGGCCCTTTCCCGCAACGCCGAGCTGGGTTTCTACACCGCGCAACTCGACGCCGCCCGCGCCGAAACCAAGACGGCGGGCCGACTCGCCCAACCGTCCGTCGATGTTCAAGGCGGCCAAATCCGCAGCAGGAACCCCGACCACTCCCTGGCCGGCGAGGGCGCCGCGTGGTCGGCCAGCATCCGGCAGACCTTCGAATGGCCCGGCCGGCTTTCCCTGCGGAAGGCGATCGCGAACCAGGACGTGGCGCTCGCGACGCTCGGACTCGACGCCTTTCGCCGCGAACTCGCCGGGAAGGTCCGCGAGACCGCGCTCGGGCTTGCCGGTTCCGAGGAGAAGTCACGCATCGCCCGCGGGGTCGCGCGGCGTTTCCGCGACCTCCGCGAGGTCCTCGTCCAGCGCGATCCCGCGGGCATCGCGCCGCAACTCGAGGTGCGGATCCTCGAGGCCACCGAGCTCACGCTGCGCCGCCGCGCCGCCGACTCCGAGCTCGCGGCGAACCGGGAACGGATCGACCTGAACCTCCTTCGCGGCGCCGCGCTCGACACGCCGCTCGTCGTCGCGTCGACGGGCCCGCAATTGCCCGCGCGTCCCGCGCTTGCCGACCTCATGGCCGCCGCGAACACCAACAACTTCGAGCTGCGGACCCGCGCCGCGGAATTGGTGCAGCAGGGATTCCGCGTCGATCTCGCGCGCAACGAACGCTGGCCCGCCTTCCAGGTCGGCCCGTCGTTTTCCCGGCAGGAAGGCAGCAGCCTCGACCAAACCCTCGGCGTCGGGATTTCCTTCCCGCTCCCGCTCTGGCGCAACCGCGACTCGAACGTCGCCGCCGCCGAGGCCCGCCGACAGCAGGCCGCCGCGTTGCTCGAGACGTCGCGGCGCGACGTGGAGCGACGCGTCCTCACCGCCGCCACCGGATACGACTCGCATCTCGCGGAACTCGCGGACTGGACGCCGGACGCCGTCGGCCATTTCGCCGAGGCCGCGGAACTCGCCGACCGTCACTACCGGCTCGGTGCCGTGCCCGCCGCGACGTACGTCGAGTTGCAGAAGCAATACCTCGAGGCCGTCGAATCGCTCCTCGACACCCGTCGCGCCGCCCTCGCGGCCGCCGTCGAACTGGAACGCGCCACCGGCCTCGGCCTCGTTGGCGCCCAACCCGCGCGTCCATGATCGAACGCATCATCGGGTTCTCGCTCCGCCAGCGCCCCATCGTCCTGCTCGCGGTCGCGGCGCTGCTCGGCGTCGGCATCTGGTCGGCACGCGAGCTTCCGGTCGACGCCGTTCCCGACATCATCCAGCCGCAGGTGCAGGTCAACACCGAGGTCCGCGCGCTCGCACCCGAGGAATCCGAGATGCTCGTGACGCGCGTCCTCGAGCAGGAACTCGCCGGCATCCCGCGGTTGTCCGAGATGCGCTCGCTCACCAAGTTCGGTCTTTCGCAGGTCACCCTGCAGTTCGAGGACGGCGTCGACATCTACCGCTGCCGCCAACTCGTCGCCGAGCGCATCCAGTCCGCGCGCGACCGTTTGCCCGCGGGCGCCGACCCCGCGCTCGCGCCGATCAGCACCGGCCTCGGCGAGATCTTCTACTACTCGTTGGCGTGGCAACCCAACGCCACCAATCGGCCGGCCGACGCGTTCTCCCGGCTTCTTGAACTCCGCGAGGCACAGGAATTCGTCGCCAAGCCTTTCCTCCGTGCCACGCCCGGCGTCGCCGAGATCAACTCGATCGGCGGCTTCACCGGCCAGGTCGTCGTGCAGCCCGACCCCGCGAAACTCCGCGACGCCAATCTCTCGTTCGGCGAACTCGCCGCCGTCATCGCGCGCAACACCGACAACACCGGAGGCGGCATCGTCACCCGCGGCGGGATGCAACTCGTGGTCCGTGCCGCCACCAAACCCACCACCCTCGAGGAAATCGCGGACCTCCCCGTCAAGTACGCCGCCGGAATCCATCCCCTCCGTGTGCGCGACCTCGCCGAGGTCCGCATCGATTCGTCGCCGCGCACCGGAGCCGCGACCGAGAACGGCGCCGAGGCCGTCGTCGGGACCGCCTTGATGCTCACCGGCGAGAACAGCCGCGTCGTCGCGCACCGCATCGCCCTCCGCGTCGGCGAACTGCGCGGGCGGCTTCCGCGCGGCATCGAGCTCCACGTGCTCTACGACCGCTCCGATCTGGTCGACCGCACCGTGGGGACCGTGAAGCGGAACCTGTCCGAGGGCGCCATCCTCGTCGCCTGCGTCCTGCTTCTCCTTCTCGGCAACGCGCGCGCGGCCTTCATCGTCGCGTGCGCCATCCCGCTCTCGTTCCTCGCGGCGATCATCGGGATGTCGCGGCTCGGCATCTCCGGCAACCTCATGAGCCTCGGCGCCGTCGACTTCGGCCTCATCATCGACGGTGCCGTGGTCATCGTGGAAAACATCGTCCGCCAACTCGCGGCCCGCCGTCGCCAACTCGGCCGCGCGCTGTCCCCGGCGGAACGCCACGGCGTGGTCCTGGCGGCCGCGCGACAGGTCGGATCGCCGGTCTTCTTCGGCGTGTTGATCATCACCGTGGTCTACCTCCCGATCCTCGCGCTCACCGGCGTGGAGGGGAAAATGTTCCATCCCATGGCGCTCACCGTGATGCTCGCGCTCGGCGGCGCCCTGGTGCTCGCGCTCACGCTCATGCCCGTGCTCGCGTCGTTCCTTCTCGGCGACGACGCCGGCCCGAAGGAAAACGCGGTCATGCGGCTCGCAGGGCGGGCCTACGGACGGGTGCTGGATCTTGCCATGGCCCACCGTGTCGCCGTGGTTGCGGGTGCCGTCGTGTTGTTCGCCGCCGGGATCACGGTGTTCCTGCGTCTCGGCGCGGAATTCGTCCCCCAGCTCGACGAGGGTTCCACCACCTTCGGCCTCTATCGCCCCGTCGGCCAGAGCCTCGAGGCCTCCGTCGCCGACCAGATCCGCACCGAGACGCTCGTCCGCGAACGGTTCCCCGAGGTGACGAATATGTTCTCGCGCATCGGCACCTCGGAGGTCGCCACCGACC
Organism: Verrucomicrobiota bacterium; assembly: GCA_025363585.1. Lineage (GTDB taxonomy): Bacteria > Verrucomicrobiota > Verrucomicrobiia > Limisphaerales > UBA9464 > UBA6176. The sequence continues at coordinate 11,635 of JANYDN010000060.1, read as the reverse complement.
CGATGTCGGCGAACGAGGCGGATTTTTACGTGTCCTACGCGCCCGTCTCGACGTGGCGTCGCGTCGACGGACGACCGATCGGCAAGGACGCGCTCGTGGAAATCATGCGGAAGGAGATCGAGGCAACGCTCACCAACACGACCGCCGTTGGTTCCCAACCCATCGCGATGCGGTTCAACGAAATGCTCGAGGGTGTCCGCGCCGACCTTTCGATCAAGGTGTTCGGTCCCGACTTCGACGTGCTCGACTCGACCGCGACGCGGATCAAGGAGTTGCTCGAGGCGTTGCCGGGCCACCGGGAAATCGAGCACGAGACCGACGGACGCACGTCGATGCTCACGGTCACGCCGAGGCGCGAGGCGCTCGCGAGACGCAATTTGGCGTCGGGCGCGTTGAACGACGCGATCGCGGTGGCGTTGGCGGGCCAGACGGTCGGGACCTTCGGCCACGGCACCCACACGCACGACATCGTGGTCCGGTTGCGCGGCGACCTGCGCGACGACCCGGCGCAGATCAAGGCGTTGTCCATTCGCGTCGGTGAATTCGGGTTGGTGCCGCTCGGCGAACTCGCCGACATCGCCAACGTCGAGTCCGTGCAGCCGATCCGGCGCGACGACGGGCGGCGGCGTGCCGCGCTCATGGTCAACCTCGACACCCGGGACATCGAGGGCTGGGTGCGGAACGCCCAGGCGATCATCCGCGAGAAAGTGCCGGTGCCGGACGGTTACTCGATCGAGTTCGGCGGGCAATTCCAGCGGCTCCAGGATGCCCGCGCGCGGCTCGCGATCGTGGTGCCCGCCACGCTGGGCCTGATCTTCGTGCTGGTGTTCATGGCGTTCGGCAGCGTTCGCCAGGCCTTCCTGGTCTGTTCCGGCATACCGCTCGCGATGACCGGCGGCGCGCTCGCGCTGGGTTGCCGCGGGATGCCATTCAGCGTCACGGCGGCCATCGGGTTCATCGCGCTCAGCGGCGTCGCCGTGCTCAACGGCCTCGTGATGGTGAGCTGCTTCAACGAACTCCGCAGGGAAGGCGCGCGCCTCGCCGAGGCCGTGCGCGAGGGATCGCTGGGGCGTCTGCGTCCCGTGCTCATGACCGCGCTGGTGGCGTCGCTCGGATTCGTCCCGACCGCGATGGCGACCGGGGCCGGGGCCGAGGTGCAGCGTCCGCTGGCGACCGTCGTGATCGGCGGGATCCTGAGCTCGACGCTGCTGACGCTGGTGGTGTTGCCCGTGCTCTACGCGTGGTTCGAGCCGAAGGAGCGGGAAAAGGAAACGGCTGCCGCGAAGTAGAGCGTGGGAGTGCGACGTGGCCGACGCCGTGAGGCGGTGGACTTGGCGTAGCGCGGGCAGGCCTACCCACGGAAACTCACGCGGGCGGGGACGCCCGCGATTTGCGCAGGCGAGGACGCCCGCTCCACACCAGCAGCCTCGTGGCCGACGCCGTGAGGCGGCGGACGGAACCAACGCAGCGAAGCCTTCCTCGCCGAAGCCAATCGCAGGCGAGACGCCCGCGACTAACCGCAGGCGGGGACGCCCGCGCTACGTCCGCCGCGCTGCGCCTTGCCGCGCTACGTGAGGTCCACCGCGTCACCGCGGCGGCCACGAAGCCAGTGGTCACGAGTCCGGCTCGCGCCTCACTTCCCCGCGGACCACTCCACGGCGTTCTTGATCAACTGCTGGTACGCCGGATGGCTGTGCGCCACGCCATCGTGCCCCAGCGTGATCCCCGCGATGCGCGCCCTCGGATGCTCGATGACGAAGATCATCGGGTAGGTCTTGTCGCGCTGCTTCGAATGCGCCGTCGCCAGCACCTTGATCGGCGTGCCCTGCGGGTCGGGCTCGAACCAATACAGCTCGTCGCTGAGGGTGAACTTCTCCGGCAATCCCTTCGTGAGCGGATGGTTCGGATCCGTCACCGTCACCTCGAACTCGCCGTAGCGGTCGTGTCCGCGCGCGCCGCCGCCGGCGATCTCCTTGTTGTACGCCGGCCATTCCTTTTCCCAGTTGTACCAAAGCGCCGGGTGCACGATCAGCATCCCCTTCCCCGCCGCCGCGTGCGCGAGCACCGCCGCGCGCGACGCGTCGTCGGCGAACGCCTTGTTGTTGCTCAGGTACAACACGTCCACCCCGCGGATCACGTCCGCCAACCCGGCCACCGGCTCGCTGTAGTTCGCCGTGATCCCGCCCGCCGCGTTCAGCATCGCCACCTCGGCAAGGTTGAAGAACCGGTTGTAGTCGTGCGACGAACCGCCGCCCACGATCAGCGTCTTCAGGCCCGTTCCCCACACCATCGCCTTCTGGGCCTCGGCCGCCGGGGTCGCCACCGACGCCGGCGAGAGCAACGCCCCGTCCGCTCCCGGCGCCTCCGCGGTGACCGCCACCCAGGTCGTCGCCACGATCGTGTTGAGGCTCTCCAGCGTGATCGATTCCACCACGCCCGTGCCCTTCACCAATCGCGTGAACGCGCGCACCTGGTGCCCGTTGATCGCCATGTCCGGGACCTCTCGCGAACCCGGCACGTCGAATTTCCCGATGTAATCCGCGAACTCGACGCCGTTGCGAAGGACGAGTTCCTCCGTCGCGCCGCCCGCGAAGTGCAGGACCACCTTCGCCACGGCGAGGTTCTTGTGGTTCTCGCCGTCATACGGATAGCCCCAGCCGGCGACGCCCCCGAGGAAGTGCAGCCGGCCCACCGGCATGCCGACCTTGAGTTCGACCGAGCCCGGATAGCGCGTCGCCAAACCCGTGGTGCCCTTCAGCACGAGCAGGTTGTTTCCGGAAAGGCTCTTCTGCGTGCTGATCACGTCGAACGGCACCGCGCCCACCTTCGTCGTCCCGTATTTCCTGAAGCGGATGGTCTCGTCCTTCGACTCCTCGCTGGCGTAGATGCCGCGCTGCGTGCTCGCGTCGAAAATGGCCGTCATGTCGAGGATGCGGAACCGCGCCTCGTCGGCGCAGATGTACGCGAGCATGTCGCGGAGGCCGTCCGCGCCGAGCGCCTCGAATCCCTCGGGCATCAACGAACGTCCCGTGGACACGCGCGACTTGATGTTGTCCTTGCGGATCGTGTTGTCGGCCGCCGCGTCGCGCAGCAGCAGCTCGGCGTTGTTCTCGCGCTCGATGATGCCGCTGTAGGTCAGGTCGTCCTTCGTCTCGATGGTCACCGCCACGAAGTTCGGCTCGACCATGCGGTTCGGGTCGACGATGTGGACCAGCAGTTCGGCGGGACCATGGGCGCCCATGCCGGTGAGGTTCGGGGCGAGGTTGCGCCCGTCGTTCTTGAACTGGTGGCAACCCGCGCAGTTCGCGAGGAACACCTTCTTGCCGTTCTCGAGGTTGCCGGGCTTCTCCACCTCGGGACGGAACTTCACGACCAACGCTTCCTTCTCCTTCTGCTCGGGTCCCTTCAGCGCGTCGATGACCTCGTTCGCGCGCGTGGCCACCTGCTTGTCCGGATGCGTGCGCAGGCGGTGCAAGAGCGCCGGCCCGAGCTGGAGCGTCGAGACTTTCTTGTCCGACATCGCCTGCACGAGCTGGAGCGTCCAGTCGGCGCGCTTCGCGATCGCGCCAAAGAGCACCTCGCGGAGTTCGTCGGGCACGCGCGCGTAGCTCGCGATCAACTCGCCGCCGACCGACGGATCCGCCGTCGCGCCCAGCGCATCGATGACCCGGCGCTGCAACGGCACGGAGGCCGGCGAGCCGATGAGTTTTGCGACCGCGGGCACCACGCCGGCGTCCAGCTTGCGCACGCCGACGAGATTCACGGCCACTTGCCCGCGCTGGTCGTCGGCGAGCTTCGCATCGCCGAGGCTGGTGCCGAGCTGCGCGATGACGGGCTTGAGTTCCGCCGACAACGAGCCACCGGTGTCCCAGCGGGCGACCAACGGGAGCAACGCGCCGGGCAGCGTCGGACGCGTCGATTGCAGCAGCTTGGCGAACGCGGCCTTCAGCGACGCGTCCCACGCGGGAACCACGTCGGCCTTCAACGTGCCGGCGAGGGTCTCGAGCGAGCTTTCCTTGAGGCCGTCGAGCGACTCCGGTTGGTTCGAAAGCAACTGGACCAACGCGGCCGCCTGCGCGGCGTCCTGCTTGTTCGCGAGGACGCGGGTGACGTGCCCGACGAAGTCCGCGACGAACGCGGGATCCTTCGCGCGGAACGCGGCCTCGAGATACATCCGGGGGTTCGACGCGGCGACGCCGACCGCGGCGGATTGCAGGTATTTGTCCTTCAGCGTCGGCCACAGCGCGACGATGTCGTCCGCGAGTTCCGGCGTCTGGACCAGGTTGCCCGCCGCCATCAGCGCGTTGATCTTCACGCGCGGGTCGGTCGCGTTCTTCGCCGTGCCGCGGACAGAGGCCCCGACGGGATCGTTGCCCTTCCAGGGTGACTTGTCCTCGGCGACCATGCGGAGCGCGTTCTTGACGAGCACCGGATCGCCGGAGTCGAGGGCGAGGACGAGATTCTCGCGGTCGAGCCGGCCGACGTTGTTGAGGACCCACAGCGCGTGCATCCGGGTGAGCGGGGGCGACTGCGGCTTCACGGCGACGATGAGATCCTTGAGCGCGAAGAACGGTCCTTCCTGCGAGAGCAACCGGTGCGCGGTGCCGCGGACCCAGCCGTTGGGATGGCTCAGCATCGCGACGATCTGGGACGGCTGCACGCCCTCGAATTGCCACGCGGGAAGCGGCTTCGCCTGCTTGTGCTGGATGCGCCAGATGCGGCTCAGACGATGGTCGCGGTCGGGACGCGTCGCCGCGTTGCGCGCGCCGTGCGCCGGGCCGCGGGTGTCGTTGTGGATCGCCGCCTGGTTGTAGAAATCGACGACGTACAACGCGCCGTCGGGACCGATGCGCTCGTGCACCGGACGGAACCAAAGGTCCGTGCCCGCCATGAACTCCGTGTCCTCGCGGCCCGCTTCCTTGCTGGCGATGTAGGTCGCGCCGGAAGGACGGAGCATTTCGTTGTGTACGAGGCTCATCGTCGTCTCCGAGCAGAAGTGCGACCCGTTGTAACGGTCGGGCCACGCGCCGCCGTTGTAGATGCAGCATCCCGCCGCCGCCGTGAACATGCCCACCCAATCGATCTGCACGTACGCCGGTCGCGTGTGGTGCACCCCGGGGGCGATCTTCTGGTGGTCGGGCACGACCCACGAGGCGCGCACGCCGCCGACGTTGCCCTTTGCGAGAGTCTTCTCCGGCATGACCACGTGCAGGAAATGCTCGCCGCACGTCGCCGTCGTGTAGAAGGCCTCGCCGTCGGGAGCGAAATCAAATCCCCAGGTGTTGCACGAGCCCGACGCGTACTGCTCGATCGCGCTCGCGTCCGGACGGAACCGGATCACGCCGGCCGAGATCTTCCCGAAATCCTTGCCCGCCGCGTTCTTTGGCGCGCCCGCGCTGTAGCCCACCGTGCCGTACACCCAGCCGTCCAGACCCCAGCGGAAATTGTTGATGACCGCGTGCGTGTCGAACGTTCCGAAACCCGTGAAGAGCGTGAACTTCTCGCTCCCCTCGATCATGTCGCACTTGCCGTCGCCGTTTTTGTCGCGCAGCCAGAGGATGTCCGGTGCCTGCGCCACGATCACGCCGTCCTTGTAGAACACCAAAGACGTCACCAACTCCAACCCGTCCGCGAACACGTGCTTCTTGTCCATCGTGCCGTCGCCGTTCGTGTCCTCGAGCCACGAGATGCGGTCGCGCGCGGGTCGGTCTTCCTTGTCGGCCGTCGTTCCGGGAGTGCGGAGATTCCAGAGCGCGATCGGCTTGTCGTTTTTGTTGATCGTCCGGCCGTTCGGATATTCCGGCGTCTCGGCGACCCACAGCCGGCCCTTCGTGTCCCAGTCGATCGAGATCACCTTTTCGACGAGGGGTTCGGAAGCGACGAGTTTCGCCTCGAAGTCCGGATGCACGCCGAGTTTCTCGGCGGCCTTCGAGGGAGCGGTCGGGCCGCCCTCGGGATACATCAGCGACGCAAGTTCCTCGGGCTTGGCGAACTCGTCGATGTTGTCGCGCTTGCCGGCCCACGCGATGGCGCGCATGAGGATGGCCTTGTAATGCGGGGTCTGGAACGACGCGTACTCGTGGCCCGGCAGACTGACGATCGAGCGGTACGGCTGGCTGCCGCCTTCCCAGGTCTTCTCGTAGGTCCAGATCTGCGGCGCGATGATGAACACGCTCTGGAAGCTCGTCGCGAGGACCTGGGCGTCCGGCGCCATGTCGAGGTCGTAGTAGATCTCGTCCTTCCAGTCGAAGTTCGAGAGGCCCTTCACCACGGGATGGCCCGGATTGACGACGTACTCGCCGACCTCGCCCTCGTACCACTTGGTTTTCTTGTCGCCGTCCCAACGCCACGCGCCCCCGGTGACCTTCTTGGCGAACTCATGTTGGTCGCCCGCGACGATTCCGTCGTGGATCACGAGCAGGCCGCCGCCGCGCTTGAGGAACTTCTCGAACTCGGTCCGGTCCGCTCCCTCGATCTTCATGCCGTCGGCCGCGAAGATGATGAGAACGTCTGTGTTCTCGAGTTGGGCGGCGGTCGGGAACTGCATCGCGCCGTCCGCCTTGATGCCGCGTTCGCCGAGCAGTTTCGTGTATTCGCCGAGGAAGCGGGGGTGGTCGTGCTGGTTGGGGCCGTGCGTTTTGATGCCCGCCCGGATGAAGACCCGGAGCGGATCGGCGGCATGGCCGGCGCAGACGAACAACACGGCGAGGAAAACGCCGACGAAACGGAGACGCGTGATCATATTTCGCGAGTACAAAGCTGTGGACAGGACCCTACCCACGACATCCCGGGGACCAAACAAATTCAATCCGGAGAGACGCACTGTGCCGCCTTCGTGCCGACGGAACGCCATGGGATACCAGCGGAGCCTGCCGCCTTGGTGGGTCGCCCGCCATGCCGCCGCGCCACCGCGGGCTATCGCGGATGCAACCACCGACACCGACACGGACCGGCACCACGGATTGGAAAGACGGGGCCGCGGAGTGCGGCACATCGACAGGGATTGCTGGGAGGAGTGGAACCACGGATTTCAGCCCATTTACACGGATTTTTTTTGGGATGGGGATTTTGACGGGGAGGCGTTGGGGAAAACGAGCGGTGGGAATGGGTGGGCGACGGCGGACACATTGATCCTCGACGTTGATTGGGCGCGACGGCAGCGACGCTGCGCGGGGGTTTTTGACAGGATTTACGGGATTCACAGGATGGGGTTCCTTAAAGATCAATCCCGTTAATCCTGTAAATCCTGTCCAATCCACTCCGCGTCGACTTCGTCTTCGACAACTGCATTGGCCTTTTTGAACGGGCGCTTAACCCTGTCGCCTCTCCACTTGCACGTTTGTCCTAGTGGGAATATTCCAGCCAAGACACATGAAAAGCCTAGATGCCAAGATCAAGAGAATCCAAGCATCCCGCTATGAACGCGGATTGAACGCGCAGGAGAACTTCGCCGCGCTATTCAATGACATCATTGAAATCCGAAAACTGTGGGATCGGCTGAAAGGGGATCCAAAGAAGATGCAGCTAAAAGGCATCCTCCAACGATCCGCTGTCATCACAATGGCAACGGCGCTAGAGATATACTTTCGCGACTCATTGAAGCTAGTGTTTGAATTGTGCAAACCTGAGTCATACGAACAACTATTCTCAAGACACCACACGGCAACATACGCATTGGTTGATCTCGTTCACATTCAACAATCAGGCACGCACGCTTGGGAAATCCTTCTGACAGGCATCCGGTTCTCTGAAATGAAGACAGTGGATGCTGTATACCGTGATTTGTTGGGATTCCCACTTTTCAATGCCGTGCTACTTCTTCCTGAGGTAAAGGATGGAACTTTGCACGTGACACCAGAGTCGTTCAAGGCAGTGCAGCGCATTCTCGCGGCACGTCATAAGATGATTCATAATCCTCGTCTTCATCCTGCACCGGGGTTTCATGCTGAACACGAAAAGGATTTGATTCTGATTAATCTGTTGATCAAGGGATGCGCGGTGGTTATTGGAACTTTCGTTGCCAAGCACTTCGACAAGCAACGCTTTGCAGATGAACAGAAAACGCCCAAACGCAAGTTTTCGCGCCAGACAGATACCCCCCCATCTGCGGACGGGCACTCACCAACACCCCCAACCACTTCCGATCTATTCTGAGAAACAATCAACGGTGTCCGTCACAAGTCAGAAGTAAGCTTTCATCGAGGCCCGCCATGACTCCAGGGCGGCCATGCAGCGCATCCCGACGGCGATTCCATTGCTCAAGGTACAGGTGAATTGGACCGTCAATTGCACCGCCGGCGGCAGCAACCGCTGGATGGCGGCCACTTCCTTCCTCGAATCCCGGGCCCGTTGATCCCATTCCGCCAGTGTAAAGCAACTGGGGTCACATATCGACATGTGAACGCTTTTTCGGAGCTTTTCCGAGGGCGTTCAGAAAGAGATTCGCCTTTGCTCAAGAACAGCTTCTCCGACCACGAGCAAGCCACGCCGCGAAAGTCGCTTCACTTCTCCAGCTATCAACGGTTTATGTTTGGCCCCATTGCTTCGCCTTATTGTACCGGTGAGCCTGCGAAATCCGGTTGCGGGCCAGGGTCTAGCCCGGCACTTTGCGTTGCCATGGCCACACGACGATCGGTCCATAAATTGGAGCCGCGCTCCGCAGTTAGAATCGCCTCTCTCTTCATCCTGATTCTCTCCACGGTCGGCTCGGGCCTCCGGGGAGCCGATCTATCCTCACGTCTCGGAAACTGGCGGGCCTGGGGTGCGGGTGGCGACGGCCAGACCGGCGATCCCCATTTTGGTCAATCGGAGATCCCCTCCCAGACATTCAAGGTCCTCGATATCGCGGCCGGAGGATATCACAACGTCGCGCTGAGGAACGATGGGACGGTATACTGTTGGGGACGCAACACCGAGGGACAGTGCGATGCTCCGCTTGATTTGAGCGGGGTGAAGCAGGTGACGGCGGGTCACCTTCACTCCTTGGCCCGCCTGACTGACGGTTCACTGAGGCATTGGGGATCGCCCGCCTACGGCCTGCGCCCCGTCCCCGAAGAGGCAACCAACATCGTTGATGTGGCTTCGGGATACAGTCATTGCCTTGCCCTTCGGGCCGATGGAAAAGTCATCGCATGGGGCCACAATGGTTGGGGTCAGACGAATGTGCCGCCGGGACTCACCGCCGTGGTTGCGCTCGCTGCCGGCGGCACCCTGAGCGCGGTCGTGGAGGCAGACGGCCGAGTTGAGGCGTGGGGCATCGCGGGTGCCAAACCTCCCGTCGACCTCGCTCCGGTCCGGGCAATCGCGTGTGGCAATACGCACGTGGTTGCGCTCCTGAGAGACGGCACGGTAAGAGCCTGGGGAAACGAGGCAGCGGGAACGGCAACCGTCGTACCGCCGGAACTCACCGACGTCATTGAAGTGGGTGCCGGGGTCGGTTGGTCAATCGCACTGAAATCGGATGGGTCATTGATTGCGTGGGGGGAAGGCGAGGCGCCAACCACACCGCTTTACGGTCAGACCGACATTCCGGCGAACCTTGGACCGGTAAGAAGGATCAGGGCCGGCCATTTCCACGCTGTTGCAGAAAAAGGCCGCCCCGATGGATTGGTCGCGCGTTATCGCCTCGATGCTTCCGGTATCAACGATATCCCCGGAGGACCCGGAACGATTGCCATCTCCGGGGGCGGGACATACGTCACCAACCGCTTCGGAATTGCCAAGGATGCGCTCCAGGTCGCCCGCGGCGTGGGATTCGGTGGCACCCTCAACGGCCTGGTCATGCCGAATCCCGATTACACCGTTTCCGTCTGGGCCCGCCTTCCACTGCTATCCGAGATTCCCACTCCGCTTGGAACTCGGATCCTCGATCAAACTTGGCCAGGGGGGAACTTTGTCCTGGGACTGAACCCGGACGGCACGGTGTATTTCATGACCGCACTAGACGCCCAGGCCTATCCCAGTGTTCGGCCAACACTCGGCGACTGGCATCATATCGTCTGCGCTTATGAGGATAGGGAGCTAAAGCTATACATTGATGGGGTTCTGGTCGCCGTGGATACGGCGACGAGGTCCAATCCGAATCAGGGCTACCCCTTGTACCTCGGGACGAACGACAAGAACATTCCGTTCAGCGGCCAATTGGATGATTTGAGGATCTTCGAGCGCGGCCTCATGGCGGTGGAGGTGCAAGCCCTCTACAACCTGGAACGAACGCCACCGCAGCCGCGCAATGCCGCCGCCACCGTCGATGTTGCCAATGGCGTCGTGGTTGGATGGCATTTGACCGACGGAGGCTTTGGCTACACGTCTCCGCCCGTTGTCACCGTCATCGGAGGAGGAGGAACGGGCGCGATAGCCATCGCACTGCTAAATCCCTATGGGATTGTTTTCGGGATCACCATCACCGATGCCGGTGCCGGATATACGTCGGCTCCGCTGCTCACAATAGCACCCCCCCCACCGCCTCAACCGCCGGCCGTGTTGCCGCACCCGGCGGTCGGAGTGGCATCGGTGAAGAATGGTTTCGTCGTGGAGGTTGAAGTCACGGATTCGGGTTTTGGGTACACGGACAGTCCGATTGTGCTTCTTATCGGAGGAGGAGGTACCGGTGCAACGGCCGCCGCCCGGGTCTCGAACGGAATCGTAACACAAATCGACATCACCTCGGCCGGTAATGGATACACGGAGATTCCCGTCGTTCGAGTGGCATCGCCGCCTTTTTCACCCTTCTTAAGCATCGCCACCAGCAAGGTCAAGGTGACGCAAAATGTGATGCTGGGCAGGAAGTACGTGCTCGAAAGTTCCAAGGACCTATTGGGTTGGGTGCCGGTCGGGCAACCCTTCGTGGCGGTTGAGGAGAGCACGGTCGTGGAGCTGGATGTGGATGTCGTCGGGCAATTCTTTCGCATCCGGCAGGTCCCTTAATGCCTGCATGACCCATGCGCAAGTACCTATCCGTCGCCGGCCTTGCGATCATGGTGTTGCTCCTGATCGGACGCTTCTATTTGAATCGGGAAAACGATCCGAATTACAAAGGCAGGCCATTCAGTGCCTATCTTGACACGCTTCCGGGCGTTGGACTTGACTCGGGCCGCAGCAGCGACGGCGTGGGTCGCATAATAACGCCCATCGAACCCAAGGGACTTTTCACGAGCCTGAATGGGGAGGTCGAGGAGGCTATTTCCGCCGTGGGGACCAACGCCCTGCCCAAGTTGGTCGCGATGCTCGGTTCCAAGGATTCAATCTTTGCACTGTGGCTTGAGAAAAAGGCCCAAACCTATCCGGCGCTCAAAAGATTGGATCGTCGAGACCCAAACACCAATTGGGTGCGACAGGGCCAGGCCGCCACCGCCTTTTACAAACTGGGTCCTCGCGCTTTGCCGGCCGTGCCCGGCATCGTCCGATTGCTGGATGATCCGCAGTGCGCAGGGTACGCGATCTTATCGTTGATGAACATTCTTCCGGTTAACCGGGCCGATATCCTCGCCTTGACTGTCAGCGGTCGAATCAAACTGTACCACCCCGGGTCGAATCAAAGTGTACCACCCCGGCGGGGTTTGATTAGCGGATTTCGGGGATGCGTTTCAAGGGTTGGTTGTACAACGACCATTGGAAATGCCCACACGGATGATTG
>JANYDN010000053.1 GCA_025363585.1 Verrucomicrobiota bacterium | reverse complement strand
CCGAGAGACCGAAGGCTCGGAATCGGGTCCCTCGTGGCAGAATTTTTTACAGGAGGTAACAGAGGAAACGGAGGCTTTGGCTCGCTTGCCGGCACGATGGGGCCACCCAACTCTTTCGCTTTCGCGCGGAGGCACGTCGCGGAAGACCTTTGTCTCACGGCCGGAGAATGACTCACGCGAAGCCGCGAAGCGCGCGGAGTCATGCCTCCCTTTTCTCTGTTACCTCCTGTAAATAATTCCTCGGCCCATTTCGTGGCGATTGGGGGCAGGGTCAAGAGGCACCCCTGTTTACCCCGCCGTCGTTTTCTTCGTTCCCTTCTGTAGAATTCCCGAATTCCTCAGCCCCCGACTTCCGCACGCGCCTCCGCTGCCAGCGCGGTCGACAGGTAGCGTTCGCCGGTCGAGCACGCGATCGTCACGATCACCTTGCCTTTGTATTCGGGTCGCTTCGCCACCTCGAGCGCGGCCCAGACGTTCGCGCCGGTGGAGATGCCGACGAGGATCCCCTCTTCCTTCGCGAGGCGCCGCGCCATGGCGAACGCATCGTCATTGGTGACCGAGATGGTTTCCGTGATCTGCGGTTGGCCGTCCGCACCCTTGAGATGGAGATTGGCCGGGACGAACCCCGCGCCGGTGCCCTGGATCTTGTGCGGGCCGGGCTTCACGGCCTCGCCCTTCAACGTCTGGCAAATCACCGGCGAATCCTTCGGCTCCACCGCGATCGCCGTGAACGACGCGCGGCGCGGCTTGATGACCTCGTAGCAACCGGTGATCGTGCCGCCCGTCCCGACCGCCGACACCAGCACGTCGACTTTCCCAGCGGTGTCGTCCCAGATTTCCTCCGCCGTCGTCGCGGCGTGGATCGCGGGATTCGCGGGATTCTCGAACTGCTGCGGGATCCACGAGTTCGGCGTCTCGCGCGCCAGTTGCTCCGCTCGGGCGATCGCCCCGCGCATGCCCTCGGGTCCGGGCGTGAGCACGAGCTTGGCGCCCAGCAACGCCAGCAGCGTGCGGCGCTCGAGCGACATCGTCTCCGGCATCGTGAGGATCAGCTTGTAACCCTTGGCCGCGGCGACGAACGCGAGCGCGATGCCGGTGTTGCCGGACGTCGGCTCGATGATGACGGTGTCCTTGCCGATGATCCCGCGCTTCTCGGCGTCCTCGATCATCGCCATGCCGATGCGGTCCTTGACCGAGCCGAGCGGATTGAAGAACTCGCACTTGAGCAGGATGGAGGTCGACGGGTCGATGCCGGCGCTCGCGGGGATGCGGTTGAGGCGGACCAACGGCGTGCGGCCGACGGTCTCGACGATATTCTGGTAGATCCTGCCCATGGGAAAATGTGGTTTGGGCCGATGGGAGTTTCAAGATTCAAGATTCAAGTTTGAAGTCGGCGCCGCGCTGGAGTTTGAAGCCCGGGCGGGCGTGGCGGCGGTCGTGAGACCGTGGACCTTGCAAGCTCTCTTCAGCGAAGTGCGGTGTTCCAAATTCGAAGCCGAAGGAAGCCGTGGCCGCGGTCGTGAGACCGTGGACCTTGCCACGCTCTCCTTCCCGCGAGAGCCGGAGCCTCAGGTTTCGGGATTTTGAGTTTTGAAGCCGAGCGCGGTCGGGGCGGCGCTCGCGAGACCGCGGAGTTCTCAAGGTTCGCCGGCACATCGCGACCGCTTCCGCTTCAAGCCCGAACTCGAAACCACCCCTACCCTTGCGAATGCAAGGTTGCCGAGGTCCACGGTCTCACGACCGCCGCCACGCCTCCCGGGCTTCAAACTTGAAACCTGAAACTTAAAACTACCTTCTCCCCCTGCGAATCCCGAGTTGTCGGGGTCCACGGCCTCACGACCGCGGCCACGACATCGGCGCGCTTCAAACTTGAAACCTGAAACTAAAACTCCGTCCACCGCTGCGCGACGGGCACCCGTCGCCCCACCCCGAACGCCTTCGTCGTCACCTTGAGACCGGGTGCCGCCTGCCGACGCTTGTACTCCGCGAGATCAATCAGGCGCACCACGCGCCGCACGTCGGCCCCGGCGTGGCCCGACGCCACGATCTGGGCCGGCGAGCGCTGCTCGACCACGTACTGCTCGAGGATCGAATCCAGGACGTCGTACGGCGGCAGGCTGTCCTGGTCGGTCTGGTTCGGGCGCAGCTCCGCGCTGGGCGGCTTGTCGATGCTCGGGCGCGGGATCCACGCGCGGCCCAGCCTCCGCCCGGTGTCTTCGTTGATCCATTCGGCGAGCCGGTATACCTGCGTTTTTGGCACGTCGCTGATCACCGCCAACCCGCCGCACATGTCGCCGTACAGCGTGCAATACCCCACCGCCAACTCGCTCTTGTTTCCCGTCGTCAGCAACAGCGACCCGAACTTGTTCGACATCGCCATGAGGATCACCCCGCGCAGGCGCGCCTGGATGTTCTCCTCAGCCACGTCTTCCGCACGTTCCTCGAAGACCGGTTTCAACTGTCCCTTCACCGCGTCGAACGGCGCTTGGATCGGCACCACGTCGAAGGCGATGCCAAGGTTCGCGGCCAACGCGCGCGCGTCGTCGATGCTGCCGCCCGACGAGAACTGCGACGGCAACGCGAGTCCGCGCACGTTCTCGTGTCCGAGCGCGGCGACGGCTAGGCACGCTACGACGGCCGAGTCGATCCCGCCGCTCAGCCCGAGCACGGCGCTCTTGAAGCCGCACTTGTGAAGGTAGTCGCGCGTGCCGAGCACGAGCGCGCCGAACAACAACTCCTCGGCCACCGGGACCGCCGGCGTCCCCCGTCCGGGCTGGTCCGTCTCGATCACGAGGAAATCCTCCGCGAACGCGGCGCCCTGCGCGGCCAACGCGCCCGTGGCGTCGAAGGCAACCGATTGCCCGTCGAACACCAACTCGTCGTTGCCGCCGACCAGATTGCAGTACACGACCGGCCGACGCGTCTTGCGCGCCAGGTTCGCGAGCATGTCGTGCCGCGTGCGCTCCTTGCCGAGATGCCACGGCGACGCGGACAGGTTCACGAGGATCTCCGCGCCCGCGGCCACCAGCATCGCGGCGGGATCCGGCCGATAGCGTCGTTCCGGCCAGAAATCGGCGTCGTTCCAGAGATCCTCGCAGATCGTCACGCCGAGTTTTCGTCCGTCGAAATCGATCGGAAGATTTTCCGTTGCCGGTTCGAAATAGCGGTCCTCGTCAAACACGTCGTACGTGGGCAACAGCGTCTTGTGCCGGACGGCGACGACCCCTCCGTGCCGCAGGAGCGCGGCGGAATTGCGGACGGCACGACCGGGACGCGCGGCGTTCTCCGAGACGAAGCCCACGAGCAACCCGACGGCTTCCGTGCTTGCGGCAAGGCGTCCGAGCGCGTCGAGATTCGCGCGCACGAACGCGGGACGATGCAGCAGGTCGCGCGGCGGGTATCCGGTGACGGCGAGTTCCGGACACACGACCAGTTCCGCGCCGGCGTCCGCACCACGGCGGTAGGCCGCGAGAATCCTCGCCTCGTTGCCGGCGATGTCGCCCACCGTGAGATTGCACTGCGCGATCGCGATCCTCATCGGGGCTCGTCCGTGGCTATTGGACCCGCGTGAACGGCGCAAGCTTCTCGGACATGGGGCCGCGGTCGGTCACGATGAGCATCCCCGGCCCGACGCCATGGCGCTCGAACCAATCCGGAGCGGTCTCGAGCACGTACTGGATGGACTCCGATTTCGAGGGCACCGGGGTTTTGTCCATCGCCTTGAGCTGCACGATTTCCTGGATCACGCCGTCGCCGTCGATGTAGGCGGCCGCGATCGGGAACGTGACGTTCTTCATGTAGAACGAGCGCCGCTGTTTCGTGCCGAACACGAACAGCATCGATTCCTCGGGCTTGATCCCGGTGCGGTGCATGAGGCCGGTGGCGACCTGTGGGATGGTCATGCACAACTCCGCGGTGAGGTCGTTGGTCCCGATGAGCAGTCTGGATTTGGGCAATCCGACCTGCGCGTGGCTGAGATGGTGGACGGGCCCCTCGTCTTCCTCGGGGGCCGGCTTTGGCGCGGGCGGCGTCGCCACCGTGGGTTGAGCGACGACGGGTGCGGGCGCGGGCGCGGACGCAACCGAAGCGGGCGGCGGCGGGGGTGGGTTTTGGCGGCAGCCCAATGCCAGCCAACCGGCAATGCCGAGGGCCCCGATCCACCGCCATATAGGCTCGCTGCGTTTCACGCAGGGAGATTGGAATGCGCGCCGCCCCTCATCAATCCCCAACAACGGACATCCCCAACAACGGACGGACTGACGGGTTTCAAGATTTCAGTTTCAAGTTTCAAGGCCCAACCCGTGGCCGCGGTCGTAAGACCGTGGACCTCGGCATCAGGTTTCGCGGGCCCGCGCCGTTTCAAGTTTCACGTTTCCGGTCTGAAGCCGGGAACCGGTTTGCCTGCTTGATACGATTGCAGACGTGGCAACGTCCACGGTCTTACGACCGCGGCCACGATACCGGCCACCCGCGCCTTAGCCGTATCCATGCAGTAAGAACTCGATTGGGTATCTCGCCAAGGCGCCAAGGCGCCAAGACGCCAAGAATCCAAGCATTCCCGACCGAGCCGGGACGGAACCCTGCGGTCGCGGCATGGGAATTCTCTCGCGCCAAGGGGGACCAAGGCCGGCCAAGAAGGCGGGAAGGTGTATCGGGAACCAGAGATTGGATCCCACCGTTCGGTGAAACGACACGCCGGCGGTCTTTGCCCTCTTGGATGGCCTTGGCCCGGCTTGGCGTGAAATAATTCCTCGGCCGCTACTGCATGGATACGGCTTAGACCGCGGCGTTGTCGAGGTCCACGGCCTCACGGCCGCGGCCACGGGTCCGGACTTGAAACTTGAAACTGAAAACTTGAAACCCCTCCGTCTCACGACTGGCTCAGTCGCTTCACCGGCGCATCGAAATACAACTCGTGCGCCTCGCGAAGAATGCCGGGGATGCGCTCGCCGAACGGACTCCGCTCGAGCACCGCGCCGAGGCGGTTCCAATCGACCTTCGCCACGTGCTCGCCCGGGAACCAATGGTCGGCATTGCCCAGCATGTTGTACCGGAACTTCGCCCATTCGGTCAGCCCGAATGCCTTCGCAAACGTCCAGATCCGCAGGATCTCCACCACGTTGACCCCGCCCGGCACCTCGGAGTGCTCGGGAAGTTCCGCCCACCAGCGACGGCACCATTCCGCGCCATGGACGCGCACCAATTCCTCGCGCAGACGGCGCTCGATGGGCGACACCACCTCCGCCGCGCGGTCGAGATGGCCGAGCGCCGCGATGTGTTCGTCGAAGTCCGACGGCTTCGCCGCGCCGACCGACAACGTGTGGATTTCCGGACGCGCCAAACAGTACAGGTCGTTGAATTGCATCGGCGTCAACGGCGCCACCAATGGCCGGAGCTTCGGGAGCTCGAGATAGAGTTTTCCGCCCTTGTCGTTCGGGCTGATGATGAACACGCCCATGTCCCGTTGCGCCGCCTCCGCGACGCAGGGCCGGTTGAGGTCGTTCACGAAGTACCAATGGAGGTTCACGTAGTCGAACTCGTCGCTGCGGATCGCGGCCGAGATGACGTCCGGCGTCGCGTGCGTGCTGAACCCGACGTGTTTCACGCGGCCCTCGCGCTGCAATTGCCGGCACACCTCGAGACACCCGCCCTTGCGCAGCGTCTCGTCGAGGTGGCCGCGATGATTGATGCCGTGCAACGACAGCAACTCGACGTGCTCGAGCCCGAGATACCGCATCGAGGTCTCGAACGTCTCGAGGAACTCCGCGGGCGTCGGCCTCGGGGTCACCTTCGTCTGCACGATGAGCTTCTCGCGCGGCAACGCCCGCAACACGGGTCCCAACTGCATCTCGGAAGAACCATAGCCGCGCGCGGTCTCGATGTGGTTGATGCCGAGTTCGACCGCGCGATGGATCGTTGCCTCGAGGTTTGCCTGCCCCTCCTTCTTGACGTCCGCCCAAGCGACGTCCGACCACGACTGTTGGTAACGCATCCCGCCGCACGAAAAGACGGGCATCGACAGGTTGGTCCGACCGAAACGGCGGTATCTCATCCGCCGGATGAATGCCACGGAACGGGCTGGAAGCCAATCCGGGTTGTGACCGCGGCCCTCCGATCTCGTGGCCGCGGTCGTGAGACCGTGGACCAAACGACCCCTCCCCATCACCTCGGCACCAGATAATCCCGCGTCCACGCCGGACGCGCCGGACGATTGGGCCCCGACAGGATCCCGAACCAATCCCCGTCCGAGTAACGCTTCAATCCAGGACCGACCACCACCTCGTAGTGGCTCATCACCGGACCCGCGTAAACCATCCGGTCCGTGCCGCTGTCAACGGCGATCAACATCAGGTCCACGTCACCGATTCCCTCGTGGAGCACCCCGCCCTGGTATTGGAAATCCGGCGGCGCCGAATGCACGTCCGTCACCAGCCAATCGCGGCGGTCCGAGGCGTTGATGTCGTGGTTTCCCCCGACCTGCCCGTAGTCCTTGTAGAACAACTTGGGAT
The DNA here is from genome assembly GCA_025363585.1 of Verrucomicrobiota bacterium. GTDB lineage: Bacteria > Verrucomicrobiota > Verrucomicrobiia > Limisphaerales > UBA9464 > UBA6176. The sequence goes on along the minus strand of JANYDN010000053.1, from coordinate 1,735 downwards.
ACCAACCGTCGAAGGTCTTCCCGAAATAGTCGTGGTCCTGCGCGTTCATCGTCGAGCGCACGAAGAGCGTCTCGGCCGCGTCGAACGGCTGCGCCGCGAGTTCTTTCGCCGCGAGCCCCTTCAACGTCGCCATCTGGCTCGCGAAATTCCGGCAATGCGCCACGCGCGCCGCCCGCTGCGTGGCGAGATTCACCGTGATCGTTCCGCCGCCCGGCTGCGGGATCTGCAACGTCCCGGACACGGTCTCCGCTGCCAGCCCATCCGCGGTCGCCGTCGCCATCGCGCGCATCGCCTCCCAGAACTCGACCCGTGGTTCTATATAACCCGCCGGATACTCGCACAGGATGATCCCGGTATAAGGTTGCGCCGCGTACAACACCGTGTCGTGCCGCAGTTGCGTCCACGATGCCAACTGCGTCTCCGTGGTCCGGTGCATCCACGCGCGCGTGCGCATCGCCTGCGGGTACGCCGGGTCCGTCGTCGGCGACGACAATTGCCGGAGCGCGAACAGCCAGCGGGCATAGGTACTTTCGTTCCACGTCGCGGGATCCTCCTGGTCGAAGGCCGATGCCAACGCCAGGAGATTGTGTTGGTAAGGCAAACCGCTGGCCTCGATTCCATCGGCGATGTCGGGCGCCAATTGCCGGTTGCCGAAAACGCCGTACGCAACGTCGAGCCCCGACGGGAGTCGCCGCACGACTTTGCCGTGAAAGCTTTTCCCATCGGGCAAATCCTCGGGCCAAAGGATGTTGTCGAAGGTCACCTTCGCGGTGCACCAGCCGTCGGAAATGAACCGTTGCCCGGTGAACGCGAACACCCGCGGCAGTTGTATCTGCGCCTTGCTGTTGGGGCTGGCATAGGTCGCGTTCGCATAGGCCTGCACGCCCGCCGTTCCGCTCGAGAGCGACGCCTGGGCCGCCCCGAGGTTTCCCGGCGCCCCCATCGACGCCAATGTCCAGCCGAGGGACGAACGCATCGGGCCCATCTCTCGGATCGTCATCCCCATCGGGCGCCCCACGAACAACCGGAGCGTGTCGTCGATCTGTTGCCATCGCGTCGCCTGGCTGGCGCGCCGCGTCGCTTCGTCGAGCACGATCGCGGTGCCGAGTTCGCGCGGCGACGAACCCGGCCCGGCGAAGCGCAGGTCCGCGAGCGCCGTCCACATGAACGCCTTGAAATACCGTCCCAAGGCGTCGGTTCGCGTGTAATGCCCGCGGACCGTGAACTGGGAGAAATCGAAATCCCGTGGCGAACCCCAGAGGTTGAACCCCGGGACGAACTGCGCCGCGTTGATCGCGGAGAGCGTCGCCGCGACCCGCGCGTCTTGCCCGAGGCCCGAGGCGACCTGCGTGCCCTTGAACAGCGAACTTCCCACCGTGAGGTAATAGTCCGCGTCGAGGGCACTGTCCTTCAGCGCGCCGTTGCCGACCTCTGCGGCGATTCCCGGGACTTGGCCTTCGGTCCCGACCAACACCGCGTTGAGGGCCTGGCTCAGATAGGTTTCCTCCAGTTCCCCGAGCATCGCCTGATACGACCAATGCCAGGCGTGCAACACCGAGTCCGCGCTGACGAACACCGGCAGGTCGTCGGTGAATATCTTGTAATAGACATCGGCGAAGCTATGGGAACCCAACCGCTCGCTCACCACGAAGCCATTGGTCTTGAACCGCGCCATCTCCCCGGCATTGAGACGGAAATCATACATCCGGCGGTCGGGCGAATTCGCCGGCAACGT
>JANYDN010000040.1 GCA_025363585.1 Verrucomicrobiota bacterium | reverse complement strand
CGAACCAAAAGCCCGCGCCGTGGTTTCGCGCCGCGATGTTTTGGATCCCGACGAGATCGATGCCCAACAGGTGGAAGGTGGCGCGTGTCCCGATCGCGTCGTCGTCGGCCGTGGCGCGCGGCGCGGCGGCGGTGCTTTCGAGGACGGGAATCAGGTCGACGTCGCGCGGGCCGAGCGCGGCGCGGATCTCGGCGAGGGTGGATTCGGGAAGCAGCCCGGCGGGCGCGGACACGATCCAGTCGCTTTCCTGGGTGAGGAGTTCCGCGAAGTTCTGGAACGAGGCGACGGCGGCGCGGTTGGCGAGACGGATGGAGAAGTAGACGGCGATGCCGAGCGCAAGGACGGCGACGAGCAACGCGGTTTGGCGCGGAGCGGCACGCCAATGCCGGAGCGTGAAGCGCCGGAGCAAAAGCCCGTGGAGCGCCGCGTTCATGGCGTCCGGTCGACCAGGTCGTCGTTGGAAGATCGGTTCAAACGGGTTGGCCGGGCAGGGTTTCCTCGCGGACCACGATTCCATCGCGGAGATGGAGCGCGCGGTGGCAGATGCCGGTGGCCTCGCGGCTGTGCGTGACGAGGACGAGCGCGGTGCCGGTCTCGTCGCTCAGTTCGCGGAGCAGGGCGAGGATGTTGGCGCCGTTCGTGGAGTCGAGGTTGCCGGTGGGTTCGTCGGCGAGGAGGAGGTCGGGCCGGTTGGCGAGCGCGCGGGCGATGGCGATGCGCTGCATTTCCCCGCCGGACAATTGCGAGGGAAGCGCGTCGGCGCGGGCGGTGAGCCCGACGCGCGCCAGAAGTTCGCGCACGCGCGCCGCGCGGATGGCAACGGTTTCGCCGCGGAGTTGGAGCGGAAATTCCACGTTCTCGGCGGCCGTCAATGTCGGCAGCAGGTGGAAGAACTGGAAGATCGTTCCGACCCGCGTGCGCCGGAGTCGCGCGAGTGCGTCGGGCGACATCGTCTCGATCGCGTCGCCATGGATGGCGATGTGGCCGGAGTCGGGACGATCGACACCACCGAGGCAATTCAGAAGCGTGGTTTTCCCGCTGCCGGAAGGACCGACCAAGGCGAGCCGTTGGCCGGCGCGGAGTTCGAAGGAGATGCCGCGGAGGACGGGGCGACCGTCGTAGGATTTGGAGACGTCGCGTGCGACGAGCACGACGGGAGCTGGATCGGGAGTGGCAGGCATGCGCGGACGGGGCGCACGATAGGCCCCGCGGGTCGCGAGCGCAGGCCGAAGTTTTCCTCGCCTGAGCTTGGGTGGGTGACGGCGGGCCGCCGCCACCCACGGTGGTTGGGGGGTTAGTCCGATCGGCCGCGGTAGAAGGTCTGGGTCGCGACCGGCACGAGGAGGTGGAACGTGGCGGCCGGCGGATTGGTGACGAGCAGCTTCGTGAAAACGCCGCCGAGCGATGCCGTGGACTCGAGCGTGAACGGGTGGCCCGTGGTCGCGACCACGGTGAGATCGAGTTTGCCCCCGACGCCAACGAATAGATCCTTGAGGATGGGGGCGGTGGCGGGCGCGACGCCGCCGGTGGTTTTCAATGCCATGCGGGTGGACTGGTCGCTCGCGAACACGCCCTTCGCGGTCGTCGTGGGCATCAATTTGTCGCGGTCGTTGATCCGGAAGAACGAGAGCGTGGCGGAATAGGTTTTCCCGGCCGCGAGCGTCCCCTTGGGAATCACGATCGACGTGGCCGTGACCGCCAGAGTGCGGTGGGCGCAGTTGTCCGGCGCGCGGAACACCGTGTTGCCCTCCTCGTCGTCCACCTCGATCGAGACGTAGTCGGTCGCCGCGGAAACGCCGGCGAAGGCGTCCCACGACAGCGTGAAGTCCGCGGCGGCATCGGCGGCCTGGGCGGCGGCAAAGTTGGCGAAATGCGGCACGGGCGGCGTGCCGTTGGCGCCGAGCACGAGCGCGACGTGCGCGAGGACGGTCGTGGGGGCCTTGGTGTCCCGGAGTTGGAAATCGTAGTTGCCCGCGGGATACGCGGCGTCGAGCGCGGCCGGGGTGGCGAAGTTCTCCAGGTAGATTTCCGTCCCGCCCAGCGGCGCGCCGAAGAATTTCAGTTGGTGCGGTTTCGGCGCGGGATCGGCCGGGTACTCGACCGCGGCGCGCCCGGTGCTCGAACCGATCCGGCTGAAACCCTCGGCGAACGGTTGGTTGGTGTCGGCGCCCGGCGCCCCGGCGGACGTCTGCAGGTGGGACACGAATTTGAACACGCCGAAACCCGCCGTCTCGACCGGGCCGTTCTGGTCGCAGTTCGTGACGGGGGTCGTGGTCTGGAAGATCCCGGAGGCCGACACCAGCGCGTTGCCCGCGACGTCGCGGAATTGCGTCGCGCTCCCGGGCAGCGTCCACGTGACCGTCGCGCCCGCGGGCCAACCTTTCCCCTGCGAGTCGTAGAGGCACGCGAGGGTCGCGCCGTCGTCGCCCCAGATGTACGTGAACTTCGCGGGATCGAGCGCGATCGGCGTGGCGCCCGCGTAGGCCGCCCACGCCACGGGATGCACCGTGGTGTTCATCTTCTCGCTGAACTGGAACGCCACCGCGGTGAAGGCGTTGGAAAGGCTTCCGAGATTCCCGGGAATCGACATCGCCAGGGTCGGGGGCGTCGTGTCGCTTCCGCCGCCGGAACCTTTCGCGACCAGCGGGATCATCGTCGTGCTGGCAAACGCGGACGTGAACGAAAATCCGGACGCGGCGTCGGAGCGTTCCTGGACCTTCATGAACGTCAACTCGAGGTGATAGCTGCCGCCGGCCGACAGGTTGCCCGTATAGATCGTGTACGACGTCTGGGTCCCGTCATAGCTATCCTCCACGATCACGCCACCGGTCGAGTCCAGCAGGCGGACCCGGATGAAGTCGTCGGCGGTGCCGCCCGGGAACGCCGCCCATTGGACGTCGAAATCCGCGGTGGCATCGATGGCCTGCGCCGCGGCGAAGTTCGAGGCGAGGGGGGCGGTCGGATACGCGTCGGCCCCGAGGTGCACGGTGCCGGAGAGCGGGGATCCGCCGATGGTGATGGTGGCGACGTACGCACCGCTGCCATAGGTGGCGTTCAACGCGGCGGCGTTCGCGGCGGCCGTCGAAATGACGAAGTCCGAGCCGACGTTCGAGGCGGGCAGGACGGTGCCGGAGGGCAATTTCAACGTGCCGACGACCCCGGGGAACCCGAGCGATTTGAGGACCAGATCGAAATGGAACGAATTGCCGGCCTCGGCGGCGGTGGTGGCGGCGGCGGTCTGGACCAGACGCCGGGTCTTGGTGATCTGGTCGTCATCCTGCGCGGCGACCCGGAGGCCGGCGCCAAGCACGGCCGCGAACAGGAAACAAAGCATTCGACGCATGCCCTGTATTCGCCGGGAGGCCGCCGGTTCTTTCAACACTTTTGGGAGGCGCTGTCGCTCACCAACCCAAGCCCAGCGAGCCCAGTCGCTCGCGCAGGCGCGCCCGGTCCCACTGCGCGATCGCCCCGTCCGCATGCCGTACCCGGATCGTCTTGCCGTCCGGGGATCGCGTCGCCGCCACTGCATCCGGATCCGCGGGCAGGTTCATCGCGGGTTCCCCGGCGCCGCCTTCGACCACGACCGCGCCGACGGCGAGTTCCAGCGGCGTGCCGTCGGACGCCGGGGGCGAAACCCAACGAACGATGTCCGTGCCGCAGCCGAACTCGAGCGGCGTGACCTGGGTGCCGCCGGGCGCGTGGATGGCGACGTGACGTCCGGTTGCCGAGATCGACACGCGGTCCGTGGCGACCGTCATGGTGGCCAAGGCGCGACGCCCCACCGTGTCCCACACGGAAACCTGCCGGCCCGTGGCGATGGCGAGGAAACGTCCGGTGCCGTCGACGGACAGGCAGCGCGCGTCCGTGATTTGCGGGAGCCAAACCGCGGGGTGCGCGGACGGCACGGCGCGCACGATTCCCTGTTTCGTCGCGATGAAGGCCTCGGTGCCTTCGGGCGACCACGCGATCGCGGACGGTATCCCGGGAAGCGTGGCCCCTCCCAACTCCTTGCCGGCCGCGCTCAGCCACGCGACCGCGGGAGGCGTGTCGGAAATCACCGCGATCCCGGAACCGTCGGGAGACCATTCGGCGGCGACTGCGGAGCCGGACGAGTGGACCTGGACTTGCTTGGCCATGTCCGAAGTCGGCGCGAGGACGAGTTGGCCGTTGGGAATGACGAACAATGCGGAGGTGCCGTCGTGGTTCAGCGCCCCGAACGCGGCACCGCCGGGCTTGCTGTGCCACACCCACGCCCCGGTGCCGGGATCGCAACGACGGAAACGGAGCGCGGACATGTTGTCGGCGAGCACGAGCCAATGGCCGTCGCCACTGAAGCCAACGAAGCGTTCGACGGGCGCGATCGAGGCGTCGTTGCGCCACAACTCCGAATGGTCGCGGCTCGACCGGAACACCAGCACGCCCTCGCGGGTCGCGGTGACGTACCGCTCGCGGTCGAGGTCCAGAAGGATGGGACCCGCGCCCTCGGGTGATCGCCACGGAAGCGGCCGGAGGTCCGCGCCGGACAACGCGCGGATGGCCTCGGCGCGGAGTTCGGGCGTCGGCTTCACGGCGGCCGCGCGCGACAGGGCCTCGATCGACGCGGCGCGCCAGCCCGGTTGCGCCTCAACCCGGAGCCGGCGCGCGCGAGAGAGCAAGTCGGACGGGGAGTCGGCCGGCGGCGGCGCGATCGCGGCGCCGGCATTCGGGTTGGCGTTGGACGGCGTGGATTTCCGGGCCCACCAGATCCCGAGGCCGACGCCCCCGAGGGCGAGCGCCGCGAGGGCCACGGGAAGGCCGACGCGACGCGCGAGATTCCGTCGGCGTTCCATGCGCCGGGCGGCCTTCACGGATCGTCCGGCCTGGAGAAGGTCGAGGTCGGCGGCGAATTCGCGGGCCGACTGGAATCGCAGGCCGGGCGTCGTCGCGCACGCGCGCAGGATCACCGCGTTCAGTTCGAGGAGTTCCGTGTTCTCGGAGAGATCGGGATCGTCCGGCAATGCGGGGAATTCGCGCCGGTCCTTCCCGACCGCGGCCTCGTAGAGAACCTTGCCGAGACTGTAGATGTCGGCGGCGGGCGTTCCGGAACCTTCCGGCGGGATGAATCCCTCGGTGCCCACCCACGACCCGGTGTCGTCGGCGCCGCACACCAGGCCGATGTCGGCGAACTTCGGCTGGCCGTCGACGAAGATGATGTTGGCGGGCTTGATGTCGCGGTGGATCAGCCCGGCCTCGTGCAGGTGCGCGAGCGCGAGCGCGAGGCCGTGGAAGACGCGGATGCAGTCGCCCGGGGAAAGTCGCCCTTGCTTCTCGAGGTCCGAACTCAGGGTCCGCGGCGTGTACGGCGTGCGTGCTGCCGCGATGGATTCCAGCGTGCCGTCGGCGGGATCCGCCAATTCCATAACGTAGTAGAAATAGCCCGCGGCGTCGTTGCGGCCGACCTGGAGGATGTCGACGAGCCCGACGTGGGAACGGGAGACGGGCTCGAAGCGCTGGATGCCGGCGAACTCGCGCTCGTAGGGTTTCGGGCTGCGGAATTCGTCGCGCCTCACGACCTTCGCGGCGCGCGCGGTGCCGAGGACGCTGCGTGCGAGCCAGACCTCGCCGTAGCTGCCGCGTCCGATGACGCGGAGGGACTCGTGATCCGGTATGACCGGGTTGGCAGGCACGTGGGAAACCTTGGGGAGAATTCCCGATGGAAGTCGAGGGGCGAGGACGGGCGGGCCTACTTCAAACGCGCGCTTGACCCGTCCGCTCCGGGCGGGAGATTTTCGCCTCGCAGCAAACCGACGAAATCCCCAGAAAGACACGATCCATGGCACTCCGTCTCGGCGACATCGCCCCCAACTTCACCGCCGGCACCACCGCCGGACCCATCGACTTCCACCAGTGGCTCGGGGATTCGTGGGGCATCCTTTTCTCGCATCCGGCGGACTTCACGCCCGTGTGCACCACCGAGCTCGGCGCGGTGGCCCGGCTCAAGCCGGAGTGGGACAAGCGGAACGTCAAGGTCATCGCGGTGAGCGTGGACCCGATCGAATCGCACCAGGGTTGGGTGCGCGACATCGACGAGACCCAGTCGTGCACGATGAATTTCCCGATCATCGCCGACGAGAAGCGCGTGGTGGCGACGGCCTACGACATGATCCACCCGAACGTGGACGACAAGGCGACGGTGCGGTCGGTGTTCGTCATCGGGCCGGACAAGAAGATCAAGCTGACGCTGACGTACCCGATGAGCGCCGGACGGAATTTCACGGAGATCCTGCGCGTGGTCGATTCCCTCCAATTGTCGGCCAAGCACAAGGTGGCGACGCCGGCCGATTGGCAGAACGGCAAGGACTGCATCGTGACGCTCGCCGTTTCCGATGCCGACGCCGAGAAGATGTTCCCGAAGGGCGTGCGCAAGGTGAAGCCGTACCTGCGCTACACGCCGCAGCCGAACCTCTGAGCGGGGGACGGGAGGCTCCGCGGGGATTTCTTACCACGGAGCACACGGAGCACACGGAGCACACGGAACGGAGACAGTGACTCCGTTTGCTTCCCCCTTCCGTGTGTTCCGTGTGCTCCGTGGTAAATCCCGATGCGAACCCAAAGTCACGACGACGCGTGGTTCCGGCTGTGCGTGGCGATCGATGGGTTCCGCGCGCGGCATGGGCGTTGGCCGACACGCGTTCGGTTGGACGAGGCTTCGATGGAGTCGATCCGGCGTCGCATGGAAGCGCGCGGGATCCCGGCCGCGGGCAAAGTCGGGTGGTTGGTGGATGGGTCGTCGATGATCGCGGAAGACGACCGGGGCGGGCGTTATGATTTCGGTGAAGAGGGATCGCCGCCGCACCGGCCGATCCCCGGGGCGTCGGAGTGGTTGAGCGGGCTCTAGGCCGGATCCATGCAGTGGATACCGGGTGGATGACGGCGGCCCTGACGTCACCGAAGACAAGGCAGGATCGCGCGCGACCCCGTGTGGGCTTGTGAGGAAGTGGCACCAGGGCCGGTGTCACCCACGCCCGCTGCAACGTCCGGCCGAGCCGTCGAATCTCCGTCCTTTCCCGATTGGCACGGGACTTTCATGCTGCCGGTCCACATGAGCCGGATGCAGGAACAGCGTTTCGAGTTGAAGTACCTTGTCGAGGAGGCACGGGCGCTGCGCATCAGGCCGTACGTGCAGCAATACCTGTCGGTCGATCCGTTCGGGATGAAGCAGGCGGACCTGAGTTACTCGGTGCACAGCCTGTACCTCGATTCGGACTCGATGGAAACGTACTGGCACACGGTGAACGGGAATTCGAATCGGTTCAAACTGCGGCTCCGCTACTACGACGACCGCCCGAACACGCCGTGCTTTTTCGAGATCAAGCGGCGGATGAACCACGTCATCCTGAAGGAACGTGGCGGCGTGAAGAAGTCTGCCGTGCCGGGGTTGTTGGCGGGCGAATTCGCCCAACCGGAACACCTGTTGCAGCGCGACTCGATCCACGACCTCCAGGCGGTGCGCCATTTCCAGACGGTGATGCTGCAGATGCGCGCGCGCCCGTTCATGCACGTGGCGTACCGACGCGAGGCGTACGAGGCGGAAGGAGACAACTCCGCGCGGGTGACCTTCGACCGCCAGGTGTTTTGCGGTCCCAACGGCGAACCCGACCTACGGGTGACGAGCCCGGAATTCGTGCCGCCGTTCGGGCGGATCGTGATCCTCGAGCTGAAGTTCACGGATCGGTTTCCGCAATGGTTCCGGTTGTTGGTGGAACGGTTCGACTGCGTGTTGGCCGGCGCGGCGAAGTACGTCGGCGGGATCGATCTGGGCGGACAGAAATGGGCGTCGGGCCTGCCGATGCCCGGCTGGCTCGAGAAGCTGGCGGACGACGGGATCATTCCGGTAAAGTGAGCGGGTGAACCCCGATTCGTTTTCCCGCCGCGCCTTCCTGCGGCGCGGTTCCGCCGTCGTGCTGGCCGCGTCGGCCGCGTCGGCGTCGCGGGCCGTCGAGCCGTTCGTCCATTCCGAACCGCCGCGACTTCGGCTTTCCCTGGCGGCGTATTCGTTCCGCGACGAGTTGGCCAAGAAGAAGGACGGGACGCCGCCGACGATGGACATGTTCGGGTTCATCGATTACTGCGCGGCCAATGGGTGCGAGGGGGCGGAATTGACGAGCTACTATTTCCCGGCCGACGCCGACGACGCGTATTTCGTGAAGGTGCGACGGCATGCGTTCCTGCGGGGCGTGACGGTGAGCGGGACCGCGGTCGGGAACAACTTCACGCATCCGGCGGGTCCGGACCGCGACAAGGAAGTGGCGCACGTGAAGGGTTGGATCGCGAGGGCCGCGGTGTTGGGAGCCCCGCACATCCGCGTGTTCGCGGGCGATGCCAAGGGGCGCCCGGCCGCCGAGGCGATCCGCAACACCATCGAGTCGCTGGAGGAATGCGCGGACATGGCGTCGAAACACGGCATTTTCCTCGGCGTCGAAAACCACGGCGGCATCGTGGCGGAATCCGGGCCGTTGCTGGAGATCGTGCGCGGCGTGAAAAACCCGTGGGTGGGAATCAACCTCGACACCGGGAATTTCCACACGGCGGATCCGCACGCGGACATCGAGGCCTGCGCACCCTACGCGGTGAACGTGCAGTACAAGGGATACATCCGGGCGAAGGGAGACAAGGCGGGGCACGACGACGACATCGGGAAGACGTTCGGGATTTTGCGCCGCGCGAAGTACCAGGGCTGGGTGGCGCTGGAATACGAGTTGGCGGATCCGCCGCGAACGAAGGTCCCGGCGATGCTGAAGGAGATGCGGACGGCGATCGGGTGAGGAGCCATCGGGTTTTCCGGGCTAAGCCATGCCCCCACGTGCGAAGGCCCGGCAAGGACGAGCTCGGCCGGCTCCCTGTAGGCCGCGTGCCCCCACGCGACGTTCCACGGCGTGGTTCCCATTCGATGGTTGCCTGTTGTGGGGTCCATGTGACGCCGGGTCGGGGGACCCGGCCAACAAGTCGATGGGGCGCGCAAACCGTGTCCCGATCATCGGCCGACACGGTCCGTGAATTGGGATTTCATGGGGGAATTCCACGGAAACGATGGGACGGGATGGCCACCTGCCTTCTTGACTCCATGGCCCATCCGGCGAGGTTCGAGTCGCGGCGAGAGCCGTTCACATGAAACCAATTCGGTTCCCCATTTTGTCGGTCGCTGTGCTCGCCGGTGTCCTTTCAATCGCGTCGGCGGGCCCGCTCCGGGCGGCGTCGGCCACTCCTTCCACCGCCGTGGCGGAAGTCGAGAAGTTGGTCAAAGCCAAAATCGGCGACGACACCATCGTCGCGTTCGTTGCCTCCTCCAACACCTCGTACCGCCTCACCGCGTCCGATTTGATCTCGTTGAAGGAACAGGGCGTCTCGGACCGCGTGCTTGAAGCGATGTTGGCGCGGCAGAGAACGTCGTCCGAGGCGCCGCAGGTGGCGGTGGCCCAGGCCGCACCCGTCGTGCAGCAGCAACAGCCGGCGCAACCGGCGCCCGGACAGACGGTGTATCCCGGCGGACCCGTCCCGATGCAGCAACAGCCGACCACCATCGTGGTGCAACAACCGGCCCAGACCGTGGTGCAACCGGTCTACTATCCGTCGACCTCCTATTACGGCTACGCTCCCAGCTACTATCCTTACAGCTATGGGTACGGATACAGTAGCTATTGGTATCCGTCGGTAGGCGTCTCGTTCGGACTGGGCCGGGGTTGGGGTGGATACTACGGCGGCCATTACGGTGGTGGTTATGGCGGCTACCACGGTGGCTACGGCGGCGGTGTCCATGTCGGTGGAGGCGGACACGTCGGCGGTGGCGTTCACGTCGGAGTCGGCGTGGGCCTGCGCGGCCATCGCTGATGGGGCGGCCCGAACGCACCGAGACGGTGCTTTTTGCGCAGGCGAGACGCCCGCCCTACGGCCGGAAACGGCCGCGCATCGGATGGTCCCCGCGCGAAGCGCTTTGGGAGCGGTGGGAAGATCCGTCCGCGGGGCGCCACACCGCTTTCCTCGCCGATGCCTCCACGAAACGCGTCCAGTCCCGTGCAGGCGAGACGCCCGCCGGCTATCGCAGCCGGGGACGGCCGCCCTACACTAGATCCACCGTGTTACCGCGTCGGCCACGATTCGGAGGGCTTCGCATCAAAAGGCCACGTGCGGTTCCACCGCGACCAGCCCAGGAAAGCGCCGACACCGGCCGCCATCGCCGCCCCGGTAAACTTCAGGACCGCGGTATCGAGCGTCGCGAACACGAACAGCCATCCAGCCGTCGCGACCACCAGCGGCAACGGATAGAGCCACATCCGGAACGGGCGTTTCATCCCGGGCCGGTGGCGACGCAACAACACCACGGCGACCACCTGCCCCAGGAATTGCACGACGATCCGGAGCGCCACCAGCGTGTCGAGGACCACGCTGAACTTCAGGAAACCCGCGGCGATCGCCAGCGCGCCGATCAGGAGCAACGAGACGTGCGGGAATCGCCCGGTGGGATGCAGTCGCGCGAAGATGCGGAAGAATATGCCGTCCTTCGCGGCCGCGTACGGGATGCGGCTGTAGCCCAGCAGCAGCGCGAAGCACGAACCCACGCAGGTCCACAGCACCATCACGGTGAAGGCCATCGCCACCTTCTTGCCGTGCAGGCGTTCCATGAACGCCGAGACGATGTGCAGCGCCTCGGGATGCGCGGATTCCGGAACAAATGTCCGCCAAGGCATCGTGCCCGTGATCGAGAGATTCACGCCGACGTAGATCACGGCCACCACGACGAGGCTCAGGAGCACGGAGCGCGGGATGTTTTTTCCGGGCTCCTTCACCTCGTCGCCCAGATAACAAATGTCGTAGTAACCGAGGAAATCGTAGATCCCGGTGCGCGCGGCGACGCCGAGGCCCATCGCGAATCCCCAGTTGAAATGCCACGCGTCGGGAGGCATGTCGAAGGCCAGCTTGGCGTCGAAATGCCAAAGGCCGGTGGCGAGCACGCCGGCCACGGTGATCACCACGCCGATCCACAGCGCGACGGTGAGGCGACCGATGCCCTCGATGCGTCGGTACAGGAGCGCGATCATCGCGACGCCCAGAACGACGAGCACGGCGCCGCCTTTCCTGCTCGGGAGATTGCCGTCCATCATGCCGGGCCACAGGTAACCGAGGTAGCGGAGGAAGCCGATGTAACCCGACGCGATCTCGAGCGGGCCGCTGACCAACAATTGCGCGAGGAAAAGGAACGCCATGAGGCGTCCCCAAGTGCGCGCGCCGAATCCCTCGAGAAGGTAGCGGAACGTGCCGCCCGACCCCGGCATCGCCGCGCCCAGCTCGGCCCAGACCAATCCGTCGGGCAACGCGATGAGCAGGGCGATGAGCCAGCCGAGCATCGATTGCGGTCCGCCGAGCGCGGACATGAGCGTGGAAATGGTGATGAACGGTCCCGCGCCGAGCATGTTCGCCATGTTGAGGGCGGTGGCGGGCAGAAGCCCAAGACGGCGCTCGAGATGGGGCACGGGGGGAGAGTATTCAGTCGCCAGTATTCGGTAATCAGTTTTTCACGCAGCGCGTGGGGGGTGATCTGGGTCTTTCGGCGGATGTCGGGTGGGCGCGGGAGGGAGTATTCATGGTCAGTGGTCAGGTCCCGTCGGCGAACGACCGTCATTCGAACGTGCGCGGGCCTCTGAAAACTGAAAACTGACTACTGACCACTTCCCCCTGCCGTCGTATTCTCCGGGCATGGTACGGGACGCCTTGGATCACGGGGGTGGACTCGCGGTGGACGACGCGATGTTGCAGCGCGTGTGGGACGGCGCGCGGATCGACGACGCCGAGGCGCTCGCGTTGGCGTCGTTGCCATTGGCCGAACTCGGCGCTCTCGCGGATCGTCGCCGGCAATTGGCCCGCGCCCAGGCGCATGGCGGGCGCGGCAACGACATCGTCACCTACATCGTCGACCGGAACGTCAACTACACCAACGTCTGCAACGTCTATTGCAAGTTCTGCGCGTTCTGGCGCACGGAGAAGGATGCCGACTCGTACGTGATCACGCACGACGAGATGGACCGCAAGATCGAGGAGACCATCGCGCTCGGCGGCTCGCAGATCCTGATGCAGGGCGGGCACCATCCGCGCCTTACCAAACAATGGTACCTCGACTTGCTCTCGCACATCCGGTCGAAGTTCCCGTCGGTGAACGTGCACGGATTCAGCCCGAGCGAGTTCGTCCATTTCCAGGAAGTGTTCAACGAACCCGTCGAGAAACTGATCCGCGATTTCGTGGAAGCGGGGCTGGGATCGATTCCCGGCGGCGGCGGCGAGATCCTCGTCGACCGCGTGCGCAAGCGGATCGCGCCGCTGAAGGCCACGACCTCGGAGTGGATGGGCGTGATGGACGTGGCCCACGCGCAGGGACTGGCCAGCACCGCCACGATGATGTTTGGACACGTCGAGACGCCGGAGGATCGCATCGAGCATCTCGGCGTGGTCCGCGCGCAACAGGACCGGTCGTTGCGGCGATTGGTCGAGGCGGGACGCATCGGCGCGGGGGCCGACGCGACGCCCTCGGGGTTGTCGCGGGAATACGCGGCGGCGATGGAAGCGGGGACGCTGGGCGGCGGCGCGTTCACGGCCTTCATCTGTTGGACATTCCAGCCGGAGAACACGGTGCTGAAGGCGCGCGTGGTGGGCGCGCCGGAATACCTGCGGACGCAGGCGTTGGCGCGCATCTATCTCGACAACATCCCGAGCGTGCAAAGCTCCTGGGTGACGCAGGGACCGGAAATCGGGCAGGTGGCGCTGAAGCACGGCGCGAACGACCTCGGGTCGATCATGATCGAGGAGAACGTGGTGAGCAGCGCTGGGACGACGTTCCGGATGGGCGTGTCGGACATGCGGCGGTTGATCTCGGATCTCGGCTACGAGCCGCGGCAACGCGACAATTGGTATCGGACGTAGGGAACGAAGCCCTGGGGCGAGTTCCGAGTTTCAGGTTTGAAGTTCGCGTGATCCAAGGCCGAAGTCCGCATGGCGCACCAACCCGACAACATTTCCGCCGGCACGCAGGTGGTGTCCCTCGTCCAGATACGCGGGACGAACGATTCCCTGCAGCATCCCAAAGGCGCGGTGGGCGTGGTGACGCGGACCCCGGTGGCGGCGGGCGAACCCTACCTCGTGCGGTTTCCCGATGGCTTCGAGAAGGCGCTGGCCGCGGGGCAAATCGAGGTGCTGAAACATTTCAAGGATCGGCTGGGCGACGCGGTTCGGACGCCGCGGTTCGATCTGGAATCGTGCGTCGTGTACCGCTGCGTGGTGGGTTCGCGGGCCTACGGGTTGGACGGCGAGGATTCCGACACGGACCGACGCGGGATCTACGTGTCGCCGGCGGATTTGCAGTGGTCGCTCCACGGCGCGCCGGAACAGTTCGAGGACAACCAGACGCAAAGTTGTTACTGGGAACTGCAGAAGTTCCTGGCGATGGCGCTCAAGGCGAACCCGAACATCCTCGAATGCCTTTACTCGCCGCTGGTGGAGAAAGTGACGCCCCTTGCGGACGAACTGTTGGCGATGCGCGGGTCGTTCCTGAGCCAGATGGTTTTCCAGACCTTCAATGGCTACGCGTTGTCGCAGTTCCGAAAGATGGAGCAGGACCTGCGAGTGAACGGCGCGGTGCGGTGGAAGCACGCGATGCATCTGGTGCGGCTGCTCCTGTCCGGCGCGGCGACGCTGCGACAAGGGCGGGTGCCGGTGCGGGTGGAGGAACACCGGGACCGGTTGCTCGCGGTGAAAGCCGGGGAGGTGTCGTGGGAAGAACTCGACGCGTGGCGACGCGAACTGCACCGGGATTTCGAGACCGCGCTCGGCGAGACGAGCCTTCCTGAACGACCCGACTACGAGGCGGCGAACCGTCTTTTGGTCGGGGCGCGGAGAAGGGTCGCGTCGGATGCAACCAACGAACGGACTTCATGAACATCGATCCCCGATTGCAGCGCATCGTCGCGGCACAACCGCATCCATTGCTGTTCGCGACGATCAGCGGCGCGCACCTCTATGGCTTTCCGTCGCCGGACTCGGACTTCGACCTTCGGGGCGCGCACGTGTTGCCACTGGAGCGGGTCGTGGGACTGGAGCTCCGGGACGAGACGCTCGAGGATTCCCGGGTGATAGAAGGACTCGAGATGGACATCGTGAGCCACGACGTCCGGAAGTTCTTCGGACTCCTGTTGAAAAAGAACGGCTACGTGCTGGAGCAATTGCACTCGCCGCTGGTGGTGGCCACGACGCCGGAACATGCGGAAGCACGGTCGATCGCGCGGGCCTGCGTGACGCGGCACCATTCGCACCATTATTTCGGTTTCGCGGAAACGCAGTGGAAACTCTTCGAGAAGGAACGGCCGCGCCGCGTGAAGCCGTCGCTCTACGTGTACCGGGTGTTGCTGACGGGGATCCATTTGATGCGGACCGGCGAAGTAGAGGCGAACCTGGTGACTCTGAACGCGGGTTTCGGGCTGCCTTATATCCCGGAATTGGTGGCGCGGAAACTTGCGGGACCGGAACAAGGGACGCTCGACGACGCGGACGTGGAATTCCACGCGTCGGAGTACGAGCGTTTGCGTGGCCAACTCCAGGCGACGCACGACGCGAGCAACCTGCCGGAGAGCGTGGACGATGGAACGCGGCGCGCGTTGGACGATCTGTTGGTGCGGATCCGGATCCAGACGCCACGCGCGTGACGGGATTCCGTAACCGGCCCGCGATCCTAGGCTCGATCCCGCGTGGCGGGATCCGCCGACCCGGGTCGCCGGCCACGGTCGGTCCAGAGTTTTCCGGCGGCGATCCATTCGACGAGCAGTTCGCGGAAACGCCGGACCGGCGGCGAGTCCTCGTCCTCGTTCCAGACCAACACCAGCGGGGCGCTCGGGCCTGGACCGCGTCTCAGAAGGGAATCTCGTCGCCGTCGTGGCCGATCACGAACGGGATCCCGCCGAGGCTCGCCTTGGCAAGGCGGGCAAGGGCGGGTTGGTCGGCCCACAATTGCCGCTCGACGTGCATGAACACGACGCGGTCGACGTCCTTGCCCTTGATCTTGGCGAACAAATCCTCGGCCTCGACGTGCGACAACTCGCAGACGAGGAGATCGAGGTGATGCGACAGCAAGGGGTCGAGGTCGTCGACGTGTCCGATGTCCGACGTGTGCGCGACGCGTTTGCCCATGCCCTCGAAGACGAACGCGAAGGTGTCGAAACAGGCGGTCTTGTGGTTTTTCTGGAACGCGCGCCGGAGGGATTCGAGGTGCGTCGTCGGGAACGGCGTCACGGTGACGGCGGCCTCGCGGACCTTCACCGAAGACGCCAGCGGTTCCCAATAGATGGGGAATCCGACCAATTCGTCGAAGAGGATGG
>JANYDN010000032.1 GCA_025363585.1 Verrucomicrobiota bacterium | reverse complement strand
CCCAGCGTGACCGTGGGCGTGCGCAACATCCGGCCGGAACGCGCCGTCGCCGCCAACCGGCCGGAATCGTTCTCGTTGCCCGGTGCCGAGCAGATTGGGTTCCAGAACGGATCGCGCCGCGCCGCACCGTACGCCATCACGCGCGCGATCGGATTCGCCGCGTCGGTCCCGAATACAATGTCGCCCGCGACCAACGCCCGCGGCCCGAACGCCTCCCCGTCCGCCTTCCACGGCGTGACATCCGGCCGCGTGTAATCCGCGATGATCCTGGCATCCGCCGGCATCGGCGTGGAAGTGGCCCCGCCCATGAACCGTCCCGTCGCGAAACCGTGGAGCGGATGCGCCTCGTCCCCGGCCGCGACGCGCAAGTGTTCCACCCACGCGGCCAATGGCGCTCCGATCGTCGCCTCGTTGGTCCGGCGCGCCTCCAGCGCCCCGCGCGCCGCGAGCAGGTTGTCAGCGATTTGCCCGATGCCCCCGCGACGCGACGCGACCACTGCCTTGGCCAACTTCGGCGCGAACCCGACGCGCAACGCCGCGAGTTCCGCGCCCTTCAGGCGGTTGTTTTCCATCGCCTCGAACCGGACCTGGCGGAAACTCGAGCTCAGCATGAACCCGCTGAGCGCGTAGTAATCCTGCGCCCGGATCGGGTCGAACTTGTGGTCGTGGCATCGCGCGCACGAGACCGTCAGCCCGAGGAACGTCTTCCCGAACACGTCCACCTTGTTGTCGATCCGCTCGCATTCGTCGCCGCGGATGTCCACCGGCGAATGGTTTTCCTCGCCGAGAAACGCCCAACCCGTCGCCAGCACCGATTCGTTGGCGTCGGTGCCCGGACGCAGCCGCGGCGCCTCGAGCAGGTCGCCGGCAAGGTGCTCCGAAAGGAATTGGTCGTAGGGAACGTCGGCGTTGAAGGCCCGTATAAGGTAATCCCGGTAATGCCACGCGTTGGCTATTATATAATCCCCCTCGTGCCCGCGCGACTCGGCGTAGCGCATGAGATCCATCCAATGCCGCGCCCAGCGCTCGCCCGCGTGCGGCGAGGCCAGCAACGCGTCGACGACCCGTTCCCGCGCTCCCGGCCGCGTGTCCTCGACGAAGGCCCGGACCGCCGCGCGCGACGGCGGCAAGCCCGTGATCGCGAAATGGACGCGTCGCAGCCAGGTGCGGTCATCCGCCGGCGGCGCCGGTTTCAGGCCCGCCTTCTCCAGCCGTTCGAGCACGAAGGCATCGGCGGGATCGAGGGCCCAGGCCGCGTCCCTCACCACCGGCGCCGGTTGCCGCGTCGGCGCGGTCCAGATCCACGGCAGCCGTTGCTTGCGTTCCTCGAGATTGAACGGCGCCTTCGCCGCGCCCGCGCCCGCCGTGACCGGCGCCGGCGCGGGATCCCCGCCGCGCACGACGAACGGGATCGCGAGTGCCAGAAGGGCGATGAAAGGAAATCGTTTCATTCGGCGGACACCGGCAGGATATGGCCCGACGGCCGGGTGCCGAAACAAATTCACCGCGCGAACGAATTCGGGCAACCCGCGAGTGGCGCGCGCCTCGTGGCCGCCGCCGTGAGGCGGTGGATCGCAGCGCGGTGTAGCCGCCGTCGTGAGACGGTGGATCGCAGCTCGGACGGGCCGACGCGGTGACGCGGTGGATCGGGCTTCGGCAACCATGGGCGCCTCGCTTGCGCTGCTGTTTGGGAAACGTGGCCGGGAATGCGGCGTCTCGCGTCCCTCCACCGTCTCACGACGGCGGCCACGACGTGCACGCTGCGCACCCCTTGAAACTTCAAACTGAAAACTTGAAACTTGCCCCTCCCCCTACCCCTCCCCCAATTCCCTCGCCGCGCGCCGCCTCGCCGAGTACCGCTTCACCAACTCGTCCGCCACCACACCGCACAGGATCACCGCGCCGATGATCGCGAACTCGATGTTGTTGTGCGTCGTCACCAGCGTCATCGCGTTGCGCAACACCTGCATCAGCGCCGTCCCGACGATCACGCCCACGATCGATCCCTCCCCGCCCCGCAGGCTGCAGCCGCCCAGAACCGCCGCCGCGATCGCGTATAACTCATAGAAATTCCCGAAGTCCACCGGCTGCGCCGAATTCACGTCGAGCACGAAGAGCAGCCCGCCAAGGCCCGCGAGTCCCGAGCTCGCCATGTAGGCCAGGATCACCATCCGGTCCGTGTCGATCCCGCTGTACCGCGCCGCGTTCTCGTTCCGTCCCAGCGCCAGCAGATAGCGTCCGAAAAGTGTCCGGTTCAACAAGACCGCCGCCACCACCGCGACGATCACCAGCGTGATCCACGGCGCCGGGATCGAGAACCCGTGCACGAACGGGATCGGCACCTCGCCGTTCGACAGCAACCGCAGCCCCTTGAACCCGGCGCCGAATCCCACGGTCTGGTCGTTGGTGAACCCGCGCGCCAGCCCGCGGTACAGCAACAGCCCGCACAACGTCACCACGAACGGCTGCAACCGCAGCTTGGTCACCAAGAGTCCGTGCGCCAACCCGATCGCCAGCGACACCGCCGCCACCGTCGCCAGCGCCAACGGCATCGGCCAATGCCGCACCGTCATCAGCCAGGGCAACCCGCATCCCACCAGGCAGACCACCGAGCCGATCGACAGGTCGATCCCGCCCGTCACGATCACGAACGCCACGCCGATGCTGATGATCCCGAAGAGTGCCGTGCGACGGACCAGGTTCTCGAGGTTATACCCGCTGAGAAAGCTGTCGCTCGCCAGCGCCGTGACGATGCAGACGACGACCAACAGTGCCGTGATGCCGAGTATTTTTTTCATCGCTTCCGTGATTCCCGCCCCGTCAGGCAGCTTCCGCCCGCGTGTCCGTGGCCAGGTTCATGACCGCTTCCTCCGACAACTCGCCGCGCGCCAGTTCCCCGGTGATGCGTCCCTCGTGCATCACCAGCGTGCGGTCCGACATCCCGAGGATCTCCTCCATGTCGCTCGACGCGAACAGCAGCGCGACGCCGCCCCTGGCCAGTTCCTCCATCAACTTATAGATCTCTTCCTTCGCGCCGACGTCGATCCCGCGCGTGGGTTCGTCCAGCAACAGGACCCGCGGGCGCATCGCCAGCCATTTCCCGAGCACGACCTTCTGTTGGTTGCCGCCGGACAAATATTGGACCGGCTGCCGTTCGTCGGGAGTCTTGATCCGGAGATCGCGGATCATTTCCACCGCGAGCGCGCCTTCGCGGACGCGGTCCAGGAACCCGTGCCATTGGTCGCGCCGCAGGCTCGCAAGGCCCACGTTGTCGCGCACCGCCATCTCGAGGATCACCCCCTGTTTCTTGCGGTCTTCCGGGACCAACGCCAGTCCCGCGTCGATCGCCTCGCGCGGCGACCGCGGCAGGATTTCCCGGCCGCACACGCGCAACGAGCCGCCGACCGCGGGC
>JANYDN010000102.1 GCA_025363585.1 Verrucomicrobiota bacterium | reverse complement strand
AAGGCCATCCAAGGGGGCAAAGACCGCCGGCATGCCATTTCACCGAACGGTGGGATCCAATCTCTGGTTCCCGATACACGTTCCCGCCTTCTTGGCCGGCCTTGGTCCCCTTTGGCGTGAGAGAATTCCCCTGCCGCGATTGCATGGTTCCGTCCCGGCTCAGTCGGGAATGCGTGGATTCTTGGCGTCTTGGCGCCTTGGCGTGATACCCAATCGAGTTCTTACTGCATGGATACGGCTAAGCCGGAACCATGCAGTCGCGGCCGAGGAATTATCTCACGCCAAGCCGGGCCAAGGCCATCCAAGTGGGACAAAGACCGCGGGGGTGTCATTTCACCGGATGGTGGGATTCGATGTCTGGGTCCCCATATGCGTTGCCGCCGTCTTGGCCGGCCTTGGTCCCCCTTGGCGTGAGGAATCCCGTTTTCCGAACGAATCGTTCCGGCTAGGCCGCACGCGGCAGGCTAAGCACGAAGGCCGCGCCGTCGCGCACGCCGCGGTCGTGCCGAAGGTCGCCGCCGAGGCTGCGGCTGAGATTGCGGCACAACGCCAGGCCGAGCCCGACGCCCGGCGCGGATCCCGCCGCCTTTTCCGCCGAACGATGGAACGGCTCGAACAACCGTCCCTCGACGTCGGCGCCGATTCCCTGGCCGTGGTCGCGCACGCGGAGCAACGCCCACTTGCCGCGTTCGGGCAACGCCTCGATGTGGAGTTTTCGTTCGCCGTTCCCCGCCGTCGCGTATTTCGCGGCGTTGTCGACGAGGTTGAAGAGGATCTGTTCGACGACGCCGACGTCGACGTCGACCTCCGTCGCCAAAATTGTCGGGTCCGCGTCGACCTGCAATTCCAGGCCGGCGGCGCGCGCACGGTCGCCCAACCGCGGCAACACGCGCTCGACAAGCACGCCGAGCGGGACGCGCTCGCGTCGGTTCCGCGCGCTGCCGCGCTCGAGCCGTGCGTACGCCAGCACGTTCTCGACGAGATGCCCGAGGCGGTTCGATTCGGCGCAGAGCGTTCCCAGATACTGCCGGCGTTGCTCGGGATCCGGCACCATGTCGTCGGCGAGCATCTCGCTGTAGAGTCGGAACGTCGTCAGTGGCGTCCGCAACTCGTGTGTCACCGCCGATACGAACTCGGCCCTGCGCTCGCTGAGATCGAGCGCGCCGCGGAGGAGACCGCCGATGGCCAGGATCGCGACGACGATCCCGATCCACGCGGCGACGAGCGCCAACCGGAGCGGGGACCACGCCGTCCACGGCGAACCCGGGACGAGCCCCGGCACCAACCGGACGGGCAGGGCGGCCAAGTGGCGCTCGGCCGAGGCGTCGGCGACGGACATGGCGGGGAGCAATTCCGCGTCGGGAACAAGGTCGCGGATCGACTCGACCAGCGACCCGCGCAACGCGGGCCAATCGATCCACACGCCCTGGAAGCGGCGTCCCGCTGCGGTGCCGTCGTCGACGCGGCGCACGAGGAACAGTTCGCCGGCGAGCCAGACCGGGGACATGCGCCCGACCTTGAGTTCGACGGCCATGGCATCCCGTGGTCGGGATGGTTGTCCCTCGGGGATGGCGACGCGGTTGTTCGCGTAGGCGCTTCTTCCCTGCTGCGCGTTCTGCACGTTCTGCGCGCGGGCCAAAAGTTCCGATTGGCCGAGATCGTAGCCGTTGCCGGCGATCTGCTGTCCAGCCGACCCGTTGCTCCAAAGGTTCGGGGATCCGACGCCCGGACGAGTGGTCGCGTCATCGGTCGACCGGGCGGCCGCGACGAGCTCTTCGCATCGGCCGCCTTTCGCCGCGGTCGGTCCAAGGAGGGCGCCGAGCTTGTCCAGATTCTCGGTGCCGCGGGGCGCCGGCTGGCCTTGGGCGAGCGCGAGTTCGCGGAGTTGGGGCGGGGGAACCTCGGGGGAAGAAAGGTCGTGCCCGGGAAAGAATTCGAAATGCAACCGGACGTTCGTCGACGGCGTCGCCAGCAACGGCGACGGCAGCAGCACGGATCCCGGCGCGAGGCCCGCGTGGCTCGCCGACCACGCGCGCGCCGGGTGGTAGAAGGACGCGAATTCCTCCGGCGCCCGCGCGTTCTCGTCGGCGACGAGCAACGCCAGCGCGGAATCCATCCGCCAAAGCGCGAGACGGATTCGCTCCTCGCGCTCCGCGTCCACCGCGGCAACGCGCTGGGCGTCGTCGAGTCGGAGCACCGCGCGGGTAAGCCAGCCCAGCGAAAGCATGGCGACCAGCGCGACGACGCCGAACGCGAGCCAGGTGTGCGAGGGGCGCTTCATGACGCGTGGGCGAGCATATAGCCCTTGCCGCGGACGGTCAGCACCACCCGTGGCGCCGCGCCGTCGTCGCGGAGTTTGGCGCGCAGGTTGGCAATGTGGACGTCGATGGTCCGCGTCTCGACGTGCCGCGGGTCGAGTCGCCAGACGCGTTGCAGGATCTCGTCGCGCGAGATGGCGCGTCCGGGATTCGCCGCGAGGTAACGGAGCAACTCGACCTCGCGTTCGGAAAGTTCCGCGCGCGCGCCGTCGTCGAACCGGATTTCCCGGCGCTCGTAGTCCACGTTGCCGCCCGGGATGACGGAGTCGGCGACGGGTTGCGGGCGCTCGGGCGAGCGACGCAACACGGCCTCCACGCGGGCGAGGAGTTCGCGGACGCTGAACGGTTTCACC
Organism: Verrucomicrobiota bacterium; assembly: GCA_025363585.1. Taxonomy (GTDB): domain Bacteria; phylum Verrucomicrobiota; class Verrucomicrobiia; order Limisphaerales; family UBA9464; genus UBA6176. The sequence goes on along the minus strand of JANYDN010000102.1, from coordinate 8,866 downwards.
ACGTAATCGTCGGCCCCGAGCCGGAGACCCTGCACGCGGTCGGCCTCCTCGCCGCGGGCCGTCAGGATGATGACGGGCAGGGTGGGTCGGGCCTCGCGGATCGCGCGCAGGATCTCGAATCCGCCGGTGCCGGGCAGCACGAGGTCCAGGAGGACGAGGTCGAGGGTGGCGGTGGTGGCGAGGCGCGAGCCGTCGGTACCGTTGCCGGCCTGGAGCGTGGCGTATCCCGCGAATGCCAGCGCGTCGACGACGCCGCGGCGGATGGCGGAGTCGTCCTCGACGACCAGGACGGAACGGGGGGTCATACGGGGCAGAGTTTCAAGTTTTCAGTTTCAAGTTTCAAGTGGGCGGCGTGCCGGATGTAGCGCGGGCGTCTCGCCCGAGTCGGGTTGGTATGGATTGATATCCTGGCTGGGGATGCGTGGCGCAGGCGAGGACGCCCGCGCTACGGCCGCACCTTGAAACTCCTTCGTCACTCGAGACGCCCGCGCTACGCCCCATCTTGAAACTTGAAACTGAAAACTTGAAACTCGGTTCTCATTCAAGTTCGAAGGTGACGGCGACCATCGCGTTGACGCGGATCTGGCCGGGCGCGAAGGCCGTGCTGGACGCCTCGGGGCCCGGCTCGTTGCCCCCAGGGGCCACCGCGATGGAGTTTTGCGACATGTAGCCGCCGCCGCCGCGGTACTGGGAATAATAGCCGCCGCCGTACGAGCTGTAATAGCTGTAGCTCGACCAACCGTAGTCCTGCGACTGGTCGTTGACCGTCACGGGACGACCCACCTTCGCGCCAAGACCCGCGGCCAGGAGTTCCGCCTTTTCGCGCGCGGCCTTGATTGCCATCTGGCGCGCTTGGTCCCGGTACTTGCGGAGTTCGGTGGTGCAGAACTGGATGTTCATCACCTCGTTCGCGCCGGCGTCGAGAGCGCCCTGCAGCACGGCCTCGAACCTGGACACGTCGCGCAGCGTGACCACGACGTGGCGTTGCACCATGTAGCGCACGAGCACCGGTGGATTGCCATTATCGGTGCGGTATTCGGGTTGCACGTTGATGGCGTCGGTCTGCACGTCGCGCGCGGGAAGTCCGAGTTCGCGGAGGCGCGCGAGAACGGCGGCGGACCGCGTGTCGTTGTCGGCCTTCGATTTTGCCAGCACCGCGTCGTGGCTCGTGATGCCGACCCGCAGCTCGATCTGGTCCGGCACGACCAGCACCTGCGAGTTGCCGCCGACGGCGATGGTGCCAGGCGTCGTGGACTTTGCGGCCGCCGCTTTCGCGACGGGGAACCGCGCGGAGGCGCCGAGGCCGACGACGAGCGCGACGGCGGAGAAGGCGAGGAGGGGAAGGATCCGGTTTTTCACGGCGTATTGGAGAATTCGAAGTGGTGTTGGGAAGCCTGGGAACGGACGACGTCGGCGATCGCGCGGTCGAGCGTGGTGGCGCCGGTCGCGACGGGACGGTGCTCCGCCAACCATTGGTTGCGCTCGCGATCGAGAGTCCCGATCTCTTTCTGGAGGCGCGCGCGGCTCTCGCCGTTGGCGGCGACGTAGGCGCGTTTGTCGGCGGCGGATTTCCCGCGGAGCTCGGTGGGCAATTTGGCGTCGTCGAGTTCCTCGACCTTCACCGTGCCTTCACGGCTGGCGTCGACGAGATCCCAACTGCCGTTGCGATAGTTGCTGGAGGCCTTCGTCAGCGCGCGCTGGACGTTCGCGCCCGCGAGGCTGTTCGCCGTGGCACCGGCGTCCTGCATCGACTGGCGTCCTTGGGCAACGTGGGCCTCGGGGAGGTTGCCGTACGGGATGTAGGTCTTGTTGAGTTCCACGCCGAGCGCGGCGATGCGGTCGTCCTGCGGCGCGGCGACGTGCGCGACCACCGCGTCCTGGTTGATCGTCATGAAGCGTCCCTCGGCGAGGCGCGCGCCGTCCGTCCACTGTCCGTTGCGTCCGTCCGACTCGGGCCCGCAGTGGATGGTGTTCACCACGATGCCGCGGCCGATCGCCGAGCGGCAGGAATCGACGTAGCTCACCGGCCCTTGGGCGAACGATTCGTTGCCCGCGATGAAGATCGCCTTGTAGTCGTTGGGGGCGTGGCTCCATTGGAGGTCGCGCACGGCGTCGCGGATGACCCAGCCGCAGTATTCGTCGCCGCCGTTGGTCGACAGCTTGAAGAGTTCCTCGGAGACGCGGTCGAGGTCGGTCGTGAGGGGCAGCACCTGTCGGACCCAACCGGCGGTGACGGAGAGACGGGTGTTGCCGTACTCGTAGAGGGCGACCTGGACGATGGGCGCCTGGCCCTCGCGGCGCGCGCCGTTGAACTCGTTGACGATCTTCCAGAGCTGCGACTTCGCCTGGGAGATTAGGCCGTCCATGCTGTTGCTGGTGTCGAGGAGGAGCGCGATCTGGACGAGCGGTCGCTTGGCGACGGGAGTCTTGGAATCCGCGGCGGCGAGAAGCGACGGGACCATCTTGTCCGCGGCGAACGCGGCCCACGGCGCGAGGACGAGGAGTCCGGCGAGGGCGAGGCGCCGGGCGATCGGGAATCGGGTGCTGGTGAACTTCGGTTTCATGATGTCGGTCGTTGTGACCGGCACCAGTGTGGGGCGAATTCGCGGGCCGTGTGTAAGGGGTGGGTAAAGAGCGGGGGAGCGGGCAGTGTTCAGTGTTCAGTGTTCAGTGTTCAGTGTTCAGTGTTCAGTCGTCAGTGGTCAGTCGTCAGTGGTCAGTGGTCAGTGGTCGTCGGTCAGTGGTCGTCGGTCGTCGGTCGTCGGTCGTCGGTCGTCGGTTCCCCTCTGAAAACTGAAAACTGAAAACTGATTACTGCTCCCCATCCCGCCGCGCTCCCGCAATTTCGGGTTTGAAGCAGCGCGCGGAGCGGCGAACGTGCCGCATGCCTTTCACCATCCGGTCACCACGCGCCTGGCTTCGCATCCCCGCGGTCTTGCTGCTGGGTTTGCTCCTGCCGGCCGTGGCGCGCGCGCAGATCATCGGCGGCACGTCGCTGGTGAACGAGCTGGGGTGGAAAGTCTGGAAGGGCACGAACGACCCGCTGCCCGCCGTGCCGGACTGGCGGGACCCGGCCCTCGACGACTCCGGATGGAACCCGGCGCGGCTCCCGATCGGCCTGAACTCGCTGGGCCTCGCGCGGACGCCCGCGCTGCGGGACATGCGGGGGAACTACACGACGATTTTCCTCCGGCGCGTCTTCGTGGTCGACAATCCCGCGCGGTTCGACCGGATCCAGTTGAACGGGTTCGTCTCGGGCGGGTGCGTGGTATGGCTCAACGGCGAGCCCTTGGTGCGGGAGTTGGTGCCGCCGGACCCGTTGAAGCTCACGGACGTCTCGTCGCTGCCCGGCGATTTCGATTTCGGCTACTTCTTCGCGGACGTCGCCCCGGGCTTTCTCAAGGCGGGCACCAACGTGCTCGCGTTGCGCGTCCTCAATCGTTCGATCGGCAGTCCGGACCTCTCCCTCAGCCTGTCCCTCTTCGGCACGGCCGACCAGGAACCCCCGGGAGTCGACCGCGTCCTGCCGGAGCCGGACACCATCGTCACGACGTTGCGTCAGGTGGAGGTGGTGTTTTCGGAACCGGTGACCGGCGTCGACGCCGGCGATTTGCTGGCGAACGGGATCGCGTCGACCAACGTCACCGAGGCCGCGACCGGCGATTTCCTTTTCGATTTTCCCGCGTTGCCCGCGGGGCCGGTGACGCTGTCGTTCCGCGCCGACAACGGCATCACGGACCGCGCGGGCGTGCCGAACCCGTTGAAGGCGCCGCCCACGTGGAGCTACCAACTCGATCCGGGCGCGCATCTGGAGGACATCCGGATCAACGAATTCCTCGCGGACAACGGCCATGGGATCCGCGACGAGGACGGCGACCGCACGGACTGGATCGAGCTCCGCAATTTCGCGGCGCAACCGGTGTCGCTCGCGGGATGGGCCCTCTCGGCGGATCCGACGGGCACGCAGCGCTGGACGTTTCCGGCGCGCATGCTGGACGCGGGCGAATACCTCGTGGTGTACGCGTCGGGAAAAAACCGCACCAACGTCGCCGGGAATTTCCACACGGACTTCAAACTGCCCAAGTCCGGCGGGACGTTGCTGCTGTCCAAGCCCGGCGGCGGCGAGGCGGGAGGGTTCGCTTCCTATCCGCCGATCCCGACCGACACGTCGTACGGGACCGTGCCCGGCGCGACCGGAGCCCAGGGCTTTTTCGTGGTGCCCACGCCGGGGTACAAGAACTCCGAGGGCGGGTCCGGATTCGCGCCGGCCGTTGAATTCAGCGAGTCCAGCCACGCGTTCGTCGGGACGCTGGCCCTGGCGCTGGACACGCCCGAATCGCCGGCGGACATCCGGTTCACGACCGACCAATCCGAACCCACGTCGGCCGCGAGGCTTTACGTGGGTCCAATGCTGTTGACGAATTCGACGATCATACGGGCGCGAGCGTTCGCGACCGGCTTGCTTCCGGGCCCGGTCCACACCGAGGCCTTCTTCCCGCTTTCGAGCAACGTCGCGCCCGCCACGTCGACGCTGCCGGTCATCGTGATCAACGATTTCAACGGGGGACGCCCGCCGCTGGGCGCGCGGATACCGTCGTTCATCCAGGTCTTCGAGCCCGGTGCGGACGGCATCACGCGCCTGTCGGACGCGCCGGTGCTCGCGAGCCGCGCGGGAATCGGGACCCGCGGTTCGAGCACGGCGGGCAACGTCAAAATGAACCTGCGCGTCGAGTTCCGCGACGAGGTCGACGAGGACCGGAAGGTGCCGCTGGTGGGATTGCCGGCGGACGGCGACTGGGTTTTGTACGCGCCGAGCAGTTTCGATCCGGCGCTCATCAACAACGGGTTCGCCCATCACCTCAGCCGCGACATCGGGCGCTATTCGCCGCGCACGCGTTACGTCGAGGTGTACCTCGAGACCGCCGGGGCCTTTCCCCTCGAGACACGCCATTACCAGGGCGTGTACGTCGTCGAGGAACGCATCGAGCTCGGGAAGGACCGGATCGACATCGGCCGCGTGGCGCCGGGCGCGACCCGGGAGCCCGAGGTGACGGGCGGGTATCTTTTCAAGATCGACCGCGGCGGCGGCAACGACGGGTACGTGTTCACGGCGCACCAGCAGGTGTTGGTGCTCGAGCCCACGGGCTCGACGCTGACGTCCCCGCAGCTCTCGTGGTTGCAGGGGCATTTCGACGCGTTCGAGACGGCGCTGTATGGCCCCGACTTCACGGATCCCGTCAAAGGCTACCGTCCATTCGTCGACGTGCCCGCGTGGATCGACCACCACCTTTTGAACGTGCTGACGTTCAACGTGGATGCGCTGAGGTTGAGCGCGTACTTCCACAAACCCCAGGGGAAGCCGATCGCGTTCGGGCCGTTGTGGGACTTCGACCGGGCATTGCGCTCGACGGACGGCCGGGATTTCAACCCGAAGATCTGGCGGAGCGCCGTGGGCGATCGCGGGACGGATTTCTTCAACTACACGTGGTGGGACCGGCTGTTCAAGGACCCGAACTTCTTCCAGGAATACATCGACCGCTACGAGCAGTTGCGGCGCGGCGCGTTCTCGACGGAGGCGTTGCGGAAGCTGGTGGACGCCGAGGTCGCGCAGGTGGTGGAGGCGCAGCCGCGGGATGCGAAGCGCTGGGGATCGCGCGCGCGCGGCGGATACACGAAGGAGATTTCCGACCTGAAGACGTGGCTGTCGAACCGCCTGTCGTTCATCGACGGGCAATTCGTAAGGCCGCCCGGGCCGTTCGCAAGGGACGGGTTCAAGAGCGTGGTGCAGTTGCGCTACGCGCCGCCGGCGGGCACGACCGTCTACTACACGCTGGACGGGACGGATCCGCGCGCGCCGGGCGGGACCGTGGCACCGGGCGCGCTGGCGTGGACCGGTTCGCTCGCCGTGCCGACCAACGCGCCCTTCACCGCGCGCGCATTCGACCCCACCCACAAGGCGGCGTCCGGAGCCAACAACCCGCCGCTCAAGAGCGCGTGGTCGGGTCTGGTGCGCGAGGCGGTGGGAGGCACCGCGCCCACCGTGGCGTTGACGGAAATTCATTTTCACCCGGCGCCGGCCATCGGCGTCGCGGACGAGGAGGATCTGGAATTCGTCGAACTGTTGAACACCGGCCAGGTGCCGTTCGACTTCTCGGGATTTCATGTCGGCGGCGGCGTCGAGTTCACGTGTCCGACCAATGGGTTGGTCGTCGTACCGCCGGGTGAACGTCTGGTGGTCGCGCGCGACGCGGTCTTGTTCCAGGCGCGGAATCCCGGCGTCCCACGCGTGGTCGGGCCTTACGTCGGGCACCTCGCGAATGGCGGCGATCACATCGTGCTCGAGGGACGTTTCGGCGAACGAGTGGGGGAAGTCGCGTATGCCGACGAATGGTCGCCGGAGTCCGACGGCGGCGGATACAGCCTCGTGCCGCGCTACGAGGGCGCGACGTGGGATTCGCTGGCCGTCGCGTCGGGTTGGCGAAGGAGCGCGTTCCGCGGCGGTTCGCCGGGCGAACTGGACGTCGCGTCGATCCCGGATTTCCAATTGAAGGCGATCCCGATGGCGGACGGAGTGCTCCTCCGATTCCGGGGCTCGCTGGGCCGGTCGCACACGGTTTGGGGACGCGACTCGCTCGACCCCTCCGCGCAGTGGCAGACGCTGGGTGTGGTGGTAGCGCCCGTGGCGCTGGACACCGTCGAGTTCAAGGACACGTCCGGAATCGCTCCGCGATATTATCGCGTCACGGTGCCGTGATTCCTTGGCGGCAACAAACAGGCGGTGAGAACCGTGGGTGACGGCGGCCCGCCGTCACCGTGGCCAGCCGAGCGACGCACCTGCCGCGCGAAGGATCGTCGGGGAAGGGTTGCCGCAACCCACGTCCACATCCCGCTTCCGGTTCAAAAGAGCAGGTTCCCGACGAAGTCCGCGAGGAGTTCCCACCGCGGGAACGCTGTGGGCCGCCGCGCGAAGCGTCCCGCCGTCGCGGGATGCGGCGGCAAGGAGCGTCAGCGACGCGACGCCGCTTTCCTCGCGCGCGCGGTCGACAAGTTGCATCAATGCCGTAGGCACTCGGGCGCGTTCGCTGACGCCCGACGAAGGTCGATCTGTCCCGGCATTTTCAAACTCGAGTCGTGAAAGCTGAAACTCCGCGCCGGCCCAGGGCAGGCGAGACGCCCGCGAATACCGCAGGCGAGGACGCCCGCGCTACGCCTGGCAATCGCCGCGGTGGCCTCGGCGGGACCCGAATCTGAAGCAACAAAGGGGACGCGGAGGAAAGCGGTGTGGCGCCTTCCGAAGGCTTCCCACCGCGGGAACGCTGGGGGCTGCCAAGTCGCGTTTCACCGGAGCAATGAACCCCCTCGGAGGCACGCGCGCCTTCGGGGATTGCCGCGCGGCGTGTGGGCGTCCCATCGTCCGTTCACCCCGCATGAAACGCAGTTTCCTTGCCGCGCTCTGTTGCCCCTTCCTCGCCCTGCTTTGGCTCGGCGCATCGACGCGAACCACGAACCCCGTCGCGCCGATCCCGGTCTTCCGCAAGGACGCCAGGATCCTGTTCCAGGGCGACTCGATCACCGACGGCAATCGCGGGCGAAGCGCCGACCCCAACCACGTCATGGGCCATGGCTACGCGTACTCGATCGCCTCGCGGTTCGGCGCCGCGTTTCCCGAGTCGAACCTCGCGTTCATGAACCGCGGCGTGAGCGGCAACAAGGTCTCGGATCTAGCCGCCCGCTGGCAGCGCGACACCATCGATCTCAAGCCCGACATCCTCAGCATCCTGATCGGCGTGAACGACCAGGGCGCCGGCGTGCCCGTCGAACAATTCGAGCGCGACTACGACAAGCTCCTCGCCGACACGCGCGCCGCGCTGCCGGGAATCCGCTTGGTGTTGTGCGAGCCGTTCTCGTTGCCGGTCGGCGGCGTGAAGGAACATCCGGAACGCTGGGTCGACGGCCTGCGCACGCGACGGGAAGCCGTGGCGCGGTTGGCAACGAAACACCACGCGGCGTTGGTTCGGTTGCAGGCGGTGTTCGACGCGGCGTGCAAGCGCGCGCCCGCCGACTACTGGATCTGGGACGGCATCCATCCCACGTATTCGGGCCACCAACTCATCGCGGACGAATGGGAACGCGTTGTCCGCGGACTCGCCAAGCCGTGAAAACGGGAGTACAAGAGGGCGACGCGGGAAATCATGCCTTCGCTCCCGCGTTCTTGATGCACCGCCTACTTTCCATGACGGCCGTCCTGCTCGCCGCCGGAGTGTCTTCCGGCGCGTGGTGCGACGCGGCAATGGCACAAAGCGCTGTGGAATTCACGACGGCACAGCGACAGTTGTGGTCGATCCAACCGGTGCGCGACGTCGAGCCGCCGCGGGTTCGCGATACGGGTTGGGTGCGCACGCCGGTCGATGCCTTCGTCCTTTCGCGGATCGAGAAGGCGGGGTTGGTCCCGGCACCGGCCGCGGATCGCGCGCTGTTGCTGCGACGCGTGCATCTCGACCTCGTGGGACTTCCCCCGACGCCCGGGGAAATCGCGGCGTTTGTGGCCGACGCGAGTCCGGACGCCTGGTCCCGGGTCGTGGACCGTTTGCTCGCTTCGCCGGCCTACGGCGAACGGTGGGCGCGGCATTGGCTCGATCTCGCGCGGTACGCCGAGAGCGAGGGATTCAAGTCCGACGAAACGCGGCCGAACGCCTGGCGCTACCGGGACTACGTGATCCGTGCGTTCAACACGGACAAGCCCTACGACCGTTTCGTGGGCGAACAATTGGCCGGCGACGAACTCTGGCCGGGCGATCCCGACGCCTTGGTCGCGACGGGTTTCAACCGGCATTATCCGGACGAATCGAACGCGCGGAACCTGATG
>JANYDN010000404.1 GCA_025363585.1 Verrucomicrobiota bacterium | reverse complement strand
GAGAAACGTGGCTTCATTGGATGAGAGGCGCCTTGGCCGCTTGCCGGATGGGATCGCCGGATTGGCCCGAACCCCGATTCCGACGCCACGGGCACCCACCCTGCCACGCGCCATCTTGGATCCGGATACGGGACAACGAGGAGGACCGTACGAAGCCCGTTTATGCATGTCAACGGCGCCTCCAAGCCCGAAGAACCGCCGCAAGAACACCCATGCCATCGAGACCCAGTGACAGACCGAGAACACGTTTGACGGTCCGGGGGACGAAAAGGAATCCTCGCGCCGCGTCTCCGATCCAACCGCGCTCCCCGCGCACCTTGGGCGCGGGTCCGCACCGACCAATGTCTTTTATCGTGCGATTGCTACGGCGACTTAGCCGCAATGACGCGACCTTCCTGCTGCATCGGGCGTACCTGCGGGCGGGTTATGGCAACCGTGTCCAACGCCTCGCGAACCGGGACATGTTCAATCGGCCGGAATGGTTCTGGGGAGCCAACCCGGTTCCCAACCTCCCGGTGGCGCGCCCGGCGAGCACGGACGGTCTTTCCACGGATGCGAAGAAGGCACTCGCGGGCGACCTGATCGACTCGTTTCACCTCGGACAACAACTCGACCCGTCGAACGACAATCAAAGCCCGCTTTGGGCGACGATCATCGACCAGTCCGCAGTCCCCGTCCTCGACGCGCTGCGGCGCAAGGACTGCACCGCCCTCGTGACTTTTCTCGAGGCGATGTTCCCGTCACCGACGCTCTGGGGAATCGGATATGGCGATCTTGGCGTTACGCAGCAGGGCCGCTTCGCGTCTTTCCTCATCCTCCACCAACTGGTCGGGCTCGCCGAATATTTGGGCATCGCGAGGACGGAGTGTCCGGAACAAGGCGAGATTGGGCACGCGCTCCGGGAAGGACCTGCCGCGCTGCTCCACGCGGTGGAGAATGCCATCGGCATCCGCGTCGATTTCCCGAGGATTTCGGGGTCGTATGGCATCGAGATCGACGGTCGGCTTCTGGACATGCAGACGCCCGGCCATCTTTACGCCGCCCTGCGTTTCAAGCGCGCTCTCGAGTCAAGCGGACGGAAAGATCCGCCCACCGTGCTCGAGATCGGCGCCGGATTCGGAGGCACCGCGTTCTGGTTTCTCAAGCTCCTCGCGCCGGCCCGTTACGTGGTCCTCGATCTGCCGTTGACGAACGTTTACCAAGGCTGGTTTCTCGCCAACGCGCTCGGGCGTGACCGGGTGGGTCTCTATTGCGATTTCAAACGCGACGGCCGGTTCGGCGGTCATTCCATCCAGATCATGCCGGCCAATTCCCAGTCCGAGTTCCCCACCCAGCGATTCGACGGGGTTCTGAACCAGGATAGTTTCCCGGAGATGCCCCATGCCGCCGTCGAAGGATACGTGCGACTCGCGCGGGAACGCCTCGACGGCATCCTCTACAGCTACAATCAGGAAGCGTTCAGCCCGATCGACGGGAAAGCCCCGCCCCGCGTCCGCGACGTCGTGGCAAAAGTCGGGGGCTTGGAACGCGTCTCGCGGGAGTTGAGTTGGGTTCGGCGTGGGTACGTCGAGGAAGTTTTCCGTCCGCAGCCATGAATCACACCTCGAGCCCCCGTTGCCGCGGATGCCATTCCCCCGCGGATTCGTTCGAGCCACTTCTGGCGATGGAGCCAATGCCTTTGGCCGGCATGTTTTGCAGGTCGGGCGAATTGGCGGCCGCCGCTCCGTGTTTCCCACTGACTTGGGTGCAATGTCGTTCCTGCGGACTCGTCCAAGTGCTCGAGGACGTCGCGGACCACCTGCTGTATTCCGAGTATAATTACGCTTCGTCCACCGTGCCCGGCCTTGTCCGGCACTTCACGGGGTTCGCGTTGGAATTGGCCAGCCGCTATCCGGCCTCGGGCCTGACGTATCTGGAAATCGGATGCAACGACGGTGTCCTGCTGCGCCAACTCCCGACGGCGTGGCGCCGCATCGGCGTGGATCCGAGCGATGTCGCGCTTCGCGGGAGCCAAGGCGCGGGCCACGAGTTGATCAACGCCCCGTTTTCCGCGGATGTGGTGCGCAACGCCGGCCTCGAGGGAAAGGTCGACGTGATCTCCGGATCGAATTGCCTCGCCCACATCTCGGACATCCGGCGCGTCTTCGAAGCCGCCGCGCTCGCCTTGCGCATCGGCGGGCACTTCTGGATCGAGGTCCACGATCTCCGCGCGACGCTGAATGGCGAGCAGTGGGATACCATCTACCACGAGCACAAGGCGGAATGGGGAGAAGCCGCCCTGCTTCGCTGTCTCGCGCCGCTGGGCTTTGCGTGGGAATCCACCGAGCAACTTCCGCTCCATGGCGGCTTGCTACGCGTCCGAGTGCGCCGCGAATCGGGTCCGCAGCCCCTGCCGCCGCTTCCCGGCGAGATCCGGGACGGCGTGACGCGGTTGGCATCGGCCTATCGCGCGCGTCGGGATCGCCCCGTCGTCAGACGCCTTCTCGACCTCCGAGATCGCGGCCAGACCATTGCCGCGTACGGGGCCTCGGGCCGCGCGAACGTGTACCTGAACCAGATCCCGGAACTCGGGTTCGCCTACATCATCGACGAATCGCCCCTTCGTTGCGGCCGATTCATCCCGCGGCTGGGAACCCCGATCGTTCCGCCCGCGCGCCTGCTGGAACAACCCGCCGCGGCCTGTCTTGTCACCGCGTGGAACTACGCCGCCGACATCGTGCGGAAAAACCCCGGCCACCACCGCGCCTGGTTGACCGCCTTCGGCGCCCAATAATTTTCCCGCGATACCGTGGCCGACGTCCTCGCGATCATCCCCGTCTACAACGGCGAGCGTTTCCTCCCCGAGACGCTGCGTTCGCTCGCCGCCCAAACCCTCCCTCCCGCGCGGATCGTGGTCGTGGACGACGGCTCCACCGATGGCACGCGCCGGGTGTTCGATGAATTCGCCCGTGAGAATCCCGGGATCCCCACCGAATGGCGCCCCAATGCCCGAAACCTCGGCCTCTTCCCGAACCTCAATCGCTGCCTCGAAGCCGCGGGCGAAGCCGAGTTCCTTCATCTCCTGCTCGCCGATGACCTCGTCGCGCCCACGTTTTACGAGCGCCTTGTCCCGGCGCTCGCGGACGCAGACGCGCCGTCGATGGCGTACTCCCTCGCAGGCGCCATCGATGCCGAATCCCGACCGCTTCGAGACATCGGCCCTTCACCGGTGGCTCCGGTCCGGACGGTGGAACCGGTCGAGTTCATCGGCCGGCAGGCGGATCTCCAGACCGTCTTCTGCGGATCGATCCTCGTGCGGACCGGCCGTCGTGCGCTGCGCACGCGGTTCCCGGTGGAATTCCCGCAGGTGGGCGACTGCGTTTATTATGCCGAGTTGGCGGCCGAATGCTCTTGGGTGGTCGAGATCGGGGAACGTTTGACGCTTATACGATTGCACGGGACCAACGCGACCTCGCGCAACGCACGAAATCTCGACGCGTTCGTCAGGGACGAGTGGCGTGCGATGCAGCGGATCGCACCGCTTCTTCCGCGGTCTGGACTCGCGCGATTCCTCCAACGCGAACGCATGAAACTCCTCTTCGCGTCGCGGACCGTGGTGAAGGAACAACTTTTCAAAACGGGAAATCCGTCCCAAGCCGCCGAGACTCGCGCCATCGGCATCGAGACCGTGGGTCACGCACGTTGGTGGATCGGTCGCATGGCCGTCTGGCTTCGGGACCGGATCAAGGGACGCCCGGCCTACTGAACCCCGCTCGCGCGTCCCACGCCGCTATTGCCTCGGAGCGAATCCATCGCACAACCTGTTTCCCAATGGGCATTCCCAATCCCGATTCCTCGCAAAAGCAAACGCCCCTAAAGGCCGTCGGCTGGGCGCTGCTGTTCCTCGCCGTGCTGCTGCTCGGTCTTTTTCACGGCGTCTTGCAACCGGGACACATCGTGTTCTCGAACGACGGACCGCTCGGCGTGATCAGCGCGAATTCGTCCAAGCTGCCCGAGGGATTCCTCGGGGTGTGGCAGGATCTGAATTGGCTCGGTGCGAACGCCCCGTCGGCAATGCCGAATTTCACGCAGATCGGGGGCACCATCGCCGGAGATCCCGCGGTGTTCGCAAAACTGTACGCGCCGGTTTCCCTCCTTTTGCTCGGTCTCGGCACCGCCTTCTGTTGCCGACGACTCGGATTCGCGCTTCCAGTCGTGCTGTTGGTCGGCATCGCGGCCGCGCTGAATTCGAATTTCCTCTCGCATGCCTGCTGGGGACTCCCGGGCCGCGCCTTGGCGGCCGGATGTATCTTCACCGCCCTCGGCCTCGCCTACGGACCCGGTCGCCACCTCTGGGCCAGCATGATCCTCGCCGGATTCGCCGTCGGACTCAGCGTGAGCGAGGCCGCCGATTCCGGCGCGTTGCTCAGCCTGTACTTCGCGGGCGCGGTCGTGTGGAACGAATGGACCGCCAACCGCGACCCCGTCGGCCGTCGTGCCACCCGGTCGATCGTACGATTGGGGATCGCGGTCCTCGCCGCGGGATGGATCGCTTTCGGATCCATCAACACGCTCGTCAACACCTCGGTCAAGGGCGTGGCCGCGATCGACGAGAAACAAACCGACGCGCAGCGCTGGGACTTCATCACCGGCTGGAGTTTTCCCAAGGCCGAGGTGGTCCGGTTCGCGATCCCCGGCGTGCTCGGGTACCGC
>JANYDN010000383.1 GCA_025363585.1 Verrucomicrobiota bacterium | reverse complement strand
CCGGATCTCGACGCCTTGTGGCCCCGGTTGGTCGCGATCGCGGGCGAGGCCAACGCGCATCGGCGCGGCAGTGGTGTCCCGGGGCCGCCCGAGATCGTGCAACTCGCCGCGACCCGCCTCTCGACCGGCGAGGTTTTCCATGCGTTCCTTGCACCGCGTCGTCCGCTTGCCCCGAGCGCGTCGCATCATCTCGAGGTGCCGGTCGGATCGCTGGTCGGAGGCCGGTCGGTCGACTCGGTGCTCGCCGATTGGAGCCGCTTCATGGGTCCGGAAGACCGGCTCGTCGGATGGGGAAAGCACGGTTGGGAATTGTTGGCTCGGGAAGGCTGGCAGCCGGAACGCGCGCCGATCGATCTGCGGTTGGTCGTCGCGCAGCGATTGAACCGTCGCCCGGGCGCGCCGGACGCGGCGGTGCGGGCCATCGGAGGATCCGTCGATGGCGCGCCACCTGTGCCGGGCCGCGCGGGCCGGGCTTTGCAGGCCGTCGCGGCGCTAACGCGGGCGTTGCGCGGGGAAATCGGTTTGTCTCGCTGAAGCGTCTGACCTAGAAGATTCGAAATGCGATCCACTCCCTTCGGCGGATTCATGCCCGGTCGTGGACCGAACCCGCGCTGGTCCGCGGCGTGGCTCCTGTTCCTCGCGGCGATGTTGCCGGCGGTTTCGGTCCGCGCCGTTGGGCCCGGAGCCGCCACCCTGCGCGGGCACGTCCCCTCGGTCGTCCGTGCCTTGGTGGCGAAGGAAGAGATGCCGGAATCGCGGACGATCAATCTGGCGATCGGTTTGGCGCCGCGGGACCCGCGGGGACTGGACGATTTCCTCGAACACCTTTACACGCCGGGAGACCCGCTCCATCGACGGTTCCTCACGCCGGAACAGTTCGCCGAGCGGTTCGGTCCGACCGCGGAGGATTACGACAAGACAATGGAGTACGCGCGTCGGAACGGACTCACGGTCACGGCAACCCACCCGAACCGCCTCGTGCTCGACGTGAGCGGTTCGCCCGCCGACATCCGGCGCGCGTTCCACGTCAATCTCCGGACCTACCGGCACCCGACGGAGGATCGCGAGTTTTTCGCGCCGGACGAGGAGCCGACGGTCGACGCCGGGTTGGCGGTCACGGACGTTTCCGGACTGACGGATTATGTGCGTCCGAAGCCGCGGAGCGCGCCGGCGAACCCGGGCGCCCCGGGCACGGGTGCCGTGCCGATGTCGGGTTCCGGAACGGGCGGTTCCTATTTCGGCAAGGACTTCCGCGCCGCATATCTTCCCGGCGTGGGCTTGATCGGCACCGGGCAGTCGGTCGGGTTGCTCCAGTTCGATGGTTTCTACGCGTCGGACATCGCGGCCTATGCGACCGCGTCGGGGTTGGCAAAGGTTCCCGTCGAAACCGTCTTGATCGATGGATTCGACGGCGTTCCCACGACTGGCGCCAACAGCGGCAACTCCGAGGTGTCGCTCGACATCGAGATGGCAATGGCGATGGCGCCGGGGCTGTCCAAGATCGTGGTGTTCGAGGCGGGATCGGGCGGGCTCCAGAACGACATTCTCGTGGCGATGGTGGCGCGTCCCGAGATCAAGCAATTCGGTTGCTCGTGGGGATGGGGCGGGGGGCCGAACACGACGACGGACAACCTCTTCAAGCAGATGGCCGCCCAAGGCCAATCGTTTTTCGTGGCGTCCGGCGACAACGACGCGTTCGCCCCGGGCCAATTGGATTCCACGTCGCTGGTCAATTCGCCGGCGGGTAGTCCGTACGTGACGGTCGTCGGCGGCACGACGTTGAGCACGAGCGGTGCGAAGGGCCATTGGGTATCGGAAAAGGTCTGGAACAACGGCTCGGGCAACGGAAGCGGCGGCGGCATCAGTTCCCACTACACGCTGCCGACGTGGCAGGCGGGAATCTCGACGACGACGAACGGCGCTTCCTCGACCCGCCGCAACACGCCGGATCTGGCGATGGTCGCGGACAATATCGAGATCCGGTATGGCAACGGGAAATCCCAGATCGTCGTCGGGACGAGTTGTGCCGCGCCGTTGTGGGCGGGCATGGCCGCCATCATCAACCAACGGTCCACGGCGGCCGGCCGGCTTCCCATCGGCTTCCTGAATCCGACGCTCTACGCCATCGGCAAGGACGCGCGTTACGCGACGTCGTTCCACGACATCGTGGTCGGCAACAATTTCAGGTCAGCCAGCCCGTCCAGTTTCCGCGCGGTCGCCGGGTACGATCTTTGCACCGGATGGGGAACTCCGAAGGGTGCCGGGCTGCTCGATGCGTTTGCCGGGCCGCCGGATGGAATGGTCCTGTCGCCGGCGCGGGGCTTTGACGCCGCGGGCGCGATCGGCGGGCCGTTCACGCCGACATCGACTTCCTTCTTCGTCGCCAATCCGGGCGTGACCGCGTTCACGTGGTCGGCGACCCCCACCGTTCCCTGGATCGATCCGGAGCCGGCGGGCGGCACGTTGCAGCCCGGGGAATCCGCGAACGTGGTCACGACCCTCACGGCGGCGGCCCTGGATTTTCCGAAGGGAAAAGCCACCGGCGGCATCCTGTTTTCGAATCTGGATTCCGGCGTGGCGCAGTGGGTCTCGTTCTCCGTGGATGCCGGCGATTCGCTCCTCCGCAACGGCGATTTCGAACTGGGCGGATTCGTCGGCTGGAACCTGGTGGGTGTCGGGTTGATCGACGATCCCGATGCCGGTCCGACGGTCTATAACGGCGTGGAAGGGAATTCCGGCGGTTACCATGTGGCGCATGGCGGTTCGTGGGGCGCCTTCATGGGCGACAGCTCGCTGGCCACCCTTTCGCAGACGATCCCCACCATTCCCGGGCAGGCCTATCTGGTTTCGTTCTGGCTCAGCAACCCGACCAGCGGCGAGGGCCAACGATTCGAGGCCCGCTGGATTCCCGGCGATGGCGCGCCGGAGGTGTTATATAACTTCGGCACCCCACGGGCCTTGGTATGGACCCGGTTCCGGTTCGTGGTGGTCGCGACGGATCCGCAGGCGGTCCTTCAATTCGCGGCGCTCAACTCGCAATTGGGCTTTGGCCTCGACGACGTAATCGTGTTGGCGATCCCGCCCGTGGCCGTCGATTCGGTGGCGCGCGGGCTGGACTCGGTGACCCTGGGTTGGCGCGCGTTGGCCGGGCTTGGCTATCAGGTCCAGTATAAGAACGAGCTGGGCAACCCGGACTGGACCAACCTTGGCCCGCTGACCAAGCCAAACGGAACCAACGGAACTTTCACGGACCCCGACCCGACGGGCCTTTCCGACGGTCGCCTGTATCGCCTGACCATTTCGCCCTGAGTCCATTTACGAGGACCGTGATATCGGCCGACGCCGCACCGGTCCGACTTGGGTGGGTGGCGGCGGCCCTGCCGCCACTGGGCGCAAGGTCGCGGTGAATAAATTGCGTGGGAACTTTCGGCAGAGCCGCCGCCTGCCCCCTATGCCGAGGAGACTGCTAAGCCGTATCCATGCAGTAGCGGCGGAGGAATTATCTCACGCCAAGCCGGGCCAAGGCCATCCAAGGGGGCAAAGATCGCCGGCGTGTCGTTTCACCGAACGGTGGGATCCAATCTCTGGTTCCCGATACACGTTCCCGCCTTCTTGGCCGGCCTTGGTCCCCCTT
>JANYDN010000361.1 GCA_025363585.1 Verrucomicrobiota bacterium | reverse complement strand
GCGGTGCAATTCGTCGGTCGGTTTGATGCCGCCCGGGACGTCGCCCCAGGATTTGCCGTCGCGCCTCAGGGTCTTCGCGTAGGCGGACTTCGCGTTGTATCGCGGGTGGTTGGGATCGATCGTGTCGACGGTCTGGGGAATTTCCCAGACTCGGTCGGGCGCGAGCGCGCTGCGTTGGTAGAGTCGTTTCCCTTCCCAATAAAAGCGCGCGCCGGAAGCGGTGTTGCTCTCCTTGAGGAGATCGATTGGCTTTTGCTTGGACGTCTTGGGATCATAAGGCCCGCCGCTCCCGCTGGTGAGCAGGGTGGGCCGGGCGTTGACGGTGCCATGGCAATCGACGCACTCGATGGCGGTGGCGGCGCGGGGTTCGGAATAAAGGAGTCCGTTGCCGTGCATGTCGTGGAGGAAATGGCAGTCCACGCAATGCATGCCGCGGGCTAGGTGGACGTCCTTCAAATGCACGGCCTTGTCCCATTTGTGGGCGTCGTCGTGCGGTATGAGTCGGTCCTCGAGGTCGAGGAGATTGCCCTGCTTGTCGCGTTTGAAGATCGCGCGGAAAAGCCAGCCGTGGCCGTGGTAATCGGCGAACTGCGTGTGCCGGAGCCGCGGGTTGATCTCGGCGACCTTGTCGAGGAAATCGGAATCGGACCACAGGCCGCGGGCGGCGGAGCCCTCGGGATTCTCGCGGGCCACGGCGGCCTGCTCGGCCTCGGTGGGATGCTTTTGCTTGAGGAACGTTTCCGGTGGTTTGCCGGCGAGGAAATGCGGGTCCTTGGCCAACGGGTTGGCAGGATTCGGATAGAGGAACTCGCCGTCGGTTTCCTGGTCCCACCAGATATAACCCAGGTACGGGTTCACGAAGAGATTTCCCTGGTGCATGTGGCAGTTCATGCATTGCGAGGTGGGAATGGCGCGCGTGAAGGCGTGGCGTATCGGATGGCCGCGCTCGTTCTTCGGGATGGTGGGATCGGCGCTGAACGAGAGGCCCTGGTGACCGTACTTGGAATAGTAGTCCGAGTTCACGGGCGACCGGTCGTTCGCATAGACGACGTGGCAGGCGGAACAACCGCTCGAGCGATAGTCGCCCGGATGGTTGTTGCTGCCCATGTAGTCGAGGAGGGGGTCGTGGAGCCGGGTCTTCTGGAGGTTGAGGAAGACGGGATCGATGCGGTTGAGCGTGCCGAGGCCGCGTTCGCCGAGCCGGCGCGCGGGTTTTCCCGGCGGCTCGAAGGCATTGGGAATGCCGAGCGAATTCTGTCGTTCGCCGCCCTTCTCGAAGATGCGGAGGATATTGGACGGCTGTCCGAGGACGAACCGGGGCAGGGGTTCTATATAAGGCAAGATGCCATAAAGCCGGGACATTTCGGGCGTCACCGGGACCGGGCTGATCAGGCGGAGGGCGATGCCATCCAACCCGTGGGCTTGCCCGTACCGGTAGTTTTTCTGGGAATAGGCGCCGTTGTTATAGAGCGCCGCGCCCCAGAGCATGCCCCCGTGGCGCATGATGCTGTGGCGCACGTGCGCGACCGACGGGCCGTGGCACGGTCCGCATGAGGTATCCGCGACGCGGAGGTCACCGGGATTCACGAAGCGGATGAACTCGGCCGACTCGTGGTTCAGGAGGACGGAGGATTCGTCCGGGTTCGCGGACGATTCCCAGAAGATGGGGTTCAGCGGCTCGACGTGCGCGCGGCGCTGGAGCAAGCCGGGCGTCGGGTCGCCGCCATGGCAATCGACGCAACCGAGCACGACGTTGGGCGAGACGTGCATCGTGTGCGCGTCGGTGGTCTTATGGCACTCGAGGCAGCCGGCGCTTTTCCTGCGGGCGGATTCCCAGCTTTGGTCGATCCAGTTCGCGGGCTTGGGCGCGACGTCGGGACGGGGAAGCTCGGCGGGAACGGAGATCGCGGGACCGCGCGCGGCGACGAAGGCTTCGAGCGGGGACGCGGCGCGGAGGGCGGGGGAGACAATAGTTAGGAGCAGGGCGGTCGATACGGCGAGAAGGCCAAGGGTTCCGTGTCGGAAACATTTCACGCCAAGGGGGGCCAAGTGAGACCAAGGTCTCAAAAGGGTGGATTGGGATTCATTCCATGGGTCCAAACACTCGGAGAAATAACCTTGGCTGTTTCTTGGCTGTGTCTTGGCGTGAGATAATTCCTTGGTTGCCGCTGCATGCATTTGGTTTGGGCGATTCTGCCCAAAAGTGGCGGCGGGGCCGCCGCCGGCCACACCGGTTGAGGGCGTGATCCACCGACTCACGTCGGCGGCCACGTTGAACGCAGGCGGAGTCCACCGACTCACGTCGGCGGCCACGTTGAACGCAGGCGTCCACCGACTCACGTCGGCGGCTACGATTGGGGGCGCTTGCGGTTTCATGTCAGTAGGTGAAGGAGATCGCGATGACGCCGCTGTAGAGGAAATCGTCCGCGTGGCCCGAGTGGGAGAAGGTCTCGAAACCCGGGACCTGGTCGGTGCTGGTCCTATAGATGTCCCGGTAACCGGCGCCGGGTATCAGGACGCCGAACCCGAACGAGAGGATGATGTTGTCCGTGAGCAACGGCCGGTATTGCCAGCCGACGCTGAGATCCCAGCCGATCTCGTGTCGGATATTGTTTTGCAGCACGGCGGTGCGCATCGGGTCGGTCTCGGCGAAGCGAAGGTAATTCGCGTTCAGGAACGTCCGGAGTTTCGGCGTGGTGTCGATGTCCAGGCCGAGGCCGTACAGGAAAAGCCCGGGGTTCACGAAATTGGCCTGGCCCTGCGTCTTGCTGGTGCGGAGATTGGGGACGAGCGAGTTCGCCTGCTTGAACCCGACGCCCGTCCCGCCGAAGACGAATCCCTGGCGAACGTAGTAACTGAAAGGGCCGCCGGTGAAATTTGGGTTGTCGACGATGGTGTCGAAGCCGCGCGCCGTGCCGTCGTCCACGTTCCCGTCGCCGCTTGCATAGAAGAACGACCCGCGCGTGCGCAGCCAATCGTGGTCGTAGCTGATCTCGACCGCGGCCATCTGCGCGTTGATGTCGACGGCGCGACCGGCCAGTTGGTTGAAGGTATCCTCGCCGAAGGCCTGGTAGAACTGGTGCGTGATGTTCCAGCGGCCGATATGGCCGTCGCCCGCCCAACCGACATAATAGGCCCGGACATCGTGGGGCCGGACGGTGCCGAAGGGTTCGGGCCGGACGATGGCGCCGGTGCGGTCGTAGTGGATCCCGGCGTCGTCGAGGTTCGCCGAGAAACTCCACTGCGCGGTATAACCCGTCGTCAGGAAATCCTGCCGGTAGACGTTGGCGAGGAAGACGCGCTGGTTGCGTTGGTCGAAGGTATTGAGACCGCTGTACGTGTCCTTCTCGCGCATGTCGAACCCGGCGAGATTATATTGCCACCGGTTGTTGTCCCAATTGCCGAACAGGCGTCCACCGAGATTGACGTCGTTGAAGAGGAACCCGCGGAAATCCTGGTTGAACGCCTGGTTGCCGCCTTTCACCGCGACGAAGTCATAGTTGTCGCTCAGGTCGGCGAGGTGGTACTCGACGAAATATTCCTGGAGCGCCCAGAAGGTGCGGGTGCGGTCGGTATAACGGGTGCCCGAGAGCGAGTCGGGCAGGCGTTGCAACTGGCCGTTCAGCAGGGTGGCGATGTCCGCCGGATTCGTGACGAACCCGTTGCCCGGGGGCGCGCCGTTGGGTCCTCCCTCGCTGCCGCGCGGGTCGGGCGCCAACTGGTTGTTCTCGCGCGTGAGCGCGTAGTTCACGTTGAAAACCGGGACCAGCTTGATGGTCCAGTGCGCGGGTTTGAACACGGTCTCGCCGGAAAACAGTTCCGCGGAGAAGCCGAAGTATTGCTGGAGCCCGACCTGGTTGTTGCGCCCGAAGAATTCCGCGGAGTCGGGCCGCGCCGCGCTCACGCCGCTCGGCGTCGGGATGCTGCGGAATTCCGCGAAGGTGTCGCTGGTCGCGGCCAGCGAAAGGAATTTGTCCTGGCCCCAGATCGGCAGGTCGCCCTTCAGTATGCTTTGGTAATAGGGATGCCACAGGCGCGGCGCCGGACGTTCATAGGGTTGTTCGCTTAATCCCTCGTCGTACCGATGCCACGGCGTGAAACCGAAGCCGATCTTGAAGCGATCGGGAACCGGCTGGGTGTTGGGCGGGATGGCGCGCGGGTCCGCGGACCGCGGGTATTCGGGCGTGCCTTCGGCTTGGAACTCGATCTTGTCGTTGCGGCGCACGTTCCATCGCGGCAGCGCGTTGGTGCCCGAGAGCGGCGCGGATTCATACGGGGCGCCCGATCGCGCGGGTTCGCGCGGGACCAACGTGTCGCGTTGCCACCCGGGGCGCGGTAGCCGCAATTCGTCCGGGACGTTCTCGCCCGTGAATTCCGGATACGGCGCGGGCTCGGCGGCGAACAAGGGTTCAAAGCCCGGGCGCGTTCCGAATTGGCCGCGGTGCCGCGGCAATTCCCGCGGGAAGGCGTCCTCCAGCAGCAGGCGGTTCATCCGCGCGCGTTCGTCGCCGTCGGGAGAGCGCGCCGCGAGGGCGCGCGTCTCGTCGCGCAGCACCACGCCCCCGAAGCGGGCGGCCGAAAACCAGGAGGGTCCCGTGACGATGGCATTGAGTGCCGCGGCGACTTCGGCACCCACATCACCGGGGACAGGGGCCGATGAGTTATACGCCAGCAACCGCGCGCGCGTCGGCTCGGGGATCGCGGCGAGAAGGTCCTGTGACGCCGGGTCGCGGGCGGCCTTCAGTCGCGCGGAGAGATCGGAAATATAACCGCGCGGGACGGCCGCGAACGCGTGCGTGGCTTGGCCGCCGGGATCGGGATTGAAAGCGGTCGATCCGGCGGACGTGGTGTCGTTGGTGTGGATGAAGCGCCGCCGGCTCCAGATTTCGCCGGACGGAACGACGCGCCGCGGGACGATCGGCAGGACGCCGCCCTCGACGTTGCGTTCGGCGGGGGATATCGGGGGTTCGTTGGTGTGGACGCTCTGGTGCGGTTTGACGGCGTCGGGCGGCAGGGGTTTGCGTGCGAGGTCGCGTCGCGCGGCGCGTTCGCGGGGCGAGAGGACGAGCACGTCGGGCTTGCCCTCGCCGCCGAAGAATCCGATGCCCTCGCCGGCACGGGCGCGATCGTGCGGGGAGAGGGTGGACATCGCGGCGAGCCAGAATCGAAGCCACGGGACATCGCGGTTGGAGACGCGCGGTTTCCGGAGCCTCGTGGGGGCCGCGGGAAACTTTGGGGATTGGAGGCTCAAAGCGGACGGTCCGGGCACCCGGCGGCCGGTATTTTCTGCTGGTTGTTGTAACCGCTGATTCTTAAGCATTGCCAGCGTGAAACGGCGCGCGATCCCCCTCCTCGCGGCCGGGCTCCTCGCCGCGTTGGCCGGCAATGCGGCGGCGGAGGAAAGGTTGGGCATCGCGGATATCCAGACGGTCGTGGCACAGGCCGCGAGCCGGGCACTCGAGTTTTCGGGCAATCCGATTTCCAAGCAGGCGGTGATCGCGGTCGCGGATCGCGAGGGATACATCGTCGGGGTCTGGAGTCTCGATCCGGCGCACGATCCGGCGTCGCCGAAATTCCAGGCGTTGTTGAGGAACGCGATCGGCAAGGCGGGCACGGCGTCGTTCCTCAGTAGTTCCGAGCACGCGTTCTCGAGTCGCACCGCGAGTTTCATCGTGCAGCAGCATTTCCCGCCGGGCGTCGACAACAAGCCGCCCGGACCGTTGGTGGGCGTGAATTTCTCGAACCTCGCGTTCTCCGACATCAATCGGTTCAAGGATCCGGCGACGTACGATCCGGCCCTGACGAACGGGACCAACGGCGCGGTGGTGCCGTTGCCGGCGACGGGCGGGTTGTCGGGCGCGTCCGGCGGCGTGCCGCTGTACAAGAACGGCAAACTGGTCGGCGGCATCGGGGTTGCCGGCGACGAGGAGTCCGGCGCGCCGTTGCCGGGAAACACGGTGAAAGTGGGCGGCGCCGACGTCCGGGTGGCCGACCTGATCACGAACTCTTTCCTTTACGAGTTGGCGATCTCGCCCGAATTGGTGCGCGCGCCGGACGTGGACGAGGCCGTGGCGTTGGCGGGACAGATCGGGTACGCGCCGGATCGCGGATTGTGGGGCAGCAAGGTGTTCGTCGACGGCGTGTCGTTGGCTTATATCGAAAGCCCGATCCAACCCGCGAAGGGCCCGATGCCATTCGGTTCGGTGGGCATTCCGGTCGTGGCCTTCCCGATCGTCGTGCCGCCCCCGGTGCAATATCCCCCGCTGACGCTGGGCGGGGTCGACGGCGAGTTGCGCCAGGCGATCGTGGACGATCCGGCGCTGCACGATGCCGAGCCGTCGAACGACACCATTGGCGGGCAAGCGCGCCTGACGGCGGAGGAAGTGCGGAGGGTATTGGACAAGGCGGCGGCGCGGGCGCGCACCACGCGGGCGGGAATCCGGTTGCCGCGCGGCCGGGCGATGCAGGTTTTCATCTCCGTGGTGGCGAATCCGGACCAACCGGGAACGGCGCCGGCCGTGCTCGGGTGTTTTTGCACGAGCCCGGACACGACGCGGTTCTCGTGGGACGTGTGCGTGCAAAAGGCGCGCACGGCGTTGTTTTTCTCCGACGGAACGCGGGCCTTCGGATGCCGTACGGTGGGATTCCTGGCGCAGTCGCTTTATCCGCCGGGAATCGGGCGGACGTCGCCGGGAATATTCCTGGGATTGCAGGAAAAGTTCTCGGCGTTCCCGGCGGATTTCGAGAACCCGTTGAACGGCGCGATCGTGGCCAGTGCGCCCGCGGTGAATCCGAATCTCCCGAACGGCATCACGATATTCCCCGGCGGGTTCCCGTTGTACCGCAACGGCGTGATCGTGGGCGCGATCGGGGTGTCGGGCGACGGCATCGACCAGGACGACATCGTGACGGCGAGCGGGGCGGCGTTGTTTCCGGCACCGAAAGGGATCCGGGCGGATCGGTTCGCGTATCGCGGGGCGCGGTTGCCGTACGCGAAGTTCCCGCGCAACCCGGCGCTCTGATCGGGGTTGGATTGGAAACGGCAGGGCAACGATGCGTTGACAATCGTGGTGCTTCTTGGGGAGATATCGTCCCGCAAAGGCACAACGCCTTGAGCCGGTCAGGCGCCGCCCGATACCTTGGGTAGCCCCAAGGCGCGGGCGACGTCGGACTCGATCGGACAACGAACGAGTGACACGCCATGACCAAGACGAACGAACTCCTCTCGGAGGCACTGCACGACCCGAAACATCCCTTCCGTGCGGTCAGTGACCGTCCGAAAAAACCCCTCAAACATCGCTACGAGCGGCGCAAGGCGCGGGAGTGCCTGCGCTTGGGTGCCGGTCAGGATGCAGGGTGAAATTCCCGGGTCCCCGCGCGTGCGACAGCGTGCGGGGGCCCTTTATTTCTTCGCCAGATCCAGGCACACCAGGAAGTCCTCGCTCCGGATATACAACCTGCGCTCGCTCAGCACGGGACCGGCCCAGCATGGATAGTGAAGGTCGGGCATCTGCCAGCGGGCGAGTTCCTCGCACTTCTCCGCGTTCGGCTTGAAGATGCCGATGATCCCGCCCTCGCCGAGGGCGAAGAGTTTCCCGTCGGCCACCAGGAAGGATCCGCGGCCATAGACGTCCGGTTGCGCCCCGCCGTGCCGGGGCCAGCGTTCCGGACGTTCCCACTTCAACTCGCCGGTCTTCCACTCGACGCAGCGGAGCACGGCGTCGGGTTCGTTGCGTCCGCTGAAACCGTAAAGGTGTCCATCGACCCGTACCGGCTGGCTCCAGTGCATTTCCAAGCCGAGACCGCGCCATGATTCCGTGAAGGATTTGTTGCCGGGCCCGACGTGGAGACGGACCGAACCGGATTTGTAATACGCGCTCGAGATCATCACGTCGTTGTCGAGGACGACCGGCGTCATCGCGTTGACGGAATCATCGACGCGGGCCCGGAACCAGCGGCTGAACCGCACGCCGCCGTCCTTTGGATCGAGAGCGACCAGTCCTTGCCTTGTGACGGCGAAGAGGAGCCGCTCGCCGTTGACGGTGGCGGCGATGGGGGTCGAGTAGCTCGCGCACTTTTCGTAGCGACGCCAATCGACCTTGAGCTCGCCCGGCCAGCCGAGCATCGGTTGGCCCTGCCAGTTCTTCTCGCCCACGCTTTCCCAGAGCGTCTTTCCCGTCTCGGGATCGAGGGCCACGACGCCGGAATTGGGTTGGCCGCCGACGGCGACGATCAGTTTCCCGCCCTCGAGGATCGGCGTCGAACCCACGCCGAAGAAGGCCTCGGGAATCTCGAAATCCCGCGCGGTGTCGCGTTGCCACACCAGCTTGCCATCGGCGGCGTCGAGGCACGCCAACTTGCCCTCCGCGCCGAAGGTATAGACGCGGTTGGAAGTCAGGAGTGGGGTGCAGCGCGGCCCGTTGTTGTAGCCAAAGGGATCCTGGTACCGCGTGTCCTGCGTCGCCTGCCAACGTTGGTTGCCGTTCCGCGGGTCGAATGCCTGGGTGATTTCCTCGTTCCCCTTGCGATGGAAGAGGACCACCAAATCGCCGCGGACCGACGGCGCGCTGTAGCCCGTCCCGATGGGGCGCTTCCACAGCACCGGCAATCCGGACGGCAAGGGAATGGCGTCGACCAATCCCTTTTCGGCGGACGTCGCGTCATGGTTCGGCCCCAGCAGGCACGGCCAATCGTCGGCACGCGACGTGGGCGCGACGAGGGCCGTGGCCAAGGCGAGGGCGACGACGTTACCGAGGACAACGCGGGAAAAGTTCATGGGCAATTCGTCGGACGGGAAATTTCCAGAGGAATCGAAGGACCACCAAGCCGTCGCCATTCACCCGCGTGTTCCGAAGCCTCGTTCCCCGCGGCGGGATCACTCGCGCCAGCCGTGGTTTTCGCGGACCTGGAGCATCGCGGCGAGGATGTTGTTCCATGTCTCCTGCTTGTTCATCGTCTCGTTCGGGAACATGCAGCCGTCCCAACAAATGTGGCGGGTCTTTTTCGTGACCTTGCCCTTGTCGTCGCGGAGCCAGTAGCCGGCGTCGCGCGGGACGTTGAGTTTGCCGTTGGGATCGTTGACCGGACAGTGCTTGCCCGTCTTGTCGTGGCTGCCGGAGCCCTTCACCGTCGCGTCGTTTTGCGCGACGTGGAAGTCGATGGTCCAAGGCCGCAGCGCGTTCGTCATCTTCTTCATCGCCTTGTGGAAGGCGTCGGGTTCCCAGTGGAACTTCGTCGGTACGATCCGGTCTTTCGGCGAGTTGTAACCGAGCGTGTAGAGGAGTGTGTGGGCCATGTCGGCCTGGAAACCAACGACCTTGGGCATCGCGGTTTCCTCGAGGGTGTCGACCATCGCCTTCCACGAGTGCATGCCGGCCCAGCAGATCTCGCCCTCGGCGGCGAGGCGCTCGCCATGGTCCTTCGCGATCTTGCCCGCCTCGCGGAACGTCTTCGCGATGAGCTTGGTGTTGCCCTTCGGATCGGCCGCCCAGTCGTGGACGGACGCGGCGGAATCGATGCGCACGATGCCGTTCGGGCGGACGCCGAGCTCGCGGAGTTTCTTCGCGATGCGGCACGCCTTGCGGACGGCACTGACCCAGTTGCCGCGTTTGGTGGCGTCGCCCATCGCCGAACCGTCGAACCAGACGGGCGCCACGACGGACCCGACCTCGAAGCCCTTGGAACGGATCTTCGCGGCAAGGGCCTTGATGCCGTCATCGGAGATGTCGATGTCGACGTGCGGGTTGTAGAGGAAGAGATCGACGCCGTCGAAGCGGACCCCGTTGACCTCGGTCTTCGCGGTGAGGTCGAGCATCGTGTCGAGGTCGATGAAAGGTTCGGCGCCCTCGCTGCCCTTGCCGACGAGGCCGGGCCACATGGCGTTGTGGAGTTTGGGGAAATTGTTCGCGGCGGGAGTGCTCATGACGGGAAAAAGGTGTCGGCGTTTAACTGCCGGAAAGACGGCGTGGCCGCAAGCGTCGAAGGGGGGGAAGAAGCAGGGAGCAGGGAGCGGTGTAGAGCGGGCGTCCCCGCCT
>JANYDN010000397.1 GCA_025363585.1 Verrucomicrobiota bacterium | reverse complement strand
GCTTCGTCCGGCACGGCCGCGGTTCCCGGCGCGGCGAACAGGGTCGCCGTCGCCCTTATCTGCCCTTCCTCGATTTCCACCGGCGTGCTCGCGACGAATCCCGGCGGCAATCCCGTGATGTCTATACGGATGGGGCCGTCGAATCCCTCGGTGCGGGTCGCGACGAAGCGCAGTTCGCGGGCGCTGCCGGGACTCACCTGCGGGTCCGGGTTCTCCAGTTTCACGGAGAAATCGGGACGCGGCTCGCGGATGGACAAGGTATAGGTATGATTCGTGGCGTTGCCGAATCCCCGGGTGTCCGTGACGCGGGCGATATAATCGCCGTCGGCGGGCGACACGAACCGGAGCGTGGAATCGGTGCCCGCCACGCGCGACGGATCATCGTCGTTCTCGAAGTTCAGGCGGAACACCGGCAACCCGTTCGGTACCGGAACCGTGCCGGCGGGAAACGCCTTCACGATATAGGCCGGCTCGTTGAGCGCGTGGCTCAACGCCGTCGTGCCGAACGCCGTCTGCCGCTTCCCTTCCCCGGGATACACCTTGAATCCCGAGTCGGGTCCGCGCGGATACAGCCACAACCGCACCACTTCCCCGTTCGCGTATAAGTATTCGTCCAGTTCCATTTCGGCCCAGTTCTGGAGCCGGAAATCGTCGGCGGTGTCCGAATCCTTCCCGCGGAACGTGAACCAGGAATCGCGCACCGCCTGCAACACCACCTGCTCCACCGGACGCCCGTCCGACGTCAGCACCTCGATGCGGGAATCCAATGCCGAACCGCCCCTGGCCGCGTTGATGTCGAGCGTCAGCGGCTCGCCGGCGCGGGCGTGGAACCGATATAAGTCCGCGTCGCCCGGCCGCGAGATCGCGCCGCGGATCTCCGCCGGCAACGCGACGCGCGTGGCAGTGGCCGGGGTGTCGTTGGGTTCGGATTCGGCGATTGCCGCATGCGTGCCGCCCGCGACTGCCACTGGCTCGCGTCGCGGTTCGGATTTCCCCTCCGTTCCCGATCCACGCCGGGCCGTCGCGGGCGCCGCCCACGAGCCATGGGCGCCGCGTTCCGCCTCATAGATTCCCACCGACCCATCCAGTCGGCCCGACACGAAGCGTTCCTGCCGCGGATCGAACGCCAGGGTGTCCGCGACGTCCGGTTGCGGCGCCCACGTACGCACCTCGACCAGATCCGGCAGGCTCCAAAGCTTCAGCGTCCGGTCCGTCGCGGTGGACACCAGATGCCTGCCGTCCGCCGAGATCGCGAGTGCCGTCACCGCCGCCTCGTGCGCGAAGCGCGAGGCCATGGGCGGGTTCAACGCGGGCGCTTCGCGCGAGACGAAACGCCATTGGTGGATGCGTCGGTCGTTGCCCGCCGCGTAGATCGCCGAACCATCCGGCGCGAACACCACCGCGTTCAACTCGGCCTGCGGTTGGTTCAACGTGTCGAGGCGGACGCCGTCCGAAACGCGCCATAGCTTGACCGTTTGGTCCGCGCTGGCCGACGCCAACACCTTGCCCGAGGGATCAAACGCAAGATCCATGATCGCGCCCGTATGAATGGTGTTGGTGCGAAGGCATCGGCCCGTGGCGACTTCCCAAAGCCGGATCGTCCGATCGTATCCCGCGGTGGCGAGCAATGTGCCGTCGGGCGAAAGCTCCGCGTCCTGCAGGACGTCCGAGTGCCCGCCGAATTCGCGGACGAGTGTCCCGCGTCCGACATCCCATAGTTGCGCGACGCCGCGTAAACCGGCGATGCCGCCGGCGACGATGACTTGGCTCCCGTCGCGGGAGAAATGCACGGCGCCGACCTTTCCGGGAATCCCGGACAACACCCGCGACGCGCGACCCGTGGGCGTGCCACGCAGCTCGACGCGTCCGGAAGTGGCCACGGCAATGCGGCGTCCGTCGGGACTATAAGCCATCGCGGTGACCGGGCGCGGCGTGGATCCGGTGGTGGGAATTCGCGGCACCACGATGTGGGCGAGCAACGATTCGTCACGCTTGGGACCCGCGGCGCCTTCCGCTATCCATCGGCGGAGAACCCCGAGATCCGCCGGCGGCAGCGGGGGTTCGTCCTTGGGCGGCATATAAGGCTTCGCCGTCTTTTCGAGGGAACGAATGAGGATCGAACGATCCGTTTGTCCGGGAACGATGGGATCGCCTTTCTCGCCGCCTTTGCGGAGCCGGGCGAGGGTCTCG
>JANYDN010000334.1 GCA_025363585.1 Verrucomicrobiota bacterium | reverse complement strand
GCCGGAGAGCGCGGCGTACGCGCAGTTCGCCGGCGACGTGCGGCACCTGATTCCTTCGTCGAACCGCGACCGCCTTTATCTCGCGCTGGGCGCGGTTTCCAAACAGGCCGCGGGCGTCGGCATCCTCGACCCCGCGACGGCGTTGCTCGACCGCACGTTGCCCGCCGCTTCGGACCCACGCCGACTCGCCCTCGCGCCCGACGGGCTCTCGCTGTACGTGCAGGACGGGACGAATCGTATCGTCCGATGGAACTTCGCCGGCGACGCAATCGACCGGACAATCGAGTTCCCCGGCGAGACCGTGCTGGACGTGATGGTGTTGCCGGAGGACGCGGCGCGGTTGGTGGTGGCGACGGCGACCGCGCTCGAGGTCTTCGATGGCGGCACGCTTCAATGGAGCGTCGCGCTTCCCGCCGCGACCGAGCGGCATCTGGGATTTTCCGGCGGACGCGTCTGGGTCGCCTGGCCCTATTCGCTGCAAGCTTTCCAGCCGTCGCCGACCGGTCTCGACGCGACCGGCGCGCCGATTCCTTTCGATCCGCCGAGCCTTGAGTTCTCCACGGACACAAGCCGGTTGTATTTCTATCAGCGCGTCATCGACGCGGGGACGCGGAATCTCGTGGGTTCGCTTTTGGGAAACACCTTCGCCGCAGAGCCCGGCCAGAACGCGCTGTTCGCCGTGTTCGCCAACACCGTCACGCGGTATGACCGCACGACGCTCGCCGCGCAGGTCGCGCAATCGCTGATCCCGTGGAACACGGGGCCCGAGTGGCGCGATCTCACGCGCTGGGGCGCGGACGGGTTGGCGGGAAGGCTTGGGAATTCGGCGGTCCTGACGTTCCGGTCCCCGCTCGTGCAATCCACCGTCGCGGCCAACCTCGCCATCACCGCGAAGCTTCCCGCTTCGGTCGCGGCCAATGCGCCGTTCACAGGCGCGGCGACCGTGACCAACAAGTCCGACGTCGCGGCGCACGGCGTGGCTGTGGCGGTCGGCGTCACCGGCCAACGCTTGTCCATCCCGTTCGGAACGCCGCCCATCGACGGCAGCTTCAATTTCACCACCAACCTCGGCGACCTCGGGCCGCACCAATCGCGCCGCATCGCCTTCGATGCGGCGGCCGGATTCGGGAGCGTCATCATGTCCGCCAACGCCTCCTCGACTCTCGCGGACCCCAACCCCAACGACAATTACGCCTCCGTCACGGCGGTCGTTGCCCTGGCACCGGGCCAGGACCCCGGACTTTCGGACGCGACCGTTCCGGCCAGCCTTGTACCCGGACAGGAATTCGACGCCTCGGTGCGCATCGACAATCCGTCCCCGATCCGAATTCCCGACGCATCGATCTTCGTGCATCGCCCCGCCGGCCTCGAACTGACGGCCCTCCCGGCCGGGGCTGCCGTCGGATTGGACGGCCCAAATCCACTCATCATCCACCTTGGCGCGGTCGAGGCAGGATCGTCGTCCGTGTTGCATTTCAAATTCCGCGCGGCCGATGAGGGCATCTACATGCTCTCGTACGAGCTCAATCCGACGCCCGAGGACCCGGACCCGGCGAATGACCACGCGTCCGCTATGGTTTGGGTCCGGCCCGCTCATCCGGACGCCGACCTGATCACGATGCGATTGCCGCAGGGAACGATCGTCTGGAGTCCGGCTCGCGGCGAGGCCCTTGGGGCATTCGGGGGCGGCGTCACCGTGTTCGTCCCGGATGGCAGCAAGGCGCCGCGTTTCATCCCGGTGCCGAACATGATCGACGCCATCGCGGTGACCGACGACGGAACCGCCGCGTGGGTGGGAGTCACGGCGTCGGACCAAAGGATCGCGAGGATCGACCTCGAGACCGGCGCGGTCGGCCAGCCATTCCTCGCGAACCGAATCCTCTCGCCGCCCGTCGGCCGGCTCGTCGCCTATCCCGGACGGCCCGACGTCGTGCTGGCCATCGGCTTGAACAATTCCACGGGTGGCATGCGCGCGGACGCGTACGTGAATGGGGTCGCGCTCCCGGACGGGTACGCGGAGCTTCAATGGTGGAGCAACGGATTCACGATGGCGACCGATCCGACGGGTCGGATTTTCGTCACCTCGGGCATCGAACTCCGCCAACTCAAACTGGGCCCGACGGGACTTTCGTTCGTGCGAAACCTCGACGCCGCGGCGACGTACACCGGGGGGGCGTTCGAGGTGGTCGGCGACTTGATCTTCAGCGGCGGTGCCGGCATCTCCGATCTCGTCGCGAACCATCGCATCAACGATCCCGGCTGGTACGGCGATCCGGTAAGCGGGACGGTCTATCGCCGACACGATCCCGTGGCCGGCTCCGTGTCCACGCTCCGCCTGACCGCGGCGGACGCCGCGTTCCGATCGACCGAATGGGAAATCTCTTTCCCGCTCAATGGCGATTCGTACCCGGCCGTCGTCCCCTTGGGCGATCTCGGGGTGCTGGTGCGCGACACGCCGGCGCGTTTCGTGCGCATGCCCGCCGCGGGAAAGGCAACGGCGGACCTCGCGTTGTCGGCCCAACTCGTCGATGTGCCCCTCGCGACGAACCAAGTGCTCAATTTCGCGGTGGCGATCGACAAGCCCGGCGTCTGGACCGCGATCAACGCGCGCGTCTCCGTCAAATACTCCCGCGGTCTCGCTCCCGAGGGATTCTACGGCATCAATGGGTCGGCAACCGTCCCGCTCGGATCCCTCGCGGGCGGCACCAACCTGGTGCTGTCGTTCCGCACGACCGCTGACGGGCCACAGACCGTGACATTCGTCGCGGCCAGCGACTTGGCGGATCCCATCGCGTCGAACAATCGCGCCACGATCAACTTCACCACGCCGCCGCCACCGGTGCTGGTGATCGATGACATGACGCTCAGCGAGCGAAGCGGATCGCCGGCGAGCATCGCCAAGGCCTATCTGTCCTCACCGTTGCCCTGGCTGGTCGCGGTGACGTTCGACATCGTGCCCGAGACCGCCCAGGCGAACGATTTCAACGGTACCCATGCCGTCTTCAGTTTCCCTGCCGGTTCGATGGTGGGCACCGCGACCCTGATCCAGGACGACTCGAAACCGGAGCCGACCGAGACGGCGCTTCTCGTTTTCGCCTCCGGTCCCGTGCGGCCCGTCCGAAACCAGGTGCGCGTCACGATCATCGACGACGATCTGGTCGGGATCCAGACTCCGAGCGGTTGGCGGTTTGCGGAAGGCAACGAAGGACCCCACCAGGTCGCGCTTCCCGTCGTGCTGACATCCGCCTCGCCGTTGCCAACGGAACTGACCTACCAAATCCTCGACGGGACCGCGAAGGCCGGATCGGATTTCACGGCCCGTGACGGACGGTTGGTCTTCGCGCCCGGCCAAAGGACGAACTATGTCCGCGTGACGCTGATTGGCGACACCACGTTCGAGCCGGACGAAACGTTCACGATTCAGTTCGGCGCGGCGGTCGGGATCCAAGTGCAACTGCCGGCTTGGCCGGCCACCATCCTGAACGACGATCTTCCGCCCGCTCCGGTGACCAGCGTCGGCTGGGGCGGCGACCATCGTCTGGCGGTGTCGATCGACACGGTTCCCGGGCCGACCTACCGCGTGCAATATCGAACCAACCTCGTGGAGGGAACGTGGCAATATCTCGGCGTCCCGATCACGGGAACGGGCAACACGATCACGGTCCCGCTCGGCAACCCGACGGCCGACGAACTCTACTACCGGGTCCGGGCGCAATAGGCATCGCCACTCGACTTCACGGCACGACGCGTGCTCGGCTCCGGGGCGGTGTCCTTCGTTTCCTGGCAGTACGCGGTGTTCCTCCCGCTCGTCGCCGTCCTCTTCTGGACACTCCCCACCCGCGCGCGCATCCCGCTCCTGCTC
>JANYDN010000323.1 GCA_025363585.1 Verrucomicrobiota bacterium | reverse complement strand
GCCGCTGACCGCGAAACTTCTGAACGACCCGCACGCCGCGCGGACGGTGATCGTGGTGGGCAAGGCGGCGGCGAAGTCGCGCGTGGCCGCGTTGGAACGACGCGTGACCGTCTGGCGCGCGCCCGAACTCGACGGGCGCCTTGATCTTTCGTGGATTCTGGGTCGCCTTGGAGAGGACGGCACGACGAGCCTGTTGGTCGAAGGCGGTGGGGAAGTCCATGCGAGTTTCCTCGCGCACCGGCTCGCGCACGGCGTGGCGTTTTACTACGGGCCGAAGGTGGTCGGCGGTTCGAAGGCTCGGCGCGGTATCGGCGGCGACGGCTTCCAATTGCTTGCGGACGCGCCTCGCCTCGAGAACGTCCGTGCACGGCGCTTCGGCTCCGACTTGTTGCTCGAGGCTGGGATCGCCGGGGAAAAGATCTCACGCGGCGCTGCCTGAAATCTCCTTTCAAACCGGCCTTTCCAACCTAGTCTGCGGGCCGTTTACCGCACCGGCATCATGAGCAAGCAGTACTTTCCGAAGATCGGAAACATCCAGTTCGAGGGTCCGCAATCCAAGAATCCCCTCGCGTTCAAACACTACGACGCGGGCGAACTCGTCGAGGGCAAGACGATGCGCGAGCACATGCGCTTCGCGGTCGTCTATTGGCACACCATGCGCGGCGCCGGCGGCGACATGTTCGGCTGGGGCACCGCCCAACGCACCTGGCAGACGGGCGAGGGAACGGTCAAAGAGGCGATCGGCCGCGCGCACGCGATGTTCGAGTTCACCTCGAAGATCGGCGCGCCGTTTTATTGCTGGCATGACCGCGACGTCGCGCCGCACGGCAAGACGCTCGCCGAATCGAACAAGAATTTCGATGCCGTCGCCACGGAGCTGAAGAAGCTCCAGGGCGACACCGGCATCCGCCTCCTCTGGGGCACCGCGCAGAACTTCGTCCATCCCCGCTACGTCCACGGCGCCGCCACGAGCTGCAGCGCGGATGTGTTCTGCTTCGCCGCGGCGCAGGTGAAGAAGGCGATGGAATGGACGCTGGAACTCGGTGGCCAGGGCTACGTGTTCTGGGGCGGCCGCGAGGGTTACTCGACGCTGCTGAACACCGACATGAAGCGGGAGCTCGACCATCTCGGCCGGTTCCTCCACATGGCGGTCGCGTACAAGAAGAAGATCGGGTTCAAGGGCAAGTTCTTCATCGAGCCCAAGCCGAAGGAACCCACGCGCCACCAGTACGACTCCGACGCCGCGGCGTGCCTCAACTTCCTCCGCGAGTACGATCTCCTCGAGCACTTCCAGCTCAACATCGAGGTCAACCACGCTTGGCTCGCCGGCAAGACCATGGAGCACGAGCTCGAGGTCGCCGGCGCCGCGGGCGCGCTCGGGTCGATCGACGCCAACATGGGGGACTACTTCCTCGGGTGGGACACGGACCAATTCCCGACGGATCTCTATCTCACCGCGCAGACGATGTTGCGCGTGCTGAAGTACGGCGGCTTCTCGCACGGCGGCGTGAACTTCGACGCCAAGGTCCGCCGCGAAAGCTTCACGCTTGAGGACCTGTTCATCGCGCACATCGCGGGCATGGATGCCTTCGCGCGCGGGCTCAAGGCCGCGGCGGCGATCCGCAAGGACGGACGGATCGACGGCTTCACCAAGAACCGTTACCGCACCTGGGACGCGGGCATCGGGGCGAAGATCGAGTCCGGCAAGGCGAGCTTCGCCGACTGCGAGAAACACGCGCTGGCATTGGGCGAGGTGAAAGATCTGGAGAGCGGCCGCCAGGAATTGCTCGAGTCGATCCTCAACGAATACATCTGACGCGTACGTCCGCGGCATGGGCCGCGTTCTTCGTTTTCGAAACGGGCGGTCCCCTTGCAGGGCCGCCCGTTTTCGTTGGCGACGGCAACCCTTGCGCGGCCGTCCGCGTGTAGGCCCGGGTCCCCCGACCCGGCGTGGCATGGAGCAGCCGTCCGTTGTAGGCCCGGGTCCCCCGACCCGGCGTGCGTGGAGCAGCCTTCCGTTGTAGGCCGGGTTCCCTAACCCGGCGTCGAACGCAACCCTCGGCACAGTATCCCGAAACGGAACGCCGCGTGGGGGCACGCGGCCTACAGCCTTGGGGAGCCACCGGGATCTATTACAGAATGCCGTTTTCCTCCCATAGCCCTTGTGGAAGTGACCCAAGGGATTTTATATAAGCGAAGCATGATGCGTAACCCTCTCAACGCTTTGCTTTCGACCGCGGGAAGACTGAAGGCAACGATCCTGAGCCGCTTCGTGCTGGCGTTGATGGCGTTGGCGGCGCTGGGTTTGCCGGCGCCGGCTTGGGCCGGCCCGGTCACGGTCAAGATCTCCGCACCGACGATCGGGCTGAAGGTGGATGACCCGCTTTCCATCAAGGCCATACTCACCAGCAACCTGGAGATCACCAACGCCACGGCAGAGGTGGAGGGTCGTATCGTCCCCCTCGTGTTTTCAACGAGCGGTTACTGGACCAACTCCATCTCCATGGCCGGCCTTCCGCGCGGATCCCATACGGTGGTCGTGTCCGCCACCGACCACGGCGGAACCACCGGCCAAGCCTCGGCGCAGTTCGTCTACGACCAGCGTCCCGTGCTCACGGTGAGTTCGCCCCTGAAGTTCAGCGTGGCACGCCCCGACATCCATGTCGTCGCCAGCTGCACCGATGACGATCCCGTGGGTTGCACCATCAAGGTGAGCATCCAGTCGCAGGGGGGCGACCAGCTTCAACTGTTGGGCACGGGGACGAATTCTTTCGACCAAACGCTCTCCTTGGCCGCTTTGGAGGGACGCCCCATGGATCTCCTGATCGAGGCGCGGGATTCCGCCGGCCAGAGGAGTTCCAACGTGGTCACGTTGCGGATCTTTGTGGAATCCAGCCCGCGCCTCGTCGAGGTGGAAACCCTGCCCGGTGCGATCTGGCAGGCGACCACCAATCGAATCCTTTACGCCGAAGACCTCGGCGACCGAAGGACGCTTAAGATTCGGGATCGGGCGACCAAAGCCGACACCGTGGTCATGGATATCGCGGGCGACTATCCCAGTTACGGTTTCCTGAGTCCCAAGGGGGCGATCTTCGTGGAACAGGCCGGCTCGTCGACCAGCGCGCGGATCTTTGATTTCAGCGACGGGCAGTTGGTGGATCTTACTTCCCCAAAACTACTCACATCGTCCCTCGTTGCTAAGGGCAGCCACGCCATTTGGCATGATACTTCGGCGCTGGTTGAGCGGGATTTGGAGAGCGGGATCAACCGGACGATCAGCGTCGTGGCCCACAATGACGACAACGACGTGTCGACCAACGGCGATGTCGTGTACTCGACGTACGACAACAAGGTGTGGCGCGACAGCGCTGGATCGGTGGAGCAACTAAGCCCCGATGATGCGTCACAATACGGCGGAGTCGTGGCGGACGGCGTCTCGGCGTTGTTTCAAAAGCAGCTTGGCGGCTTGATTCTCTACGGCGGCACAAATCAGGTGGAAATACTTCCTGTAGGCACGCGGTTTATTTATCCCGGAAGCGATTTCCAGCTCAACAACGGCTGGATTGCATACAACGGTTACGGGACCGGGGGCATTCTCCAGCTTTTCGAGCGATCCCCGTTGGGAGTGGCCCAGCGGATCACCTATTTTGGGACTTCCAGCCATTTGAGCGCCCTGGCGCCCGACGGGCAAATCGCCTTCACCGTCGGCAATAACGATCGGTATCTCGGCGGAGCCGACCGGCCGTCGGATAAGATTGGCTCGAGTCTCGGCACGGTCTTCTGGCAGGAGGGAAAATGGTATATCGCCCTGGGGAGGGTGCTATTCGAAGTGATCCCGCCGCCGCCGGTGGTCCTCGGAGTGGCCCGCACGGTCGGATCGAAGCTTAGCTTGGTGCTCAAGGGTCAGGCGAACACCACCTATCAGTACGACACCTCCAGCGATCTAATTACGTGGACCACAGGCCCGGACGGAACCACCGACGGGACCGGACAATTGACGTTGGAAGTAACGCCGTCGGACGCGGCACCGTTTCTATATTATCGCGCCCACCTGAAGTAGGACGAACCGCGTAGGCACCGGACAGCAGGGCATCGCATGCGCCCCGGCCGTCAACACCCTACATGCCTCAACATAAGGCGCAGGCGGTTGGGCGCGTCTTGAGACTGCCCCCGAATTCAAAAACGTTGAAGAAGGCGTCCTTGCGCCGGGTTCCTGCTGAACGGTAGCCGCGCCCGTGAATGCGGGGTATTTCGCGCGGTCCTAGAAAACCGATTCCGGTTTGTTCGTTGGCGGAACCGGACTTTTCTGGGTATCGGCTTGAGGATGCACCCGCTCGGGAACGCGAGACCCTTTCAAGGAATTCTCGGCAACCCGTCGAATCACTTTTCCCAAGCTTTTCGTGTGTTTCGTGTATTTCGTGGTTCACCCATCCAACGTGAAGCAAGCGGAGCAGGT
Source organism: Verrucomicrobiota bacterium (assembly GCA_025363585.1). Taxonomy (GTDB): domain Bacteria; phylum Verrucomicrobiota; class Verrucomicrobiia; order Limisphaerales; family UBA9464; genus UBA6176. Next base: position 15,598 of record JANYDN010000323.1, on the reverse strand, counting down.
CTTAGGAATTGGCATCCACGAAATACACGAAACACACGAAAAGTTGAGGGCTCCACCGGGGTGCGTTCGGAATTCATTGCAACAAAGTCAGGGAGTTTCGCTCGGTCCCACTTCGTCGATTTCGTTTGATCGATGGTAGGCCCGGACTTTTCGGGGCGGCGTCCGGATGCGCCCCAGAAGGTTGGGGGCGCGGACGGTCGGATTGACTGCGGTGGATGCATTGAGAAACGTGCGGTGTCTTTGCTAACCCAACCCATGAACTTCCACGTCTTCTTTGGTGCCCGCGGCATAAGTGGATTTCTTGGAGCCGTGCTTCTCGCGGCGTCGGTCGCCGTTCGTGGAGAGACACCTGAGGATTGGATCACCCCGACGGAACGCGCCCTGTTCGAGACGGTCGGCAACGATGCCCGGGTCAGGGGTCATTCGATCGGTGTCGATCCGGACTACCGCCGGTTGCCGAAGCTCGCCGTCGATGCGCGACAACCCCTCCGGGGCCGGATCGAGGCCGTTTTCGCCGCCTTCGAGCGGGGGCGGACGACGCCCGAGGAGAAGGCCATGCGCGACGCCGACCGCCGGAACCTAATCGCCGCCATCGAACGGATCGCGACGAAAGGCTCGACGGCGGGTGCGCCCGCGCCGGATGCGGATGCCAAGGAGGCCTTGGTGGAATCAGCCCGGGCTGCCGTCGAACGCAAGCTCGGCGCCATGACGGAAGCCTATCGCGTGACCGACGAGGTCGCGGACGATCTCGAAAAGCGCCTGGGCCGGAGTCGGCCGGAGACGGATCTCGAGCTGGAGGTGGTCCTGTCCGGGGGCGGATTGGAACTCGTCGGCAACGTGGGCAAGTCCCCGATGACGCTGCCCTTGCTCCGGGTCGTGCTCCACCGGCGGGCCGACGACGCCCGGCCGTTGGCTATATTTGGAATCACGGGAAAGTTCACCCGGACGGCGGACGGGGGAATGGTGGACGAGCACGGCCGCAAGCTCGACGCGAAACTCGTCACCGTGGCCGATCGCATGGTGAAACTGCCGGTGCATTATTTCGTGCCGATGCCCTATCTGCTCCCCGGGGACCAATTCCGGTTGGAGCTGAATATCGACCAAACGGATGCGGCCGGCGTCGACCATGTCGAGGCATCCCTATTGAGCGGGGAAGGAGTGTGGAAGACCGCGAAGGCATCCGGATTGGAAGTGGCACAAGAAAAGGCGGCGCGGCTCGAGGAGGAATCCAGCCGAAAGATGCGCACCCTGATCGACAACATTCACGACTTCCAACGGGCGAAGGCGGCACGGGAGGCGTCCGGATCGGCGGCGGGCACGGGACAACCGGCCGTCCGTCGTGCCGCGAGACCGGCGGCGGGGTCGCGGCAGGAAGCCCAGTCGCTGGCGACGGCGAAGTACTGGCAGGAGCAGGCGGACGCGGGCGAGGTCTATGGCTAATTCCGGATGGGCGAGTTATACCGCGACGGAATCGGCGTGGAGGAAGATCCGGAAAAAGCCCGGCAATATTTCCAGAAAGCCGCCGCGCAGGGCCGGACCGAGGCCGAGGAAGCGCTGCGCGCGATGGGGGCGAAGTAAGGGACGGGAAGGAGTCCGCAGATTGCACAGATGCCGCAGATGGGGATCTGCGCATGTCTGCGTCACCTGCGGATGACGCCTCGGGTGTGCCACCATTCTCAGTCCACTCGTCGACTGCCGGAAGACGGTGGCAATACCTTAAGAGGCAGGCTTGATTCCGATGCACTATCCATGGGTCAACGACTCAAACTCCAATCCGTTCAACAACGTCGGGAAAACGTCGAACATTCGTTGACAATGTTTCATCACCTCCCCGCAAACAGAATCAATCTCACCAATCGAGATACCGCTCCAACCCGATCCAATTCCCAATAGATTTCCGTAGCTCAGCCGAAATCCGATGCAGTTAAATTGCATGACTTCAGGTTGTTCTTTGGTGATGAACCTACCTGTCCAAATGTCTTGGTTTACTCTGATCTCCGGCTCCCACCTTCCGAATTCAAACCATGTACGAACCATCCACCCCAGGCATTCCATCCTGAAATCCAAGTCAGTCAAACGCTCGGTCGGCGTGGCGAGAATGCATCGGCCATCGAACGTTACCTTGAAATTAGCGGCAACGGCCCTTTTTAGTGCCTGCGCCGTCGCACGCTTCGAATCGTCCCGAGACCGGAGGGCATCAGATGCAATATCCGCGGAGCGGTGCGTGTCGTGATAATTCTGCTCGCATCGTAATAGCTCTTCGGATTCTGGCGAAATCGATTCCCCCAATAACTCGGCAGCCTTTTTGTGATATACCTGCAGTAGTGCGCGGGCCAATTGAACCCGCGATGGGGCATCCAGCTCCATGATATGGCGGCACCTTCTCACCACTTCTCGCCTACATAGGCGAAAACTCGGGAACGACCGTTGCATCTCCGCCTGCTGAACACTTTCGGCCCAGCGGTAGACGCGAACGCCGAACTCATTCTTCGCTTCCGTATACGTCATATTCGAAAAGCAACCTTGAGATTGCGGCGGCCGGTTAGACGCGACGAACCTCGCGAAGGCCCCTTCTGAGGAGCGCCCGTCGGGGAGATCTCAATTCTTCGTTCTGCGGGGCCGAGCTCGTTTCGCCGGCTTTGGTTTTGACTTCCGACTTTTAGCGGGCGGCCTAGCGATCGACATGGCGGCGAGGGCATCGCGCAGCACGGGGATCGTCAAACGGTCCTTCGGGCGGTTTGCGGCCTCTTTGCTGGCCAGTATCCGTTCGAGCGAGAGCACCTTGAGCTTGTGGCGCCCGAGCGGGATGTCGATGCAGTGGCACAGTTCGCTTGGGAACGTCCCGAGGCCGTCCATTCGCAACACGACGTCGAAGAGTTCGGCGCCTGCACCGGCCAGCATGGGAGGATTCAATATGCTTGGAGGAACGTAGGCAGCCCCGACGGTCCGTAGCGCCTGCGAAATCGCGGGATCACCCAAACGGTCGAACCAGAGGTCTACGTCTTGGGTGACAACCGGCGCGCCTTGCAGGGTCGCGGCGGACAGTCCCACGATCATGAAACTCACCCGCGCCTCCAAAAGCGCGGTCAGGAGGCGGACCTCACTTTCGGCGAAGGGCAGCGGCGCGGCCACGGATCAGGCTCCTTTGTAGGCGTTCGAGCGGGGGTTGTTCCAACAGGATCAGCGTGTGGCGGACGTTGTCCGGGTCGGCGTCCGGATGCGCGGCGAGCACCAATTCCACGCGAGCCATCAACCGCCGGGCCCAACGTCGGGCTTGCAAGGCGCTCGTGGGCGGATGAAGCCGCGGTCTCATCGTCTTGAGAAGCTAGCCCCGCACGCGGGAATTGTCACTGCGGTTCCTAGCTCGATCGGGTGCCGCGGCACGACGAGCAGCAGGCGCGCCGGGGCGGTGCTTCCTGCCCAGCCGGGTCTGCCCACCTGTAGGCCGCGTGCCCTCACGCGGCGTTTCACCTCGGGATTCCGATCCGATGGTTGCCGATCGCCGGTCCTTGCGACGCCGGGTCGGGGGACCCCGGCCTACACACTCGTCCCCTGCCCCAGCGCGTTCCATGCGGCGCCGTAGGCGCCCGCGAGATCGCCGAGCGACGCGGGCACCACACGGACCTTCGCGCCGCCGGGGCGCCATTCGAAGCGATCCAATCCCGTGCGCACGGGGCCGAACAACGCGTCGCCGGCCCGCGCGATGCCGCCGCCCACGATCACCACTTCCGGATCGAGCACGTTGACCAAAGACGCGATCGCCGCCGCCAACGCCTTCGTCGAGCGCAGCCAGAGGCGCGTCGCATCGGCGTCGCCCGCAAGGTGCGCGTCGACCAGTTCGAGCGTCGTGCGGAAGCGTCCCCCGCTCCGCTCGGCGATGTTCTTGTTCCCGATCTCGCCTTCCACCGAACCCGGCGTGTTCACGGAATCGAGCGCGCCCTCGAAGTCCACCGTGACGTGTCCGAGGTGTCCGGCGCGGCCGAGGTGACCGCGCAATAGGCGGCCATCGACCATCGCCGCGCCGCCGACGCCGGTGCCGAGCGTGAGCAGGATCGCGCTCGTCGCGCCGCGCGCCGCGCCTTTCCAAACCTCGCCGAGCAGCGCGGCGTGCGCGTCGTTCAACACGGGCACGGGTCGCGGCGATCCGAGCCACGCGGTCCAGTCGAGTCCCTCGAGCCCAATGAGTCGGCCCGGCATGAAGGAGATCGAACGGGCGTCGCGCGACGCGAGTCCGGGCGCGGAAAGACCGATGGCGTCGGGCGCGCCGTGGGCCGCGGCGAAGTCGGCGGCAATCGTGCGGATCTTGTGGGCCCATTCGCGGTCGCGGTCGACGAACGGGACGTTTGCTTCGGCGAGCAAGCCGCCCTGCGCGGACACGCACACCGCCTTGATGCTGGATCCGCCGAGGTCGATGCCGACGACGTGGGCCATGTTCAAAGCCGTTCGCGGCCCGAGTAACCGGAGTCCAACTCGTGCCAGTGCTCGACGTCCTCCTCGCCTTCCTCCCAACAGAGGTAGACCTCGCGGTTGCCGCGGAGCGACGGGAAGTCGAGCAGACCGCGCTCGAGATCCTTGATGTGGATCTCGCGTTTGCCGAACTCGGCGAACAACTCGCGGAGCCGCGCGAGGTTGCGGACCCACTCCTCGACGCGTTCGCCGCCCTGGTCGCCGTGGTCGTGCTGCAATTCCGCCAAGCGTTCGTCCTGGCGTTGCACGCGTTGCCGGAGCAGCCGGATCTCGGTCAACCAGAGCGTCGCCCGGGGCAGCAGGGCCTTCGCCTCGGCCGGCGTGTAATGGTGTTGGAACCGATGCTCGGCCATGGCGAAGGGATTATTTCGGCGCGGACTCGAGCTTCTGTTTCACGCCGTCGGTGGCCTCGATCGCCATGGACTTCTTCCAGAGATCCTTGGCCTCGTCCCACCGCTTGAGGGCCGCGAGCACGTCGCCGATGTGTTCGAACACCGTGGCATCGGGTTCCTTCTCGAGCAGCTTCGCGGCCTTCTCCAGCCACGGCAACGCCTCGGCCGGCTTGCCCATCTTGAAGATCACCCAGCCCAGACTGTCGAGGTACGCGGCGTTCTCCGGATCGAGCTTCACCGCCTCGTCGATCATCGTGCGGGCGCGCTCGAGGTTCGTGCCCTTGTCGGCCCACATGTATCCGAGATGGTTGAGGGCGGGCGCGAAGTCGTGCTTCATCTCCAGTGATCGCAGGAGGTACTGCTCGGCGAGTTCCTCGCGATGCCCTTCCTCGAGCACCGCGCCGACCTGGAATAGGAACCGGTTGTCGATGAGCTTCGGATCGGTCTCCTTCGCGATCTTCTCGGCGGCCTGGAAACTCTCGAAGGCCACCTCGTATTCCTTGAGCCGGCCGTGCGCCAGCGCGGTGAGGAATTCGAGCCGGAAGCTGGGTTTGATTTTCGCGCGCGCCTTCTGCGCCGCCTCCAGCGCCTCCGCCGCCTTGCCGTCGCTCAACAGCGACGCCACCAAGTCGAGGTGGGCCGCCTCGTGGTTGGAATCGAGGAGCAAGGTGCGCCGGAAAAATTCCGCGGCGCGGTCGAACTCGCGTTCCTCGAACGCGACCAAACCGAGGAAATACTGCGGGGCCGGGTTGGTCGGATCCTCGCGTCGCAGGGCCTCGAGTTGCTGCGCGGCTTCCTTGAGGCGTCCCGACTGGAGGTACATTTCCGCGAGACGCGCCGCGGCGAGCGGGTTGCGCGGCGCCTGGGTGCGCGACTCTTGGTAGTACTTCTCGGCCTGTTCCTTTTTCCCAAGCGCGGCGTATCGGTCCGCCAGCCGGTTCAGGACCAAGGGATCGGTCGGTTTCGCGAGGGCAACGCGGTCCAGCAACGCCAGCGCCTGGGCCCGCGCCGTCTCGGCAACCTTGGGAGAGCGCTTCTCGACCTGGCCGTAGAGTTCCGCCACCTCGACCAGGAATCCGGCGCCCGCGTCCCGTCGTTCCCCCGCCTGTTTCAGCAGGGCCATCGTCTCGTCGACGCGATCGGACTCCACGAGCACGTGGGCCAGGGTCGAGTAGAGCGACAACTCTCCGGGATCGACGCCGAGCGCACGGCGATAGGCATCGATGGCCTCGGTCTTTTTTCCGCTCTCGAGGTAGGCGAAGCCGAGCACCGACTCGATCTCGGCGTGGTCCCCGGCGGCTTTGCGGGCGGCGAGGAGCACCTCGATGGCGGCGGCAGGATCCTTGCGGGTGAGACGGCGTCGCGCGACCTCCACGGCGAGCTCGAGGTTGCCGGGATCGGCGCGGAGGGATTGCGTCCAGAACTTCAGCATCCCTTCCGAGTCCTCGTGCATCTGCCGGATGATGCCGGCGCCGAAAGCCGCGTGGGCCTTGGCGACGCGATCGATCTCGGCGTCCGAAACCACGGCCGTGGACTTCGTCGGATCCGTGGCCGGCGACGGAACGATCTTGCGGCCGGACGTGCCGCACCCCGCCAACGCGGCGCCGACGGCGACGGCCAGAAGGATTCGGGAGGGAAAACGGGGCATCGGCAAAAAAGCAGAAAGCGCGGCCCCGCCATGCGGGACCGCGCGGGTAAGCCAACCGGAAAAAGCGGCGCCCCAAGGCGTCACTTCTGCCAGGTACGCTTCTTGTGACGGTTCTGGCGAAGCTTCTTCCGCCGCTTGTGTTTGTTGATCTTCGCCTTCCGGCGTTTCTTCAGTGAACCCATAGTATTCTATTTTTTCTTACGAAAGCTCAGTAAACGACTTTGTTCAGCGGATACTCGATGATTCCCTCGGCCCCGGCGGCCTTTAATTTCGGGATCAACTCGCGGACAACCGCCTCTTCGATGATGGTTTCCACCGCCACCCAGCCCGACTGGCTCAAACTGGACACCGTGGGATTACGCAAGGCCGGGAGCGATTGCAAGAGCCGGGACAGGTCCGTCTGCCGGAGATTCATCTTCAACCCGACCAATCCCTCGGCGTTGATGGCCCCCCGGAGCAGCAGCGCGATGGTCTTGATCTTGTGCCGTTTCCACTCGGACTTCCATGCGTCGCGGTTGGCAACGAGGCGCGGCGTGGACACCAACAGGGTGTCCACGATGCGGAGTTTGTTGGCGCGGAGCGACGATCCGGTCTCGGTAACGTCCACGATGGCGTCGACCAATTCCCGCGCCTTGACCTCGGTGGCGCCCCAGGAGAACTCGACCTCGGCCTTGACCCCGTGTTTACGGAGCCAGCGCTTGGTGAGGCCCATCACCTCGGTGGCGATGCGTTTGCCCTCGAGATCCTTGACGCACTTGATGTCGGACTCCTCGGGCACCGCGAGGACCCAGCGCGTCGGTTGGCGCGTGGATTTGCTGAAAACGAATTCCCCGACCTCGTGGACCTGGTTGGACACGCCGTTCTCGACGATCCAATCGTGGCCGGTGAGGCCCGCGTCGAGGTAACCGAGCGCGACGTAGCGGCCGATCTCCTGCGCGCGGATGAGGCGGATCTGGAGATCGGGATCGTCGACGTAGGGTTCGTAGCTGCGGCTGGAGACGGTGATGTTCCAGCCGGCCTTGGCGAATTTCTCGATGGTAGCGTCCTGAAGGGACCCTTTGGGGAGTCCCAACCGGAGCTTCTGCGGATTGGCTTCGGACGTCTTGCTACTCATCGGCGGCGTTTCGTTCCTGCGGCGCGTTCATCCACGAACCCCATTCCGGGGTCCACGACGCGCGTGAACGCGTTGACCTGCCAGAGAACCCGCGCCCGGGCAAACTTTTCCTTGGGGAGAATCGACGGGGGGGGCGCATCCGGACACTACCCCCGAAAAGTCCGGGGCTGCCATCGACCAACCAAAATCGACGAAGTGGCACCGAGCGAAACGCCCTCACGTTGTTGCAATCAATTCCGCCCCCCTCGGCGGGCGCCCCGACTTTTCGTGTGGTTCGTGTATTTCGTGGATGCCAATTCCACGGACCTGCTCGGCTTGCATCAAGTTGGGTGGGTGAACCACGAACCACACGAAACACACGAAAAGCTCCGGAAAAGAGATTCGATGGGTTGCCGGGGATGCTTTGAAAGGGTCTCGCGTTCCCGAGCGGGAGCGTCCGCAAACCGCTCCCCGAAAATCCGGGTCTCTCCAATGGGCAAACCGAAATCGGTTTTGTAGGCCCGCGCGAAACACCCCGAATTCACTGGCGCGGCCACCGTTCGCCCGGAAGCCAGCGCAAGGGCGCCTTCTTCAACGCTTTTGAATTCGAGGGCAGTGTCAAAATGCGCCCCCGTCGGCGCGCGGGCTCACTTCGCGAACTCCACGCAACGCGTCTCGCGGATCACCGTGATCCGGATCTGGCCGGGATACAGGAGTTGCTCCTCGACCCGACGCGCGAGCTCGCGCGCCATCTTGGTGCTGGCGGCGTCGTCGAGTTGCTCCGGCTTCACCAGGACGCGCAGCTCGCGTCCCGCCTGAACGGCGAACGCGCGCTCGACCCCGGGAAATCCCATGGCGATTTCCTCGAGGCTCTCCAGTCGCTGGAGATACGTGGTCATGCTCTCGCTTCTTGAACCGGGGCGCGACGCGCTGATCGCGTCCGCCGCCGCCACCAGGATCCCGAACACGCTTTCGTGCGGCACCTCGTCGTGGTGCGCCGCGACGGCGTTCACCACCACCGCGCCTTCCCCATGACGCTTGACGAAGTCGGCACCGACCAACGCGTGGGGTCCCTCGATCTCGTGCGTCATCGCCTTGCCAAGGTCGTGCAGCAACCCGCAGCGACGCGCCGTGGCCGCGTCCTCGCCGAGCTCCGATGCCATGAGGCCGCACAGGTGCGCGACCTCGAGGCTGTGATCGAGGATGTTCTGGGAAAAACTGTGCCGGAAGTGCAGGCGACCCAGCATCCGCACCACGTCCGGATGCATCGGCGGTTGCCCGGCCTTGTACACGGCATCGTTGCCCATGCGGTCGATGAACGCGTCCATCTCGAGATTCACCGCGGCCACGACCTCCTCGATGCGCGCCGGATGGATGCGGCCGTCCAGGATCAACCGTTCCATCGATTGCCGGGCGGCCTCGCGGCGCACGGGATCGAACCCCGACAACACGACGGCGTTCGGCGTGTCGTCCACGAGCACCGTGACGCCGGTGGCGGACTCGAACGCGCGGATGTTCCGGCCGTCGCGGCCGATGATCCGGCCCTTCATGTCCTCGCCCGGAAGCGCGACCGTGGCCGTGGTGGTCTCGAAGGTGTGTCGGCCGGCGTAGCGCTGGATGGCGATGGCGATGATCCGTCGGGCCTGTTCCTCGGTGGACGCCTTCGCCTTCTCGAGGATGTGGCGGGAAAGATCGGCGGCATCCTTCGTGGCCTCCTGCTCGACCTCGCGGAGGAGGAGCGTGCGGGCCTCGACGGCGTTCACCTGGGAAATCTGCTCGAGCAACCCGCGACGCTCGCGGTCAAGCCGGGCCAGCTCCCCGCGCTCGCGCTCGAGTCCGGCGCGGGAGGCATCGAGCGATTCGGAACGCTGCCGGAGTTCGCCCTCGTTTTGGGCGAGCCGTTCCATTTGTCGCCCCACCATGGCCTCGCGTTCGTGGAGACGCGCGTCGTTTTCCGTGAGGCGCTGGCGTTCCTCCTGGAAGGAAGCCGTCGCGACGCCGCGCTCGCGGGCGAGCTCTTCGCGGCCCGCCGTTTCCCAACGGAGCCGTGCCGCCTCGGACTCGCGCCGGGATTGTTCGGCGGAATCCTTTTCACGCGACGCGAGTTCGGCGCGAAGCACGCGCTCCTTCATCCGGAACAGGAACCACCCCGCTCCCAGGCCGGCAATGCCGGCGACGCCCGCCACCGCAGCCGCGACCGTCGTTTCGATTGCCATTTATCAACGCGACACCGGGGGGCAGAGGATGCCCCGCGCCGTCGCCACCAGTTTCATTGCCATGTCGTGGGCTTCCACCGGCACACGGGGAACGAGTTGACACCCGTATCCCACACCGCAGGTCGCTCCTTCGACTCCGGCCAACAACCGGTCGTAGAATCCTTTTCCACGCCCGAGCCGTCGCCCGTACGGGTCAAACCCTAAACCCGGTACTAATACGAAGTCCAGCCGCGCAACCCCGGTCTCCTCGCACGACGCCAAAGGCTCGGGAATCCCGAACCGTCCGGCCGGCACCAGGTCCGACTCGGACCGCACCGTGCAAAACCGGTAGCCAACGCCGTCACCACGCCACCCGGGAACCGCGATCTCCTTGCGGGCTTCCCACCCCGCGCGGAGCAAGGCACCCACCGGGATCTCGTCCCCGAACGGAACGAAGAGCCCAACCACGCCGGCCCGCGCCCATTCGTCCAATCCGCGAACCAGCCCGACCACCACGTCGCCCTCGCGGACGCGCTCCGCGGGCGCCATCGCCGCGATCCGCGCCGCGAGTTCCGCGCGCAGCGCCGCCTTGTCGGAAACGATCGCTCCCACGCTCGTCATGCGCCGCCCCCGGACTTCGGCTCCACCGTCGCTCCACCGCCCGCCGTGGCGCGCCAACGTTCCAATCGCTCGCGGATCTTCTTCTCGGTCCCTTGGTCCGTCGGTTCGTAGAACTTCCGGGGCTCGCCGAGGTAATCCTGAGCCACGAAATGTCCCGGATGGTCGTGCGCGTATTCGTATCCGACGCCGTGCCCCAGTTGCTTGGCGCCCTTGTAATGACCGTCGCGCAAATGCGCGGGCACCGGCAGCGTCCTTCCGCTCCGGACGTCTTCGAGCGCCGCGTCGATCGCCTTGATCACCGAATTGCTCTTGGGCGCGGTCGCGATGTAGATCGTCGCCTCCGCCACCGGGATGCGTGCCTCGGGCCAACCCACGTGTTCCGCCGCGTGGTGCGCCGCGTTCGCCAACACCAGCGCCATCGGGTCCGCCAAGCCCACGTCCTCCGCCGCGTGCACCAGCAAACGCCGCGTGATGAACCGCGGGTCTTCCCCCGCGTGGATCATCTTCGCCAGCCAGTACAATGCCGCGTCCGGGTCGCTCCCGCGCATCGACTTGATGAACGCGCTGATCGTGTCGTAGTGCGCGTCGCCGTCGCCGTCGTACACCACGGCCTTGCGCTGGATGCATTGCTCCGCGACGCCGAGATCGATGCGTATGCGTCCGTCCGGTCCCGGCTGCGTGGTCAACGCCGCGATCTCGAGCGAATTGAGCGCCTTCCTTCCGTCGCCGTCAGAGATCCGCGCGAGATGCGCCAGCGCGTCGGGATCCACGTCGAGCGGCAGGAAGCCAAGGCCGCGGTCGGAGTCGCGGAGCGCGCGCTGGAGCATCCCGAGGATGTCGTCCTCGCCGAGCGGCCGGAGCTCGAAGATCTGCGAGCGCGACACCAGCGGCGAGTTCACGAAGAAGAACGGGTTGTGCGTCGTGGCGCCGATCAGTTTCACGACGCCGCTCTCCACGTCGGGCAACAACACGTCCTGCTGCGATTTGTTGAACCGGTGGATCTCGTCGACGAACAGCAGCGTTGGTTGTCCCGTGTTCTGGAGCCGGTTGGCCGCGCCCTGCAGCACGCGCCGCATGTCGGCGACGTTCGACTCCACGCCGCTGAGGCGCTCGAATTTCGCGCGCGTCTTCTCGGCGATGATCTGCGCGAGCGAGGTTTTGCCCGTGCCCGGCGGACCATAGAGAATCAACGACTGCACGCGGTCGGCCTCGATCGCGCGGCGCAGCAAATGGCCCGGTCCAAGGATGTGGCCTTGGCCCGCGTACTCGTCGAGCGTCCGCGGTCGCATGCGGGCGGCCAGAGGCGCGGCGCGGAAGCCGGTTGGACCGTCGCCTGCGCCCGGCGCGGGCGGCGCGTCGGACGATGGCCCGGAAGCGGACGCACCGAATAGATCGCGTTGGCCCATGACCCGCGCATCCGAACCCGTTTCGCCGGTTCTGCCCAATGAAAATCCGCGGACAGAGGATCGCGCTTCACGCGTCCGGCGTGGACCGCCGGACGTCGGTAGGGAAAAAAGAAGGGCCGACCGGCGTGAACCGGTCGGCCCGAAAGGAATTCCCCACTAAAGCCGTGAAGGACAGGTCTCTAACTACCATAGAAACCAAGTGGGCACGACGGTGTCTTCGTCGCCTTCCAGTGAAGGCATGACGTTGAATGACAACCGCGATTGCGCCCGTTAACTGGACATAAGGTCGAGAGACGTTGTCCTGATACACGCACCCGGCAGGGAAAAAATCTGGAAAGAGCAGGCCGACCGGAGACAACTCGCCGACAACGATTGCCCGCACAAGCGAAATGTCGCGGCACCGCCGCGCCGCTTGCCTCAGCGATACGCGCCCGGAACGCCGCCGATCCGACCACGTAGTCTCGACTCCGCCGACCCGGCGGCCGCGCCGCGATCGGCGGAGCGCTCCACTTTCACCGCCACCCATCGCGCGTCCGGCAGGATGAACTTCCTCACCTCGACCTCGACCCGCGCCGCGCCGAACTCGCCGAGCACGATCCCCGCGATCTCGACGGCCAGGGTCTCGATCAACTTCCAACTCCGTCCTTCGCCCAGCCCGACCAACCGCCGACTCACCGCGTAGTAATCGATCGTCTTCGACAAATCGTCGGCGAGCGCCGCGGCCGACACATCGCATTCGATTGCGACGGAGACCAACAACCGCTGCGGCCGCGATCGCTCCTCGTCCGGTACACCGACATGAAAATGCACCTCGAGCTCGCGGATCGTGATCGTGTCCATCCGACGGGATTGTAGTGGGGATTGCATCGCGAGGGGACTTGGAAGTTTTTTGACAGGATTTTCGGGATTAACGGGATTTTTTCCCACGGATGCCCAGGGCCTCGGCTCCTCCTTTTCCTGTCCGCCTATTCGGCGCAAATCTCATTTCTCCTTTCCAAACCGTCCGAGCAATCAAAGGGACCTCAGCCGGCGGATTCGGCCCCTTTGATGGCCTTGGTCCGCCTTGGCGTGAAATAATTCCTCGACCGCGACTACATCGATCCGTCCCAGAGCAAGCCCGCATCCGTCCCGCCTTCAATCCGGTAAATCCTGTCAATCCTGTCAAAAAACCCGCCCCCGTCCCGAATCTTGTCCGCCCACCCGGAATCGGGTTCACTGTCCCCGGTGTCTCATTCTTTCAAGATCCAGTTCCTCGACCGACTCCGCGCCGCCGTCGCGGACGGCACGCTCGTCCGCATCAATCTCGGCGGCGCCCAGGCCATCGATCCGTCGCTGCGCAACGTCTTCATCCGGCCCATCGCCATCAAGGGCGTGCTCCATCTCTCGTTCACCTACCGCCACGAGAGCCGCGACATCGTCAAAAACCACCCGCCCGAATCCGCGATCACGTTGATCGACGAGTTGCTCGGGATGGAATTCCACGACGCGTTCCTTTCCACCACCGGCGGCACCGCGCATCTCAACGTCAAGAAGGGACGCTCGCCCCGGCTCGAGTTCGGCGATCCCGAGATCACGGACGCCCCGGACCTCGCGCACGACCACGTCAAGCAGCGCACCATCCGCACCCGCGAGAATCCGTGGCTCCGCGCGCTCGGCGTCACCGGCGAGGACGACCGCGTCAATGCCGGCATGGAGGCGAAATACCGGCAGATCAACCGTTTCGTCGAGTTGCTCGGGCCCCTCATCCACGACGCGGGGCTGCCCAAGGACCGCGCGCCCGTCGCGGTCGACATGGGTTGCGGCAAGGGTTACCTGACCTTCGCGCTCTACGAATTCCTGCGCCAACCCGGCGGCCGGGCCGCGCGCGTCACCGGCATCGAGGTGCGCGGCGAGTTGTGCGACGCGGCCAACCGCATCGCCGCCGACGCGTCGTTCGACGGACTCCAGTTCATGGCCGGCACCATCGACTCCACCGTCCTGCCCCACGCGGACATCGTGGTCGCGCTCCACGCCTGCGACACCGCGACCGACGACGCGTTGGCCAAGGGCATCGCCACCGAGGCGTCGCTGCTCGTGATGGCGCCGTGTTGCCAGAAGGAAATCCGTCCGCAACTCGTGCCGCCGCCGGTGCTCGCGGACGCGCTCCGGCACGGGATCCTCAAACAGCGCGAGGCCGAGTTCGTCACCGACGCCCTGCGCGCCGCGCTGCTCGAGGCGGCCGGGTACGAGGCCCGCGTTTTCGAGTTCATCGCGCCCGAGCACACGAGCAAAAACCTGATGATCGCCGCGGTGAAACGCCGGACGCCGTACGACCGCGACGCGGCCGTGAAAAAAGCCGTCGATCTCGCCGCGTTCTACGGCATCAAACGCCAGCGCCTCGCCCAGCATCTCGGCGTCGCGCTCGGCGCCTGACCCGCGCGTCCCGCCGTCCATGCCTCCCGCGTGAACTTCGAGGAACTCGACTGGCCGATCCTCGACCGGCTCCGGCGAACGTTTCTCGACGGGACGTTCGGACGCGCGCCGTACTGGCAGGGACCGCGCGATCTCGCGCAGTACGACGCCACGTTCGGCGAACGCATCGGCTGGAAATGGGACGCCGTGCTCGGCGAACTGGGCCGGCGCGGATGGAAATTGCCGGCACGCGCGACCACGCTCGTCGACTGGGGTTGCGGAAGCGGCATCGCCGCGCGTCGCGTCGCCGGGGCCTTCCCGACGTTTTCGAAAGCCGTCGTTTCCGATCATTCGTCACTCGCCGCGCGCTTTGCCGGCGACCGGCTTCGCACCGCATGCCCGGGCCTCGAAGTCGGGGAAGCCGCGCCCGGCCAACTCGACTCGATCGCGGGCGGCTTCGTGCTCGTCGCGAGCCACGTGCTCAACGAACTGCCGCCGGAACCGCGCGCCGCGCTGGTCGCGCTGGCCGCGAGGGCCGACGCCATCCTGTGGGTCGAGCCGGGAACGTCGGCCGTCGGGCGCGAACTGCAGTCGCTGCGGCAGCGCTTCCTCGGGACGCACGACGTCGTCGCCCCGTGCACGCACCAGGGCGCGTGCGGATTGCTCGCGCCCGGCCGCGAGGGCGATTGGTGCCATCACTTCGCGTCGCCGCCCGCCGGGATCCACGCCGACGGCGACTGGCGGCGATTCGCCGAACGCGCCGGCATCGACCTTCGCTCGCTGCCCTATTCCTTCCTCGTGATGGAACGCCGGGCGGCGGAATGCGGGCCGCGGCCCGATGATGGTTGGGAACGGATCCTTGGACGGCCGCGCGTCTTCAAACCGGAAGCGCGCCTCCACAGTTGCGGCATCGACGGCGTCTCGGAAGTCATCGTCCCGAAACGCACGCTTCCCGCCCTGTACAAGGCGTGCAAACACGACGAGGCGCCGTCGTTCGCAAGATGGAAGCGCGAAGGCGCGGACGTGGTAGGCGCGGAGACGGAGTGAAAACTTCGCGGGCCCGATCGCGACTCGGGCGGAACCATTCCTTTGGAGAACCAAATTCTTTCACGCCAAGCCGGGCCAAGGGGGGCCAAGAAACGGGATGGGGATCCAATCATCGAATCCCACCATTGGTAAAATTTACCTTCGCAGTCTTCCGCCCCTTGGCCGGAACCATGCGATGAAAACCAAACTTGGTATCACGCCAAGGCGCCAAGACGCCAAGAATCCAAGCATTCCCGACCGAGCCGGGACGGAACCTTGCGGTCGCGGAATGGGAATTCTCTCACGCCAAGGGGGACCAAGGCCGGCCAAGAAGGCGGGAACGTGCATCGGGAACCAGA
>JANYDN010000321.1 GCA_025363585.1 Verrucomicrobiota bacterium | reverse complement strand
CCGATTGGATGGCTTCCGGCCCAATCCAAAGGCCCGCCTGCTGGACCAATGTCGGGAGGTACTCCGGTTCCATCACCTCTCCTACCGCACCGAGAAGACCTATCTCGATTGGATCCGGCGCTTCGTCCTGTTCCATGGCAAACGACATCCGCGCGAGATGGGCGGCGCGGAGATCAACGAATTCCTTTCCGATCTGGCGACACGCGGCCAGGTCGCGGCATCCACACAAAACCAAGCGCTCCATGCCCTGCTGTTCCTTTACCAGGATGTCCTGGGCACCGATCCCGGGTGGCTGGACGATTTCGTGCGCGCCAAACGCCCGTCGAGACTCCCCGAGGTGCTCTCCCGGGAGGAAGTGAAGGCCATGCTCGACCAACTTTCGGCGCCGCACGGCCTTGTCTGCGGCCTGCTGTACGGCGGTGGCCTCCGCGTCAACGAAGGCCTGCGACTGCGCGTCAAGGATCTGGATTTCCACCGCGGACAGCTGGTGGTGCACGACGGCAAGGGATCGAAGGATCGGATTACCATCCTACCCGTCACGCTGCGTGGTGCGTTGCAATCACACCTTGCGGAGGTCCGGAGACTCTGGCAGCGGGATCGATCGGACGGCATCGCGGGCGTGTGGCTACCCGACGCGTTGGAGCGGAAGTATCCGGCGGCAGGCAAGGAGTGGATCTGGCATTGGGTATTCCCGTCGCCCGAGCTGTCCACGGACCCGAGGTCGGGAGTCCGGCGTCGGCACCATTTGTCCGACGCGTCGGTCCAACTGGCGGTGCGGCAGGCGGCGGCGCGGTCGGGAATCCAGCGTCGGATAACGCCGCACACGCTGCGGCATTCGTTCGCCACGCACCTGCTGGAATCGGGGACGGACATAAGAACCGTGCAGGAATTGCTGGGGCACCAGGATGTCTCGACGACGCAGATCTATACGCACGTGATGCGGATGCCGGGCATCGGGGTGAAGAGTCCCCTTGATTGAACCACTGAAGGCGCGGGATCGATTAGGGGGATTTAACCACGGAAATCACGGAAATCACGGAAGGGAAATTCGGGGTACGGTGCGGCGGCGAGGAAGCCGTGGATTTCTCACGCCAAGGCAAACCAAGAAAGGCCAAGGGGACTTTTTTTACCACGGAGCACACGGAACACACGGAATCGAACTCCAGTATTCTTCGTTGCTTATTTACCTTAGTCATAAGGTCGCGGACCTGCTCCCTGCTCCTCCTCGCCGACAAAGCGGC
Source organism: Verrucomicrobiota bacterium (assembly GCA_025363585.1). GTDB lineage: Bacteria > Verrucomicrobiota > Verrucomicrobiia > Limisphaerales > UBA9464 > UBA6176. Next base: position 11,677 of record JANYDN010000321.1, on the reverse strand, counting down.
GTGGCGTCGCCAACGCTCCTTCCCACCGCACTCCGAAGGCGCTTCGCGCGGGCTCCGGTTGGTTCGGGCCCATCTTTTCGATCGGCTTCTTCGCTGGGGAACCAAGGCCGACCAAGAGGGTGTGATTTAGCCACGGAAATCACGGAAGGGATATTCGGGATACGGCGCGGCGGCGAGGGAGCCGGGGATTTCTCACGCCAAGGCAAACCAAGAAAGGCCAAGGGGAATTGTTTACCACGGAACACACGGAACACACGGACCTGACAGTCGGCGCGGGCTTATGAATGCAAGGGGCGCGTGCTACTCACCGGGAAGCGGGCTCTTCGCTGTTTTCCGCGGCTTGAATGCCAACAGCGATCCGACGGGTGCAGGACCGACTTTAGCCTGAACAAACTGCGGGACCGATCACGGCTTCTTCAACCGATAGCAAAGCACCTGGCTGTCGATCGCATTGGTCACCACGAACTCGTCCGTCTCCACCGCGGGCGTGGCGCCCAATGCGCTCCAACCGCCGGGCAACAGCGCGGGTCCGTTGGTTTCCAGCGCGTGGCCGGTGGCGTCGGTCGTACAACTCAGCCGGACTGCGCCGGGCAGCGCCCCGATGTCCAACTTCGAAGGGAAGCGTCTCGCTGTCGCCGACAAACGGCACGGCGCAATTGGCGACGAAGACGGCATCGCGCCTTCCGAACGTTTCCCGCCGCACTTCCCGCGACGGCGCGTGCGCGTCAACCCAAGCATGTCCACACCCCGGCTGTCGTGGGTGGCGGCGGCCGCCACCCGGAGCACGAGTTGCATTCGGGAATGGGCTGGCGAGTGGCACCGAGCCGGTGCCACCCACGGCATGCTGCGGGGAAAGCGGTGTCGCGGGTTCCGTCCAGTTCGTTCTTCATCGGACCTTGCCGTGAAATAATTCCCCGCCCGCTACTGCACGGTTCCCGCCCGGAATGTACGATCTACTTATATGCCGCGCCCCCTTCGCGAGAAATCCACGGTCGATCAAATCCGCCAACGCTTCGACGCGGACGTGGAGCGCTTCTCCAAGCTCGAGACCGGGCAGATGGCGGCGATGGATGCGGCCGTCATTCTCGAGATCGTCACGCGGTCGGCGGCGCGCCACGTCCGGCCGGGCGGGCGGCTGCTCGATCTCGGTTGCGGCGCCGGGAACTTCTCGCTCCGCGTCCTGGGCCAGGTCTCGCCGCTGGATTGCGTGTTGGTCGACCTGAGCCAACCCATGCTCGAACGCGCCCGGCAACGGGTGAAGGCGGCGAATTCCGGCAGAGTGGATACCATCCAGTCCGACCTCAGGCAGCTTTCGTTCGGGCCGGCGACGTTCGATATCATACTGGCGGGACAGGTGCTCCATCACCTTCGCGAGGACTCCGAATGGGAGTCGATGTTCGCCCGGTTCCACGAGTGGTTGCGGCCTGGCGGCGCGTTGTTCGTGGCGGACTTGGTCGCCCATGACGACCCCGCGATCCAGGAATTGATGCTCGGACGATACGCCGAGTATCTGCAGGGCCTTGGCGGCGCGGAATACCGCGACAAGGTTTTGGCTTACTGCGACGAGGAGGATTCGCCGCGTTCGGTCAGGTACCAGTTTGATATGTTGGGGAAGGCGGGTTTCCGCGAATTCGACGTGCTCCACAAGAATGCCCTGTTCGCCGCCTATTACGCCCAGAGACAAGGCTGACCCATACACGCGGCCATTGTAGGCCTAAATGATGGGAATATTTTACAAGAGGTAACGGAGTAAACAGAGACGAACGTGGACCGGATGCATTGGGCCGCACGCCGACTCGGTTCTCTCCCTTTGCTCCTGTTAAAACGGATTGCTTCGACCTCAGGGCGCCGGGTTATTCTTCCTGGGCTTCGAGCGGACGTTGACGACGTCGAATTCGACGACCTGCCGCACCCAACGAGACATCCTCAAGTTCGGCGCTGCAAAGGAGCGAAGGCTCCCGGTATGGGTGCGACGGATAGCCGGGTCGTCTTCATGGTAATGGCGACGAAGGCCGGTCCGGGATTCATTCCTCCACCGTCGCCACGGCGGTGAAGCGGCCGAAGCGCAGTGCCAGCGTGGGCAGCACGACGAGGTTCAGCGCGGTCGAGGTCAGCAGGCCGCCGAGGATCACCACCGCCATCGGGCCCTCGATCTCGCGGCCTACTTCCCCCGATCCCAGCGCGAGGGGCAACAGTCCGAGCGCGGTGACCGCGGCGGTCATTAGGATGGGAACCAATCGCTCCGACGCCCCACGGATCGCCGTTCCCGCGTTCCACTCCGCGCCTTCGTGCCGGACCAAGTGCTCGTAGTGGGAGATCATCATGATGGAATTCCGCGCGGTGATGCCGAAGAGCGTCACGAAACCAACGAGTGATCCGATGGTGAGGCCGCCTTCGCCCGGGCTTCCGAATCGCGCGGAAAAGAAAATGGCGAGCACGCCGCCGACCAACGCGAACGGAATGTTCGCCAGGACCAGCAGCAGGTTGCGCCAGTTGCCCGTGACCACCACGAGCAACAACAGGATTCCCGCGCCCGCGATCGCGGAGTTCGCCAGCAGTTCCCGCCTCGCCGCATCCGTGGCCTCCGCGGTGCCGCCGAACACGGCGAACACGCCCGCGTCGAATTTCACCTTCGCCGCGATTTCCTTCTTCGCCTGCGCCACCAGCGACCCGACGTCGCGTCCCTCCACCTGGCAGGTGACTACCTGCCGCCGCGACGCGCCCTCGTGCATGATCGAGTATCGGCCCGACGAGAGCGCGATGTCGGCCAGTTGGCGCAGGGGCAGCATCAATCCCTGCGGGCCCTTGATTTTCAAGTCACCCACGCTTTCCACGTCGCGCCGGCCCGCATCTTCCAGAATAACCCGCACATCGAACACGCGGTTTCCCTGGTGCACTTGGGCGACCGTCGCGCCCTCGTAGGCGATCTGGATCGCCTCAAGGACATCGACCGGCCGGAAGCCGAACTGGGCCAACCGATCCGGGCGAAGCCGGACCGAAAGGCGCGGGCCGCCGGGCGGCGATTTCAATTGGACGTCCTTCGCGCCCGGAACGGTGCGGAGTACGCGGGCGATCTCGCGGGCCTTGTCGTCGATGACGTCCAAGTCCTCGCCGAAAACGTTCACGACGACCGGCGCCGTCTCGCCCGTGATCGTCTCGCTGATGCGGTCGCCGAGGAACGTGAGGACCTCCGCCTGCACCCCGGGAAACTCCTCGAGCATGTCCCGGATCTCGCCCATGAGCTTTTCCTGGTCCCTGCCGGAAACGCCCTCGACCAGCTCGACGTGGAACTCGCAGCGGTGGGAACCGAACGTGTCCTCGCCCTGTTCGGCGCGACCGACCTGTTGTTCGACCGTGGCGACGTTCTTGTTTTTGGCGAGTTGGTGGGAGATCTCGTGGCCGATCCGCATCATGTGGGGCAGGGACGTGCCCGGGACGGCCTGGAGCTGGATCACGAAATGTCCCTCGCGGAACTCCGGCAGGAATCCCGAGCCGAACTGCGGAAGCATCGCCGCGGCACCGAGGCACAACACCCCGACCGCGAGGATCATCGCGCCGGACGCGGGCGCGAGGAACGCCAGCAACCGCGCGTACGCGGATTTCAGCCATGCCTGCAGCCGCGGTTCCCTTGCGTCGCGCACGCCCCTCGCGAAAAACAGCAGGGACAAGGCCGGCGTCAGCGTCAGCGCCACGGCCAGCGACGCCATGATCGCCAGGATATAGCTAAGGGCGAGCGGTGCGAAAAAACTTCCCTGCAGTCCCGTCAACGCCAGCACCGGCAGGAAGATCAGTGCGACGATGAACGTCGCGTACACGACCGCGCCCCGGACCTCGATCGACGCGTCCAGCACGACGCGGAACACCGGGCGCGGCGCCGCCAACGTTTGGTTCTCGCGGAGCCGCCGGAAAATATTCTCCACGTCGATGATCGCGTCGTCGACGACCTCGCCGATCGCGATCGCCAACCCGCCGAGCGTGATGGTGTTGAGCGTGACGCCAGCCTTCGCCAGCAGGATGACCGCCGTCAGGAGCGAGACCGGGATCGCGGTCAGCGATATGAAAGCGGTCCGGAAATGTCCCAGGAACAGGAACAACACCACCGCCACCAGAATGCCGCCAAGAAAGAGCGAGTGCCGGATGTTGGACAGCGACGCCTCGATGAAGGTGGCCGGCCGATGCATGCGTTTGTAGACGGTGACGCCGGCCTTCTCGAACAGCGGATCCATCTCGGCCAACGCCTTCTCGACCGCCAGCGTGACGTCCATCGTGTTCGCCCCGTACTGGCTCGCGGTGGCGAGGAGCACGCCCGGTTTGTCCATGACCAACGCGTCGCCGAATTTCGTCTCGGGGCCTTCCTTTACGGTGGCGACGTCGCGCAGCCGCACGCTCTGCCCGTCGCGGTGGACGATCACCGTCTCGGCGAGATCCTCCGGCGTGATCCGTTGGCCCTCGGTCTGGATGAAAATCCGTTGGTTCGCGTCCTCGATCATTCCCGCGCCCAGAATTCCCGTCGACGCGCGCGCCGCCGTCACGACGTCCCCGACCGAAAGCCCGAACGCCGCGAGTCGGTCGGGCCGTACCTGGATTTGGACCTGCCGCACCTCGCCGCCGAAGACGATGCAGTGCGCCACGCCGGGCACCGAGAGCAACCGCGGTTTGACGGTCCAGTCGGCAAACGTCCGCAGTTCCATCGGCGACAGCTTGTCCGAGACGAGGCCCACCTTCAGCAGGTCCATGGTCGCGGACATCATCGGCGTCATCGTCGGCGCCTTGACGCCCGCGGGCAGGTCGCGGCCGATGCCCGACAACTTTTCGGCGAGCGTTTGCCGCGCCACGAAAATGTCGGTGCCCTCCTTGAAAACCGCGGTCACGACGGACAGGCCGGCGATCGATTCCGATCTCAAGGACGCCATGTTGCCCAGTCCGTTGATCGAGTTTTCGAGCGGACGCGTGACCAACATCTCGACCTGTTCGGGGGAAAGTCCCGGCGCCTCCGTCTGCACGGCCACCTGGGGCGGGACGAAGTTCGGGAAGACGTCGAGCTTGGCCTGGTACGAAACGTGGATGCCATACGCGACCAACAGGCACGCCAGCGTCACGACGACGCCCCGGAACCGCAGGGAAAAGTGGACGATTCGGTTGAGCATGGCCGCGGCTAGTCGGACTTGAGCGACGACTTCAACTCCTCGGAGAGCAGCGTCTGCGCGCCCTGCACGACCACGTTGTCGTTGGTGCCGATCGCCCGCGATAGGAACCATCCCGCCGTCGTGGGATGGTCGAGATCGACGCGTTTGCGGGTAAACGAATCGCCGCCGGTGTCCAAGGTATAGACCCAGCCGGCACCCTCCGTCCGCACCACCGCGTCGCGCGGCACCACGACGCCCGCCAAGGGATCGCCGGGCAACTCGAGGAACGCGGTCAAGGCCTCGCCCGGGAGCAACCGCAGCGGATTTGGCCGGACGATCATTATATATCCGCGGGACAAAGTCTGTGGATCGACGTTTGCCGCATCGCCAAGAAACAAGGCGGCGACGGGCGTGCCCGAGAGCGTGAACATTCGGGCGGCCTTGGGCGGGGAGTCGAGGCGATCGCCGGCGGAAAGGTCCACGCGCACCAGTGCGGCCTTGAGGCCCGAGAGTTCGTCGACCAACGCGGCCAGGTCATCCTGGCTCCCGGCCACCGCGCCCCACGAAAGCGCGAGCCGATCGGCGGCCGAACGCAACGCGACCTGGTCGCGCGACGCCGTGGCTTCGGCCGCCTGCAACGTGCGTTGCGAGGCGTTGTTCTGGGCCGCGAGCAATTTCACGCGCGCCAGTTCGTTGCTCGATGCGACCGCCGCGGCGCGACCCGCCGCTATTTCCGAGACCAGGGCGGCCAGCGGCGCGGCATCGACCACCCGCCCATAGCCCTTGAGTTCGGGGCCCATCCGGGCGGGCTCGGGTTTGGCCACGAGCAGGCCGGCGTTGCCCTGGAGTTCGTCCGACATCTTCACCACGACCTGATCCTTGTCGTCGCGGCTGACTTTCTGTTCGTCGCCGGCCGCCTTTTCCTCGGGCGGTTTGGCGACGGGATGTTGCTTGAACCACACGACGGTTCCGACGGCGGCGATGGCGAGCAGGAGGATGACGAGGGTGGGTTTCACGGTTCGTTCGGGTTCGCCCGCGGGGCTCGGGGGGATTGTTCCGCCGAAGGGCCGGGGGCGGAAAGGGGACGCTGGACCGCATCCTCGAGCGCGGCCGCGGATTGCCGCAGTTTGGTCTCCGCGGCGAGCCGGAGAAGATCGCCGCCGGCCGCGTCGATCCGCGCGTTGAGAAGATCCAATCGTTCGGCGGCGCCCGCCTGCACCTGCTGCTCCACCGTGGCGAGTTGTCGTTTCTGGGTTTCGGACAACGAATCCATCGCGGCAAGGTTCTCGCGCGCGATGCGGAACGACGCGGTGGCGCGGTCGATCTCGGCGATGGCCTTCGCTTGGACCCCGATGAAACGCGCCGCGGCCTCGTTGCGTTTGGCCTTGGCCGTGGCGATCGGTCCCTGGTTCTGGTTGAAGACGGGCAACTCGGCATTGAGGGCGAGCGTGAACTTATGGTCGCCTTGGTCGTATTGGTAACCCGGGCCGATATGAATGTCCGGGTATTGCCGCGCGATCTCCAGTTGCAACGCCGATTGGCTCGCCTCGTATTCGGCGAGCGCGGCAAGGATGTCCGACCGGCTTTGCAAGGCCTCGCGCCGCGCGTCCGGCGTGAGCATCGTGGCGAGAGCCCCGGTGTTCGGGTCGAACCCGTCCTGCAGTCCGATCCCCGTCAGCGCCGCGGCCGGCAGGCCCATCGCCTCGGCCAAACGGACGCGGGAATCGGCGCGTTGTTGCCGGGCATCCAGCAGTTCGATGCGTGCCCGGTTGAGCGCGATGCGGGTCGGAGCCAATTCCGCGCCCGAAACGGCCCCGGCCTGGAAACGTTGGTCCAGCGACGCCACGATGGATTCCAGGAACGCGCCCTGGCGTCCGAGGATGGCCTCGCGCTTTTCCGCCGCGAGATGGTCGGTCAACGCCACGCGCAGTCCGTTGCGGACCTGCCACGCGGCCGTCGCGACATTCAGGCGCGCCGACTCGGACAGGTGCCGTGCCTGCGCCATCCGGTAGCCCCGCTTTCCGGCGGTCTCGATCGGCACGTCGAACGTCACGGCGGGCATCCACGGGGTCAGCGGCGAAACCGAACTTATATTATATCCGGGAACCAGACTCGCCGTCGGGTTCGGCCTTCCGGCCGCGACCTTGTCGCCACCGAGCGCCGTCTGCCATTGGGCGCGGGCGAGGTCGAGGGCCGGGTGATAATACAGCGCCGCGAGATATAAGTCCTCGAACGCCCAACCCGGGCCGGAAGGCGTCCGGTGGTTCGCGTCGAGAAACCGGCGCAGTCCGGGGTCGTCGAGCGATCGCGCGTCCAACGCGCGTGCCGTCTGCCCGGGGACGACCGGCCGCGCCTCGAATCGCGCGCAACCCGCGCACGCGATCCACGACGCTACGGCGATCATCGCCGCCGTCCGGCGATGTCTAATCACGAACCTCGGCATGGACGTCGGGTCCGTTCACGGGCCGTAGACAAGGACCCGGAAGGTGGCGCCGGACCCGACCGGCAGGTAGATCCGGTGCGTCTTGGGATCGAGGGCCATGGTGCGCGCGCCCTTCTGGGTCTTGAGGGTTTGCACGACGGTCAATTTGTCCGGCGAATCCTCGTGCGCGATCGTGACGGTGCCCTCGTCGTTGGAACTGAAAGCCAATTGCGTGCCCTCGTCGAAGGCGTTGGCATCGACCCCGTCGCCGATCGGCACCGTCGCCACGACTTTCCCGGTGGTGGTGTCGAGCATGGCCATGAGCTTGTTGTGGCAGCCGATGAACACGCGGTGATGGGCCGCATCCAACGCCATTCCCGAGGCTTCCTCGCCGGGCGCGATGGGCCAGGTGGCGATCACCTTGTGGGATTTCGTGTCGATGACCTGGATCTGGTTCTTGTCCTCGATGTTGACGTAGACGCGGCCCGCCTGGGTGTCGGCGACGCCGGTCTCGGGCTTGCCCGAAAGGGGAATCGTTGCGACGACCGCGGCCTTCGCGGCATCGATGACCGTGGCGTCGTTGCCCCGGCCGTTGAAGGTATAGATCTCGCGTTGTCCGGGTTCGTAAATGATGGCGTCGGGATTGGCACCGGTCGTGATTTTGGACTTCGTCCTGAGCGTATCGAGTTCGAACACGCTGGCCTTGGCCTCGCGACCATTGGCGGTGAAACCGATTTTCAGGCCGGGAACCAACGCGATGCCGTGGACTCCCGGGGTGTCCGCGATCTCCCCGACGACGGCGTCTTTCGCGAGATCGACGACCACGACCCGCGTGCCGTGGGAGACATAGAGTCGTTGAGCGTCCGAATCGACCGTCAGGTAATCGAACGAACCGGCGCCCCCGATCGGGATTTCCTTCAGGGCATGGTATTCGGCAGCGGTGCCGGCGAACGGGACCACGATCAACGCGGTCGCGAGGCAGGCGAGCAGGGGAGAGCGGATGGGCATGGGAATGGGCTTCATGGAAGAAGTAGAGCCGGGGACGAACCCCGTGCAGTGGTCGAGAATATTCTCCCGGTTAACCCGGGTGACAGGGACGTCGAGTCGGAATCATCGGAGGGTGTTGACGCGCGAAGGGTCCGCGAAGCCGCCCGACGTTGCAACGGCGTTGTGGGTGGTGAGCGGGCCACGGGCGCGATGCAATCCCCGGCGGGAGTTTGGTCGACTTCGCCCTCCCCGTGGATAGGGTTTCCCGGAGTGCAGAATCCCGGCGAACCGTCGAGCGACCCCGCGCCGCGCGGCGCGTTTCCCAACACGCGATGGAGCGTGATCCTCGACGTCCAGGACGACGATCCCACCGCGCTCGCGATGTTCTGCCTCGCCTATTGGTTCCCGCTCTATTGTTGCGCGCGCCGGATGGGGAAGGGCGTCGACGATGCCGAGGACCTGACGCAGTCGTTCTTCGAGCGACTCCTTTCCCGCCAGCTTCTCGGACACGCGCGGCAGGAACGGGGAAAACTCCGGAATTTCCTGATGTGCTCGTTCACGCGCTTCGCCGCGGAGGAATGGCGCAAGGGCAGCGCGCAGAAACGCGGGAGCGCGCGGCGACTGCTGGAGATCGACGCCCTTTCGGCCGAGGAGCGGTATGCCTTGGAACCCCACGACGACAACACGCCCGAAAAGGAATACGAACGGGAATGGGCTCGGGAAGTCCTGCGGCAGGCGCTTGACCGCGTGGAGACCGCGTACCGTTCCGAGGGCAAGGCCCCGGTCTTCGAGGTCTTCCGCGACCAACTCGCCCATGGGACGCCGGACGTTCCCTACCGGGAGACGGCCGCCTCGCTGGGATTGACCGAGGCGTCCGCGCGGTTCGCGGTTTTCAAATTGCGCCAACGTTTCCGCGACGTCCTCCACGAGATCGTGGCCGGAACGGTGGACCGCGACGAGGACGTGGCCGCGGAATTGGCGTACCTCGGCACCTTGTTCCAGCGCTAGCCATGCCGGGCCCGAACCCCACCCATTGTCGTCGGTGCGGAGCCGCCCTCCGCACGGACGAGGCGGTTTGCACGCGGTGCCTGTTGGGCGCCGTCTCCGGCGCCTCCACCGATTCTCCCGCGGAGCGGATTTTCAAGGAAGCCCTCGGCCTTGCGCCGGACGAGCGTCTGGCGTTCGTGCTCGCCGCCGCGGGCGAGGACACCGCGGTGGCTTCGGAAGCGCGGATGTTGCTCGAAGGCTACGACGAGGCCGGGGGCGATATCCACGAACCGGGGCCGACGTCCGTCGACGAGCCCGACTGGACGATCTCGAAGGACGAGGAGCCCGGCGCGGTGATCGATCGTTTCCGCCTCGTGCGATTGCTCGGCGAAGGCGGCATGGGCGCGGTGTGGCACGCGGAACAAACCACGCCCGTGCGGCGTTCGGTCGCGCTCAAGGTCATCAAGCTCGGCATGGACACGCGGGAGGTGGTCAACCGCTTCCGGCGCGAGCGCCAGACCCTCGCGTTGCTGAACCATCCGAACATCGCGCGCGTTTTCGAGGCCGGGGCCACGTCCCTTGGCCGTCCCTATTTCGCGATGGAACTCGTGGAGGGAACGCCGATCACGGCCTATTGCGACGCACATCGGCTCGATCTTCCCGCGCGCCTCCGCCTCTTCCGCGAGGTTTGTGCCGCCGTGGAACACGCGCACCAAAAGGGCGTGATCCACCGCGATCTCAAACCGTCGAACATCCTCGTCGCCGACGGCACCGCGAAGGTCATCGATTTCGGCGTCGCCAAGGCCACCCAGCGTGTCGGCGATTCCATCGTCTTCACCCGGCAGACCCAGATCCTCGGCACCCCGGCTTATATGAGTCCGGAACAGGCCCGGACCGACGGGGTCGACGTCGACACGCGGACCGATGTCTATTCGCTCGGGGTTATATTATATGAGTTGCTGACGGGCGCGCTGCCGATCGATCCCGTCCGCCTCGCCCGCGCCGGCGCGGCCGGGATGCACCGCATCCTGCTCGAGGAGGAACCGCCCGCGCCCAGCACGCGGCTGACGACCCTCGTCGCCGCGGGTGGGTCCGTGGATCCGGCGCTGGGCCGTCATTCGGTCCTGCGCGGCGATCTCGATTGGGTGGTCATGAAATCCATCCGCAAGGATCGCAACGAACGCTATCCCGGCGCCGCGGCGTTGTCGGAGGATCTTCGTCGCCACCTCGCGGGGGAGCCGGTGTCGGCGGCGCCGCCGACCCTTGCCTATCATCTCGGGAAATTCGTCCGCAGGAACCGCGTCGCGGTCGCCGCCGGCGTCGCGGTCTTCCTCGCGCTGCTCGCCGGGTTGGTCGTGAGCCTGGTGCAGGTGCGTCGCGCGAACCAAGCGCTCGCGGGCGAGGCGAAAGCCCGCGCGGAGACGACCTTCACGCTTTCGGACATGCACGCGCGCTCCGGCCTCGCGGCCGCGGAAGCCGGCGATCCGTCCCGCGCCGCGCTGTGGTTCGCCAAGGCCGCGGCCCTCGGCGCCGGCGATCCCGACCGCGTCGACGCCAACCGGCTTCGCGCCTCGGCGTGGCGGGGCGACGCCATGACCGCGGTTCGCACCTTGGACACCGGCTTCGTGCACATGGGCGACTTCCTCTGGAATCCCACGCACCCCGCGCTGGCCGTCGAGCATTCGGAACACCAGTCGGTACAGGTCTGGGACCTCGGGTCCGAGACCCAGTGGGCGCCCGCCGCGGCGTTGAAGCCGGTCCATGGCGTCTGGGACCCGACGGGCGGTCGCATCGCGCTGGCGCTCGCCGACGGGACGCTCCGGGTGTTGGCCTATCCCTCCGGCGACGAACTCGCCCGGATCCCGGTGGCCGCGGTGGGTCGTCCCGCGTGGAGTCCGGATGGACGCTGGATCGCGAGCGGCGGCGGGCTTCTGGATTGGCAGGGCACCGCGCGCCGGCCGTTTCCGGTGACCGCCGGCAATATTCGTTTCGACCGCGGTGGGCATCGCCTCCTTTTGCAATGGGAGGCGAAGACCGGCATCTGCGACGTCGGTGCCCCGGACAAATTCCTCCACCCGCCGGTCGAGTCCGAGCCGGGCGCCCGCTCGGATTTCATCGGCGACGGGAAGACTTATATCACCGGCGAGGCCAACGG
>JANYDN010000230.1 GCA_025363585.1 Verrucomicrobiota bacterium | reverse complement strand
GTCTATCGTTGCGCCGATCTGTTCGCCCACGGGGCGCTTCGCGAACCCTTCGGCATCGTGTTGCTCGAGGCCATGTCCAGCGGCCTGCCCGTCGTCGCCCACGGATTTCCCGTCACGCAATGGATCGTCGGAGACGGTGGGACCACGGTGGACATGGAAGCGAACGGCGCCTTGGCGGACACGGTGGGTCGCTGGATCCGTTGTCCCGACGAACGACACGCCGCAGGGCATCGCGCCCGGGCCAGGATTGTCGCGACGTTCTCCGACACCGCGGTCGTGCCGATGTACCGGGAAGGCTACATGGCCCTTCACGGCGTCGACGAAGGGCAACGGTAGCCGTTCCCGGCGCGGCGGCGTGCCTTGGCGGACGCGGTCCCCACGCGCCTACATCAGGCTCACGGGATCGATGTCGATCGCCAGTTGCACGTCGTCGGGAAGCGTTACTTCGGACTGCATCTGCGTCAGGGCGGCGCCCATGCGCCCCATGCTCCGGGTGCGAAGCATGATCTGATAACGGAAATAGGTTTCCGCGCGGAGCAACGGGGCCGGCGCCGGGCCGGCGATGACGAGATCCTTCCACGCCGCCAGACGGACGCGGAGTTCCTTCCGGACGTGCTCCGCGCTGAGCTTGACCTTGTCCTCGTTGCGGCCTTTCAACGTCAGCAGGGCGATGCGCGACCACGGCGGGTATTGGAGTTCTTTCCGGAATTCCATCTCCTGTTCGAAGAAACCGAGATAATCGTGGCGGCGCGCGTATTGGATGGCGGGATGGAACGGCGTGAAGCTTTGGACGCATACCTCGCCCTCCACGTCGCCGCGTCCGGCGCGCCCACTCACCTGCACCAGCAACTGGAACGTGCGCTCGCCCGCGCGGAAGTCCGGGACGTGCAGGCTCAGGTCGGCGTACAGCACGCCGACCAGCGTCACGTTCGGGAAATGAAGCCCCTTGGCGATCATCTGCGTGCCCACCAGCACGTCGATGCGGCCCAACCGGAACTCGGTGAGCACGCGCCGGTAGTCGTCCTTCTTTTTCAGCGTGTCCCGGTCCATGCGCGCGATGCGCGCGTGCGGGAACATTTTCGCCAGCGTCTCCTCGACGCGCTCGGTGCCGAGACCCGAGTACCGGATCGCGGGATTCCCGCACTCCGGCGCCGGACATTTCGACGGCACGGCTTCCTCGTGCCCGCAGATGTGGCAGAGCAGCCGATTTGTCGAACGGTGGTAGGTCAGGGAGACGCTACAATTCGGGCATCCGGCCACGTGCCCGCATTTCGGGCACTGGAGCGATGTCGAATACCCGCGCCGGTTCAGGAAAAGGATTGTCTGCTCCTTTCGCTCGAGCCGTTGGTGTATCGCCTCGCGAAGGCGTTCGGAAAAAATCCCGGGCATGCCTCCGCGCGCTTTTCGCGATTCGACCCGTAGGTCCACGACCCGCACGACCGGCAGGCGTTGCTCCGTGACGCGGGAAGGCATCTCGAGCAACTGGTACTTGCCGCGCTTGGCGTTGTGGTAACTCTCGAGACTCGGCGTCGCCGACCCCAGCAGAACCACGACGCCCTCGCGGCGCCCACGCACCACGGCCACGTCGCGCGCGTGGTAGCGGGGCGATTCCTCCTGCTTGTAGGAATGCTCGTGCTCCTCGTCCACCACGATCAGCCCCAGCCGATCCACCGGCGCGAAGATCGCCGAACGGGCGCCAATGACGATCCGCGCGCGGCCTTGGCGGATCTTGTGCCATTCGTCGTGGCGCTCGCCCGCCGACAAATGCGAGTGCAACACGGCGACCAATGTGGCGTTGGGACCGCTGCTGAAGCGGGCCTTGAAACGCTCCACCGTCTGCGGGGTCAGCGAGATCTCCGGTACCAACACGATCGCGCCGCGCCCGAGCGACAACGCGTGGTCGATGGACTGCAAGTAAACCTCGGTCTTCCCCGAACCCGTCACTCCATGAAGCAGGAACGGACGCGGCGCGGTCGCCGAATGATCGCCCTCGTCCGCCTCGTCGTATGCCGGTAGGCCGTCGAGCGCGACGTTCACAGCCTTCGTGGCGACTTCCTGCTCGGGATTCAACGGGATCGCCAGTGTCGGAAGGATTTGCTCCCTCGCGTAGGGGTCCCGCTCGTCCACCCGCTGCGCCAACAGCAGCAATCCCTTGTCCTCCAGTTTGCGCACCGTCTCGACCGTCGTCTCGGCCAACCGGAGCAACTCTTGCAACGGCAATTCCCGCCATTCCTCGACGATGTTCCAAACCTCCTGCTGTCGTTGCGTCAACCGCGGAACCTCAGGGGGCGCCGGCAATGCCGTCACGTGCAGTCGCTCTCGCCATTTGGCATCCTCGCGCCGCACCGCTTCGGGTAGGACGCTCTTGAGGGCCAATTCGACCGGGCAGCAGTAGTATTCCCCGATCCATCTCGCGAGTGCCAGGATCCGCGGCGTCAACGCACCCTTCGTGCCCACGATTCCGGAAACCTCGCGCAGGTTGGTGTGCGGCGATTCCCCGACGATCGCCGTCACGACGCCGGTGATGGTGCGCGGTCCGAACGGAACCTTCACTCGGGTCCCAACGCCGATTTGCCCCTCGAGTTCGCGGGGTATCCGGTAGTCGAATTCCTTCCGGAGCGCGATCTCCAGGGTGACGCGGACAATCATGGCCTTGGGGCGCGCCGCTCAGCGCGTCGCCTTTTTCAATCCGGAAAGGTACTCCAGCAGGTCGGCAAACTCCGTTGCGCGAAGATTGGCGTGAAGTCCCGTGGGCATGATCGACTGCGCCTGCTTCTCGCGTTTTGCGATCTCCTTCTTTTGGATCCGGATGGATTGCCCGCCCGGCAATTTCACCAACACCGCGTCCTCGGTCTCGCTCGCGATGATCCCGAGGGTCTCTTCGCCATCCTGGGTCGTGATCAGCCACGCCTCGAATCCAAAGGAGATTCCCGCGCTCGGCTCCACGATGGCGTCGTACAGCGCGTCCTTGCCCAGTTTGGCCCCGATCTCGGAAAGTCGCGGACCGAAGTCTATTCCTTCCCCGTTGACTTGATGGCAGGTCGGGCATCCGACGGAAGCTTTCCGGAACACCGCGGCTCCGCGGGACGCATCTCCCGACAATTTCAAGAGGTCGGACTTCGCCGGCAACGGTGCATCGGAGGCAACGGCACGGGTGCCCAACTTGCCGGCCACCTCCTTGATCGCAGGCCACCGGACACCCTGCAATTCCCTCGACGCGACGGCATCCAATTCGCCGTCCAGTCGCTTCGCCTCGAGGATGCGGAGCAATTGCTTCGATCCGTCCAACGTCAGTACAAGGCCCAGGATCGCCGCTTCCCGAACCTTCGGATCCCGGCTCTTGTCGGCCACGATTCCCGCAAGGGCCGCGATGGTATCCGGCCCTCCCGCTCGACCCGATAAACCCGCCAACGCCAATGCCGACGCGTCGTTGGTCAATTCGCGTGCAACTCGCGCGGCGTCGTGGTGGATCACGAACCGCATCCCATCAATCGCCACCGAATCGGCTGGGTGTTTTCGAAGAAAATCGAGGACTTGTGGTGCCCGCTCCTTGAGATCGAAATCGCGGGCAACCTCCACGAATTCGGGTTGGTCCGCGATCTGATCCAAAACGCGATCGATCGCTGCCTTCAATGCCGGATTTGCGCCCAAATCAGCGCCCTTGAGGCGTCGGATGGCTTCGACCGCGACGGTATTCGAGTCCGCGAGCGTCGCGGGAAGGCCCGACAAGAGGAACGCAAGGATCAGCCGGACGAATCGTCGGAGGAAGTGCATGAACTCGGGTCGTGAAAACACAAAAGCCGCTGGAAATCCAGCGGCCTCGGGGTGGTAGCGCGTACGGGAATCGAACCCGTCTTTCAGCCTTGAGAGGGCCGTGTCCTAGCCGATAGACGAACACGCCGTCCGACAGCCGTTGTAAATAGCGATCCCGTTGTGGGGCGTCAATGACGCCATCGACGAAAATGCGGAGTTCAAACCGGGAAACTCAAAGGCCGCTCGCACGAGGAGTGCGGCCCGCGATTAGCCATTCCGACTACTTGCGGCGGAACACGAGCAAACCACCGAGGCCGAGGGCGGCCAACGCGTAGGTGGATGGCTCGGGAATAAGTAAGCCAACCGTGAAGCCGGTGAAATTCGCCATTGCCACTGGGGTCGACGGTGGCGAGCCGGTGCCACCCAGGGCGGCGATATCAAAGGTTTGGGAACCTCTGCTGTAGGCGGAGTCATACGTCGCGCCGCTCGTGACATCCCATGCGATGACCTTGATGGTCGCCGCGGCGCCGGGGGCGATGTTGCCCACCAAGATCGAGCCACCACTGAACAGACCCGCGCCAAGACCGAGCAAGGGGTTGACGGGAGCGAGCGCCATGTTGCCGCTCGTGGTGATCTTCAGGAGGCTAGCTTGACTGAAAGTGCCGTCGGACTGCTTGACGAGAACGTCAACCAGATAGTTGGCACCCGTGATCGCGACGCCATACAGGTCGAGGATTTTGGCCCCTTGGAGAGCCTTGGCAGTCGTGCTGAACGCAAATGTGCCTTGTGCGAACGCCGAGGCGCCGACCAGAGCACCCGCGACGAACCCTAGCGTTTGATACATTTTCATGGTCTGAAAAGTTGTGTGGATCGCTTGAAAGATCGGTCGGCTATGAGGGCACGCGTTTGCTTGGGATTAGCGTTGGAGATTTTGCCGCACGGTTGACGTGACGTCAATGATGCCATCGTCGATGAGGAAAAAGGTCGACCTGAAAAATGAAAAGGCCGCTCTCGCGAGGAGAGCGGCCTGTGATTAGCCAGTCTGGCTTACTTGCGGCGGAACAAGAGCAAACCACCGAGGCCGAGAGCGGCCAACGCGTAGGTGGTGGGCTCGGGAACGGTCACAAGCGAGAAACCGGTGAAGTTCGACATCGCGACGGGAAGCGATGCCGGGGTGCCGACGCCACCGAGGGCGGCGATATCAAAGGTTTGGAAACCTTTGGTCGTGGCGGCATCATAGCTGGCACCCGTGGTGGTGTCCCACGAGATGACCTTGACCGTGGCGGCCGCACCCGGAGCGATATTGCCGACCAGAATCGCGCCACCGCTGAACAGACCAGCGCCTGCGCCAGCCAGAGCGTTCACGGGAGTCACGGGAATATTACCGCCGGTCGTGACCTTCAGCAGGCCAGCCTGGCTGAAGGTGCCATCAGCCTGCTTGACGAGAACGTCAATCAGGAAGTTGGCACCGGTGATCGCAACGCCTTTGGGATCAAGGATTTTGGCTCCTTGAAGAGCCTTGGCCGTCGTGCTGAACGCGAACGTGCCCTGGGCGAACGCCGAAGCGCCAACCAAAACACCCGCGACACACGCAAACAATTGAGTCTTGTTCATGAGTTGTACGAGTTATTCTACAAATCAGTTAATCTTGAACGTGCGCGTCCAAGTCTTCGGATCGCCACCGTTGTTCACGAAGAACGCCTCGGCAACCGCAACCGACGGAGCGGCACCCGCCCAAGCCCCGAACGCGGAATCAGTACCGGCATACGCCTGCGAACCGAGCACGAACTGGTAGACGGTTTCGTCACCAACCGGGTATTCCAAGGTGTCAAGCCCGCCAGCCTGCGGCAAAGCCGAGCTGATCAACGACAATCCAGCGGGAATCGAAACCGTCTTGCCGACGGCAACTTCACCGACAAACGTGATCTTCGCATCGTTGTCGCCGGTCGCCTGGATGAAGAAACCACCGCCAGGAGCGATCACCGTGTCTCCACCTTCCGTCCACGAACCGAACGCGAACGCGGAGGAGGCGAAGGCACCGTTGACGTAGTGGTACAACTGGAGGTCTTCGGTGGACTGGATGACGTCCTGAACCTTGTTGCCGCCGTTGTTGAGCGGGTTGGACAACAAGATGTATTTGCCGTGAGGCACCGTCTTGTTCACATACCCGACGATGTTTTGCGAGTAGACCTGCGCGTACGCAGAGCCACCGGCCGCCAATGCGACCGCGAGGAGAAGAGCGTTAGTTCTCATGGATAGGCTATTAGTTCCGTGTGTGGGGCGACAGTGCCCAGTGAGCCACTTCCAGTCAATACGTTTTTTCCCCTGTTTCCTCGGAAATGCCAACTCTTCACCCTCTTGCCGCTTCGTCACTCAGCTCGCCCCTGAAATACACCACTCCACCCCGCTTTGGCTACTGCTAAGTTTGAAAATTCTTTCGAAAGGATTCCCGAACTCCATTCGCAACCAACAATTCGGGATGGCGTTTGACCGCCCATGCCGCATCTTTGGGCCATGCTGATCCCGCGGAAACACTCCCGGCTCCTGATGGCCGCCAGTCTGGCATGGAGTGCCGCGCACGCCGCCCTCCCGACGGAAACTTCTGCCACCCCTGCCGGCTCCACCACACTCGCCTCGTCGCCGGCGTCACCGGATCCCGTCGACCAGGCCGCCATGGCCTCAAGGGCGGCCGCGACGGACTCCAAGGCCACGGGAACCAATTCCTTGGCCATCGCCGACGGTTCTTCCACAGCTCCCACTTCCGGGACCAACGGCAATCCCTTCTCCGCCATTCCGGCCCGGAACATTTTCCAGATCAAGCCACCCCCGCCGCCGCCGGATCCGGTGGCCGAGGTCCCCAAACCGCCGACGACGACGCCACCCAATGTCTTTCTGACCGGGTTCTCGTCATGGAAGGGCGTGAAGAAGGTATATCTTCAGGTGAATCGCCCCGGCTCCAAGGCCCCGGACTATTTGGATCTCCGGGTCGGCGACCTTCAGGGGGAAATCAAGATACTCGATATCAACGATCACGAGGAGACCGCGAAGATCCTCAATGGCGATCAGGAGATCTTGCTGAGTTTCCGAGAAAATGGCCTCAAGGCCAACGCAAGCCCGGTCCCCGGAGTCCAAGGGGTCCCGAACCCGGCCAATCCCGGCGGTGCCCCGCCCCGCCCCCCCGGCCAAACCACAGCCGGCAGCGGTCCGGCATATATCGGCAAGGGCGGCATCGCGCAGAACGCCGGCGCCGTACCGCCTCCGAATGGCGGGGCAATCATTCAACCCTGGGATGCCAGCGTCGCCGACATGCGCACGTTGCCGGCACCGCGCACCCGGGCCACCAGCACCGCGTCCGATGCCGGAGCCGCAACCCCCGTCTTCACCCCCAATCAACCCCGCCCCAGCGTCAACGGCCGGACCCCACCGCCGCCGCCCTCGCTGCCGATCGATGTCCCGCCTCCGGGCAGTTAGAGTCTCGGATCCTTGGAAGCGGTTTCCCGCCGGCTTTCGCGTTTCGCGGCGATTGACCCGCCACCCCCGCGTTCCTAACGTCGCGCCGCGATGATGCACGTCTTGGTCTGCGACCCCATTTCCCCCCGTGGCATTGCCTTCTTCAAGGCCCGCCCGGAATTCAAGGTCACCGTACTTCCGAAGCGTTTGTCCGAGGCGGAGCTCCTGCCCCTCGTTGCCGACGTGGACGCCATGGTGGTTCGCTCCGAAACCAAGGTTACCAAAGCAATCCTGGAAGCGGCCGGCCGACTCAAGGTGGTCGGACGCGCCGGCGTCGGCGTGGACAACGTCGATGTCGAGGCCGCCACCCAGCGGGGCGTCGTGGTGATGAATACTCCCGGCGGCAATACCATCACCACCGCCGAACTCACGTTCTTCTTGCTCGGCGCCCTCGCTCGCAAGATCCCGGCCGCCCAATCCTCCATGGCCACCGGCAAATGGGACCGCAAACTCTTTCAAGGCACCGAAATCCACGGGAAAACCCTCGGGGTTCTCGGTATCGGCCGCATCGGGACCGAGGTCGCCAAGCGCGCCCTGGCCTTTGGCATGCGGGTCGTCGCCTACGACCCGTTCCTCACCGACGCGCGCGCCCGCCAACTCGGCGTCGAGGCCGCTTCTGATCCCGATGGCGTCTATCGCGAGGCCGACTTCATTACCGTCCACATGCTCGTCACCCCGGAGACGCGTGGCATGCTCAATGCCGCGGCATTCGCCAAGATGAAACCCGGCGTCCGCATCGTGAATTGCGCCCGCGGCGAAATCATCGAAGAGGCCGACCTCGTTGCCGCACTCGAATCCAACCGGGTCGCCGCCGCCGCCCTCGACGTTTTCGTGGTCGAACCGCTTCCCGTCGACCACAAACTCCGCACGCTCCCCAACGTCGTCCTCACGCCACACCTCGGCGCCAGCACCGAGGAGGCCCAGGAGAAGTGCGGGCTCGAGGTCGCCGAGATCCTCTCCGCGTTCCTCCTCACCGGCGAGGTCCGCAACGCGGTGAATCTCCCCGGCGTGGACGCCAAGACCTACGAACTCGTCAAACCCTACCTTCTTCTTGGCGAAAAGATCGGGCGCCTCCTCGGACAGCTCGTCGCCACGCCCGCCGACCGCATCCACATCACCTTCGGCGGCCGCGCCCGCGAATTGCCGCAGACCGATCCGATCACCCGCGCCATCCTCCGTGGCTACCTCGGCGCCAGCGCGGCGTCGGTCAAGGACATCAACAACATCAACGTCCGCAGCGCCGCCGCCTCGCTGGGTCTCTCCGTCGAGGAAAAGCGCTCCGACGAGGTCGTCACCTTCAACGAGTGGCTCCACGTGCAGGTCTTCAACGGCAACCAGAAGCTGGTTTCCGCCGGCGGCACCTTCTTCGGTTCGCCCAACAACCCGCGCATCGTCCGCGTCCTCAGCACCGCCGTCGAAATGCCCGTCAGCGGAACCATGCTCCTCCTCAACAACCAGGATCGCCCCGGAATGGTCGGCAAACTCGGCACCGTTCTGGCCAAACACCGGGTCAACATCGCCAATATGAGCCTCGGTCGCGAAACCGAGGGCGGTCTCGCCCTGAGCGTCCTGGTCCTCGACAGCGCCCCACCCCAGGCATGCCTGGACGAACTCGCGGCCGATCCCGCCATCACCAACGTCAAGGTCGTCACGCTCTGACGCCCGGCTCGACTCGCACCCACCGACGCGGCGCCTTTCCATGCCCCTTGCGCAATCCGGCGCCGCGTCGCCCACGTTCCTCGGCATCGAGTGCGGCGGCACCCACACCGTTGCCCTCGCCGTGACGGCCGGCGACTCCCCGCCCACCCGCGTCGAAGCCGGCCCCTGCAACCTCCGGCTCGTCTCCGACGAGGTCCTTCATTCGCACTTCGCCGGAATCGCGGCCCTCGTCCCCTCCCCCGCCGCCGTCGGCGTTGGCATGGCCGGCGTTCGCGATCGCGCCGATTGCCGCCGCGTCGAGGCCGTCCTCGGCCGCATCTGGCCCGGCGTCCCGTCGTCGGTCGACCACGATCTCGAGTCCGCCCTCGCCGCCGCCGAATCCACCAACGACGACGCCTCCGTCCGCGTGATCATTCTCAGCGGCACCGGCTCGTGCTGTTATGGAACCACCGGCGATGGCAAAACCGCCAAGGTCGGCGGTTGGGGACACCAACTCGGGGATCGCGGCAGCGGCTACGACATCGCCCACCGCGCCCTCCGCGCCGCGGCCCACCACTTCGACCACACCGGACGTTGGCCGCACTACGGCTCCCTCGTCCTGCAACGACTCCTCCTCAACGAACCCAACGACCTCATCGCGTGGCTCCAGCAAGCCGGCAAGGCCGATGTCGCCGCCCTGGCGCCACTCGTGTTCTCGGCGGCTTCAAGCGACCCCGTCGCCCGACGCGTCGTCGGGGAATCGGCGGATCTATTGGCCGACGATGCGGCGGCATGCGCCCGACGCCTCGGTTCGCGCGGTCCCGGACTTTCCTTTGTGCTCGCCGGAAGCGTGCTGTTGAAGCAACCGGGATTCGCCAACGCCATCGCACGCCGGCTCAAGGAATCGCTTCCCGGCTCCCGCGTCGAACCCCTCCGCCGCGAATCCGCTTGGGGCGCCGTCGTCATGGCCCGCCGGGCATTTTCCCTCGGGACCCGTCGTCCCGAACCGTCGGACAAATCCCCGGCTCCCGCCGTCGCCCGCGACACGCCGGCCGCTGCGATTCCCGTCGCCACCGGGATTTCCCCCACCGAACAACGGCATCCCGGATCGTCGCATCTTGATCGGCTCTCCCTCTCCGCGGCCGTCGAACTGATGTTGTCCGAAGACGCGCGTATTCCCCCAATCCTCCGCGCGCACTCGGGAAAGATCGCCGGATTGGTCCGAGCCGTCGCCACACGCCTCGGTTCGGGTGGACGCTTGTTTTACGTCGGCGCCGGAACGAGCGGCCGACTCGGCGTGCTCGACGCCAGCGAATGCCCGCCCACCTTCCGCACCTCGCCGGAGTTGGTGCAGGGCATCATTGCCGGCGGTGCCGTCGCACTGCACGCGGCGGTCGAGGGCGCGGAAGACGATTCCGGCGCCGGCGCGCGCGCGATCGACGGCCGCGGCGTCGGCCGGAAAGACATCGTCGTGGGAATCGCGGCGAGCGGTCGCACCCCGTTCGTCTGGGGCGCGCTGGATGCCGCCCGAAAACGCGGCGCGCGGACCGCCCTCCTGGCTTTCAATCCCCACCTTCGCTTCCAACGCGGCACGCGACCCGACCACGTGCTCGCGATGGATCTCGGCCCGGAGATCCTGACGGGTTCGACGCGCCTCAAGGCCGGGACGGCGACGAAATTGGTGCTCAACATCGTGACCACGCTCGCGATGGTGCGGCTCGGCAAGGTGGTCGGGAACCTGATGGTCGACCTCAACCCGTCGAACGCGAAGCTCCGCGATCGCGCCGCGCGCATCGTGATGGAACTCACCGGTCGGTCCCGCCCGGAGGCCGACGCGGCACTCGCGGAACACCGGTGGATCGTCGCCGACGCCATACGCGCCCTGGGCCGCCTTGAAACTTGAAACCTCAATCTTGAAACTCCCTGTCTCCCGATGCCCCTGATTGAAGTACGCGGACTCACGAAGGCGTTCCGGACCTACAAAAAAGATCCGGGCCTCCGCGGCGCGGTGCGCGGGCTTTTCTCGCGGCGCCACGAGACCGTCCACGCCGTCAAGGACGTGTCGTTCACCGTGGAGGAAGGCGAGTTCGTCGGGTTCCTCGGACCCAACGGCGCTGGGAAAACCACGACCCTCAAGATGCTCTCGGGCCTGCTTCACCCGACCTCCGGCGAGGCCAAGGTCCTGGGCTACGTCCCGTGGGAACGCCGCGACGGTTACCGCCGCCAGTTCGCACTGCTTCTCGGCCAGAAAAACCAACTCTGGTGGGATCTGCCCGCCCGCGAATCCCTTGAGCTCAACGCGCGCATCTACGGGCTCGCGCCCGAACGCTTCAGGAAGACCGTCGACGAATTGTCCGCGATGCTCGGCGTCGGCAAACAACTCGCGACCGCCGTCCGCGAACTCTCCCTCGGCGAGCGCATGAAGTGCGAGTTGATCGCCGCGTTGCTCCACGAACCGCGCGTTCTCTTCCTCGACGAGCCGACCATCGGGCTCGACGTCGTTTCCCAAAAAGCCGTCCGCGAATTCCTCCGCGAGCACAACCGAACCCGCCGCACCACGATCCTGCTCACCAGCCACTACATGGCCGACATCCAGGAACTGTGCGGACGCGTCGTCATCATCGACCACG
>JANYDN010000385.1 GCA_025363585.1 Verrucomicrobiota bacterium | reverse complement strand
GTTCGTCGCCGTAAATCGGCAGCGGGGAACGCGCTTTCAACCAAGCCCAGTCGGCGGTCGAAACCTCCGGGGGCATGGGTTGCTCGACGAATTCGACGCCGGGATCCGACGCCAGCCACTCGATGTTCGCGAGGGCCTCGTCCCTGTCGCGCCACGCGGCGTTGGCGTCCACGCGCAGTTTCTTGCCGGGCGCGGCCCCGCGCACGGCGGCGAGATTCCGGCGGTCGTTCGGGCTGCCGAGCTTGATCTTGAGGATCGGGTACGGCGCGGCCTCGGCGGTTTTGAGGGCCATGGCCTCGGGCGTGTCGAGGCCGATGGTGAACGAGCTCAGATGCCGATCCTCAGCGAAGGGGCCGAGCCCGAGGAATTCGCAGATGGATTTCCCTGCGGCCGTCGCGGCGCCGTCGAGAAGCGCGATGTTCAGGGCGCATTTTGCCGGCTGGCTAACGGGCGAGATCGTCTCGAGGTAGGCCATGCTTCCCGCGATGTCGTCGAAATCGAGGCGCGACGGATCGACCCGGGCAAGGAACGCCGCGACGGTTTCGTGCGACTCGTCGTACTGGCTGGACGGCGACGCCTCGCCGATGCCGGAACGCCCGTGTCGGTCGGACAGTTCGGCGAACACCACCGGATACACCGACTTGCCGCCGCCGCGACCGAGGTCGGTCGAGATGGCCCAATGGTGGCGGAGCTGGAGATCGAAGCGCCGGGACCGGAGCTGCATCGGGCAAGTGGAAGCGGTGCGGCGTCGCGATACAAGACCCGAGACCCTGCGAGCGCCCTCGGCCGGAACGATGCATTCGGAAAACAGAATTCCTCACGCCAAGGGGAACCAAGGCCGGCCAATGCGCGATGAGGGGGGGGTGCATCCGGACACTGCCCCGGTTCAGCCGGAGGAACCCGAAACATTTTACAGGAGGTAACGGAGAAAACGGAGGTTTGGGCTCGCTTGCCGGCACGGTGGCGCCACCCGGCTCTTTCGCTTTCGCGCGGAGGCACGTCGCGGAAGGCCTTTGTCTCACGGCCAGGGAATGACTCACGCGAAGCCGCGAAGGGCGCGAAGTGCATGCCTCCCTTCCCTCTGTTACCTCCTGTAAAATATTTCCAGTCCCAGAACTCGAACCGGAGCAGTGTCGAGATGTGCCCGTGTCATCCGCCTTGCGGACGGGTGCCGAAAAGAAAACGGGGAACGGCCGGAGCAGCCCGCTAGCCAGCCGTTCCCCCCGGGACGATGCCGGGGGAGTCAGTACACCCCGGTCACCGGACGCAACGTCGGGAGGAGGGGGATTCCGTCGCGTGCCCGCACTTTTCCACACGCCGCATTAGGGCCGCGCTTGGGCACGGTTAGTTTTCTCTTAACGCGCCAATCCGCTCGCGTGGCCGGGCTCGTTGGGGGTATCCAAACGGTTGGAACACCCCATGCGAATCCTGATCGCGGAAGACGAAACCAAAGTGGCCGAGCATTTGCGCCAAGGCCTGCAGGCCGAGGGCTACGCCGTCGACCTGGCGTCGGACGGCGACGAGGCCCTGTGGCTGGCCGAGAACCATCCCTACGACGCGATGGTGTTCGACGTGATGATGCCGGCGAAGGACGGGTTCACGGTGGTGCGGCACCTGCGGCGGAAGGGATCGACGGTGCCGGTGATTTTCGTGACGGCCCGCGGAGAGGTGGAGGACCGGGTGCGGGGATTGGACGCGGGCGCGGACGACTATCTGGTAAAGCCGTTCTCGCTGACCGAATTGTTGGCGAGGATCCGCGCCGTGTTGAGGCGGCAGCGTCCGCAGCAAGCCAACACGCTCCGCGTCGCGGATCTCGAGCTCGACTTGGTGTCGCGGTGCGCGCGGCGGGGCGGGGCGGAGATCGAGTTGACCAACCGTGAGTTCGCGCTGCTGGAGTTCCTCATGGTGAGTTCGCCGAAGCCGGTCAGCAAAACGGCGATCGTCGAGCACGTGTGGGACCAACACTTCGACTCGCAGACGAACGTGGTGAACGTCTACGTGAACTATCTCCGCAAGAAGCTCGACGTCGCGGGCGGCAAATCCTTGCTGCATACGGTCCGCGGCGTGGGCTTCGCGCTGCGCGAGGAGGCCGAATGAATTCGTTGCGGGTCCGGCTGACGCTCTGGTACGCGCTGAGTTTCCTCGCGGCCACGGTGGTGTTCGTCGGCCTGACCTACAGCAACCTCGACCAGCAATTGCGTCGCCGGTCGTTCGGCGCGGAAACGACCACGCGCGAGAATTGGCGCCTGCGCGGCAGCCTTACCGAGGAGGAGATCCGCGACATCATGAACGACCTCGAGGTGGCGGGACTGACGTTCTCCCTGCCGATGGTGCTGGCATTGCTGTTCCTTGGCTGGTGGATCGCCCGGAAATCCCTCTCGCCCATCGGCAGTCTCAACACGCAGTTGATCGCGGTGAATCCGCGCAATCTCGGGCGACGCGTCGAGTTGCCGGAGGCCGACGAGCAGTTCCGGGACCTCGTGCGCAACCTGAACGACATGCTCGGCCGGTTGCAGACCTCGTTCGGCGAGATGAGCGGGTACGCCGCCAAGGTCGCCCACGAACTCCGCACGCCGCTCACCATCATCCGCCTCAAGGTCGAGCAGTCCGCCGGACGCATCGATCCGGAACTCGCCGAGGAATTGCAGGGCGAACTGCATCGCCTGACGCATGTCGTCGACCAGTCGTTGCTCATGGCGAAGGCCGACCAGGGACGACTCCAGTGGGACGGTCGCGCGGTCGACGTCGCCGCGTTGCTCGACGATCTGGTCCGCGACTTCCGGTTGCTGGCGGCGGAGGAACGTCGCGAGGTGCGGCTGGTGCTTCCCAAGGTTCCCCCGTGGGTCGAGGTCGATGCCCGATACGGAAAACAGATCCTGCACTCGCTGCTCACCAATTCCTTGGTGCATGGCCGCGGGCCGATCCACATCCGGCTCCGCGTCGCGGGCGAACGGGCGCGGGTGACGATCGTCAATCCCGTCAAGCGGCGCACGACGGCCGCGTCGCAGACCCTCGGGTTGGGATTGCGCGTCGTGCGGGCGTTGGTCGCCATGCCGGGAAACCTGGGGTTTCGCCAGCGGCACGGACACCTTTGGCACGGGACGTTTCTCGAATTGCCCGTCGTCCCCAAGCCGACGCCGTCGGTGCCAGCGGCGATTGCCGCGGCGGAGATACCGGCGGGCCGGGAATGGGCGGGGAACACCGGCCCATGAACGCCCGGATTTTCCCGCGCGCCCTCGCCTCCGGGGCGCGCCACCCGTTCCTCGCGGTGTTGGCCGCGCTGCTGTTGCAGGGCATGGCCCGGTTACAAGTCCGCGCCGAACCGGGCGTCCAGTATCGGTTCGAGGGATATCTCGAAGACGGTGGGCGGACGGAAGTCCTGACCCACGCGGTGCGCTTCGAGGCGGATCTGGCGAGGGAGCACGCGATCGCGGGGAGTTTCGTCGCGGACGCGATCTCCGGCGCGACGCCGACCGGCGCGCCGCCGCCGGCCGGCAGCGACCAAGTGCCGCTCAAGAACCTCACCGACCTGCGCCTCGCGGAGACCATCGAGTGGTCGTGGCATCACGGGGCGCAGACTTTCACGCCGCGCTTCGCCCACAGCGCGGAGAACGACTACATCTCGTACGCGCCCGGCCTGGGTTACAGCGTCGATTTCAACGGCAAGAATTCGACGCTGAACCTCGCCTTCGCCCGCGATTTCGATTCGATCCAACCGGACGCTTGGCGACGCGCGCGGCGCAAGGACGAGTGGGAATTCATGGTGGGCTGGGTCCAGGTCATCAACCGACTGTCGCTCCTGACCGTGAACGTCACGGTGGGCACGGCCTCGGGCTATCTTTCGGATCCGTACAAGGGGGTTCGCTTCGACGGGTATCCCAACCCGCGCGCGCTCTTCGACGACCGACGTCCCGGGCACCGGACGCGGGAGGTGGTTTTTGTCGGGTGGAACCAATCGGTTCCCGCGCTCGGTGCGGCGGTGGAGACGAGCTATCGGTTCGGCCACGACTCGTTCGGCATCGTCGGGCACACGGCGGGCATCGAGTGGTTCCAGAAC
>JANYDN010000210.1 GCA_025363585.1 Verrucomicrobiota bacterium | reverse complement strand
CCCCGCGACTTTCTCAAGCCCGGTGCGGTCGCGTGGCTGGGAGGCAACTGGCGCGTCGGCCAGTCCGGGTTCTTCGACCAGGCGCTCCGGGGCGCGATCGCGGACGTGCGGGTGTGGCGGACGCGACGCACCGCCGCCGAGATCCGCGCCAATCGTCGGAACCTCGCGTCCCTCGACCACCCGGACCTCGTCGCGGCGTGGGACTTTGCCGCGGGTGAGGATGCCGTCGTCCAGGACCGGACCGCGCGCCACCACGACGCGCGACGGGTCGGCTCGATGAAGGTCACCCGCGTCGATCTTCCCGCGGATCCGGAATACCCGTTGCAGGCGTTCACGGGCCACGTCCTCGATGATCGCGGGCGGATCGCGCGCGGGGCCTCGGTCACGATCGAGGCCGACGGCGAAATCCTTGATAGCGCCATGGTGAACCTCGCGGCTGAATTCACGCTGGTTGCGCGGTTCAGGCCGGAGACCCGCGTCGCGGAGGTGCGAGCGAAGGGCTACCCGCTGTTCGGGCGCTGGTCGGGGCCGGTGCCCGCGGAATCCCCGACGTCGATCGAGATCCGCATGGCGCCATCACCGTCCCTTTCGGGAAGAGTCCTGGCGCTGGACGACAGCCCGATCGTGAACGTGAAGATCCGGGCGAAGCGCGAGCCGGGCCCGTCGGGATTTCCCGGGCTTCAAAGCCGGATTTGGGCCGCACCCGGGGGGAGCACCAACGTCCCCGCCGACAACACCCCGCCCCACGACGATCCCCTGCTCGTCCGACGCATCGACTTTCCCGGGACCGACTATAAGGCTCTCGACCCGCAGCTTCCGTCCAGCGTGTTGCGGGGCGTGTGGGAAGGGTTCGTCGAAGTCCCGGCCGGAGGCCGGCGATTCCAACTCCACGCGGACGACCGGGCGCGGCTGACATTGGATGGCAAAGTCGTCGCCGAAACCGAGTATGCGATGGTCGTGGGTTGGAGCGGCAGCTCCGCGACCGCTCCTTTGCTGCCGCCGGGTCGGCATTCCATTCGAGTGGACTACGCGCATCACGAACCAAGCTGGAATGCCTGGCTCAAGCTCTATTGGCTCGACGCGTCGGGATTCCGCTCGGTGGTTCCGGATTCCGCGCTGTCCACGGGGCCAATCGAGGCTCGCGCCAAAGAGCACGGCTCGACGACCGCCAAGGACAAAGATGTCGAGGAGGTCGACTCGACGACCGACGAGGACGGAAAGTTCCGGTTCCCGTACCTTGTGCCGGGGACCTATCGCGTCACCGCGGAAGGACGGCGGGAAGTGCTGCGGCCGATCGGCCCGGCCTTGACCACCGTTGGGCCCTTCGATTCCGCCGGTGTCGTCCGTGAATTCGTCGATTCCCCGTCGCCCCGCGCGCCATGGGTCCGCGCGAGCCTGGGCGAGACGGCCCGGAGCGAGGAAGTGACCGCGCTTCTCGAGGCGCGCGACGGCGCGATCTGGGTGGGAACGGGGCAAGGGGACGTGGTTCGCATCGACGGAATGCGCGCGGACCGCTTTGCCGCGGAGCGGTCGTCGCCGGTGAGGCGTCTTGCCTAGGGCGAGGCGGGCGAAGTGTGGGTTGGACTGGCATCCGGAATCGACCGCATCGACGCGCGGCGTCCGGTGGCGCGCGAGGCCGGCGTGCTTCCTCGATCCGGCTTTACCAACGCCGTCACGACATTGGCGCGCGACACCTCGGCACGCGCGCTTTGGATCGGGAGCACGACCGGACTGTTCTGTTTGGATGACTCGGGCTTGCACGGTCCGGTCAACGTCGCGGGCACGAGCAATGCGCTAATCCTGTCTTTGTTGATCGATCGCACCGGCGTGCTTTGGGTCGGGGCCGGCGCGGGCATCGCCTCCGCGTTGCCGTCCGGCCCCGGAACCTCCCGAAATTTCGCGGTGCGTACCAACGGCCTCCCGAGCAGGCTGGGGTTCAACATCAAGCAGGCGCCCGATGGCACGGTGCTGACCATCGCCGAACCACGGGTCATGCGTTGGAATCCCGCTCCGGGCGCGGACGGCGGCGGCGCGTGGGGTGAACTTCCGGGCATCAAGCTGGACGACGGTTGGACCGTTGGCTTTGGCGTGGATCACGCGGGCACGATCTGGACCATGCGGGGCAAGGACGTGACCGAACACCGCGCGGACGGATCAACGGTCAATCACGGTTTCCAATGGTCGGATCTTGGGGAGGACGGCCGGGCGTT
>JANYDN010000120.1 GCA_025363585.1 Verrucomicrobiota bacterium | reverse complement strand
CAACCAGAACCCGGCGCCGATGCTGGATACCTGGCCGCGGACGAATTGCCTCGGACGCTCGCAGGCCGAGGCGGTGGGCGGGGCGTTGGCGTTGCTGAAAACGTCCGTGTACAACGACAAGGCCAACGTGGCGTTCCAGGTGCTCGGGGCCCACGGCCTCTTCGGCGACGGCACGATGGCCTTCGCACAGTCGTCGTTCGCCTGAGCAAGGACGATGCACGCGACGTGGGTGGCGGCGGCCCTGCCGCCACTTCCCACGGGGCGCCGAGGCGGTAATTCAGATCCGTCCCACGCGCAGGGAAAGGGGCCAGCGAACGAGTCTCGTCGCGCCTTCGGTTCCCCATGCGCCGCGCAATCGCTCGTCGAGTGCGATCACGGGATCCACGCCGTGCGCGCGCCGGTATCCCGCCGTCGCGGACCAACTCCGGAAATAACCGAGCAGCGCCGGCAACGACCATCGCGCCGTCATGTCGAACGCCGGCGTCGCGATCGTCGCGAACGGGAACGGAAGGTCGCGGTATCCACTCTCGATGTGCCGGCGTTCCGGCGGCCAGTAGGGTCCGACCACGCCCTCGTAGAATGAATGGATGATCCCGTCGATGGCTTCGTCCCCGACCGTCTGGACGCCGTAGCACCATTGGACGCCTGTCCGCTGCCCGCGCCGCAGTCCCATGCGAGTGCGCGCCGCGGGCAATGGCCGGCGAGCCATGCGAACAATTCGGGCGGGTAACCGGGGCGATGGCTGGCGTAGGCGTCGGCGACGCCGCCGAAATGGTCTTTGAAGGACATGGAACGAAACAAGGAACCGGTTGAAAACGCAGGCGGACATGCTTCGCCGACGCGTCGCGCGCAGGCGAGGACGCCCGCGCTACGCTGCTCTCCATCCCACGGATTCCGTGATCGTGTCAAAAGACGAGCGTGTCGTGGCGTGGGCGCATCCCCGAGTAGGAATTTTTTACAGGAGCAAAGGGAGAGAACGGAGAACAGGCCTTTCTTGCCGTCGGGACAAGATGCCTGTGCCGGGACCTGATGTAGTCGCGGTAGAGGAATTATTTCACGCCAAGGCGGACCAAGGCCATCAAAGCCGGAACCATGCGATGAAAACCAAACTTGGTATCACGCCAAGACGCCAAGACGCCAAGACGCCAAGAATCCAAGCATTCCCGACCGAGCCGGGAGGGAACCCTGCGGTCGCGGCATGGGAATTCTCTCACGCCAAGGGGGAGCAAGGCCGGCCAAGAAGGCGGGAACCTGTATCGGGAGCCAGAGATTGGATCCCACCGTTCGGTGAAACGACACTCCGGCGGTCTTTGCCCCCCTTGGATGGCCTTGGCCCGGCTTGGCGTGAGATAATTCCTCGGCCGCTACTGCATGGATACGGTTTAGATGCGCGGGGCTCTCGTTCAATGGTGGCGATCCCTCGCCACACACGCACATTGAACCAATCGCCCCCTAGGTTGACGCGCATGCGCGCATGCGGGGCGCCACACCGCTTGCTCTCAATCGCTCCCGACACTTGTTTGCAACGCCCGATGCAGGCGGGACGCCCGCAGATACCGCAGGCGAGGACGCCCGCGCTACGTGGGCCCCACCTTCGCTCGGGCCGGCTTCGCCCACGGTCCACCAGAAGCAGGGGCATGGCCGACGTCACCCATTCTTGACACCGGCGCAACAGGATCGGGTTCGTTCCAAGGCATGAAAAAAGCGGGCACCTTGCGGTGCCCGCCTAACCCAAACAACCAAACTAAACCTCCTTTTGCCCTAGCCTGTAGAAAGGCCGGGCCCAGGACCGTCCTGCGGTCGTTGCGACCACGGTGTCGTTCCCTTGATAACCAACATCAAAATTGACGGCCAAACCGGGCTGTTCCGCAAATGTTTTTTCTCGTTCCGATTCATCCGCGGTCCGATTTTGTTGTTCGTTTTGCTACACAACCATGATCCGCGCCGACACCGCGTCGACGCAACGTCCGCATAGCGCAGGGTGTTGCGCATGCGATCCCACGTCGGTTTCGCGATGCCAGCACCGGTCGCATTTCGCCCCATTTGCAGGGCTGACCCTCACCGACGCGACGGCTCCCGAACGAATCGCAAGCTGCGACACGTTCAAGATCTCGCGCAATTCCGCGGCGCGCGACGAGACGACATCGCCTTCGGCGGGCTCCAGGACAAGTTCCACGCCGGCTTCCAGCGATTTGCCGATCGCCTTGGCCTGCCGTGCCTTTTCCAACTCCGGCAATACGCGCTCGCGGATCGCGAACATCGTCTTCCACGCCGCGCGTTCGGTTTCCGTCGACTCGTATGCCGACGGGATCCACGTGGACAGATGCACCGACTCCGCCGCCATTCCCGGAAGGTATTCCCACGCTTCGTCGGAAGTGAACGCCAGCATCGGCGCCAACATTTGGCAGAGGCCCGTCGCCATCCGATGAAGCGCGGTCTGCGTCGAGCGACGGCGCGGGGAAGCCGCGGCGTCGGTGTAGAGACGGTCCTTGGCGACGTCGTGATAGGTCGCGCTCAATTCCACCGCGGCGAATTGCGCCAGCTTCTGGTAGACCAGATGGAACTCGAAGGCCTCGTACGCGGCCGCGACCTCGCGTTCGAGACGCGCGAACTCGCCGAGGATCCAGCGATCCAGCGGCGTCCATGCCGACTCGGGAACGGCGTCGCGCGACGGATCAAAGTCGAAGAGGTTGCTCAACTGGTAGCGGATCGTGTTTCGCAGCAACCGGTACGTCTCGCCCACCTTCTTCAGGCGTTCCTCGCTCACCTCGATGTCACTGCGGTAATCCTGAGACGCCACCCATAGCCGCACCACGTCGGCGCCATGGTCATTGACGTAGCGCTCCGCCGTCTGCGGCTTCGTGTAACCGCCTTGTCCCTGCTTCGACTTGGAAATCTTTTCGCGGTCCTCGTCCACCATGAAGCCGTGCGTCAACACGGTCTTGTACGGCGCCACGCCGTTGCCCGCCAGACTCAGCAGCAACGAAGACTGGAACCAACCGCGGTGCTGGTCCGAGCCCTCGAGATACACGTCCGCCTGCCAATCCGCCGCGCCCTCGGCACGGTGACGAAGGTCTTCGCGACGCATCAACACGGCGCGCGACGACGATCCGGAATCGATCCACACGTCGAGCGTGTCCTGTCCACGCGTTGCGGCCTCGGGTCCCTTCCAGTCCTTGGGACGGCACGCCGCCCAAAGCTCTGGCACCGACAGCGCGAACCACGCGTTTGAACCGCGGGATTCCACCAGGTCCGCCGCGCGGCGCACGATCTCCGCGTCGAGCAACGCGTTGCCCGCCGCGTCGTAGAACGCCGGGATCGGCACGCCCCACGTGCGCTGGCGCGAGATGCACCAGTCGGGACGGGTCGAGACCGCACCGCGGATGCGGTTGGCACCCCAGTCGGGCACCCATTTCACGCCGTCGATCGCCGCCAACGCCTCTTGCCGGAACGTCGGCTTCCCCTCGCCTTGCGCGGCGTGGTCGATGCGGATGAACCACTGGTCCACCGCGCGGAAAACGATCGGCGTCTTCGAGCGCCAGCAATGCGGGTAGCTGTGCGTGTAATCCTCGCGCGCCGCCAACGCGCCCTTCTCCGACAGCACCGCCAGCACCGCGTCGTTCGCGTCGGACCGCCCGTTCTTCGACAACACCGACTTCCCGAGCAGCGAATCCGGCATCTGTTGTTCGCGCGGCAGGTCCGCCGTCAACGCCAGCAGGCCCGCGTCGTCGACCGGGCAATACACCGCGAGGCCGACCTTCAACCCGAGGTGGTAATCCTCGAGACCGTGGCCGGGCGCGATGTGGACGAAGCCCGTGCCGGTGGAACTCTCGACGAAGTCCGCCGGATGCAATCGCCCGACGCGTTCGCAGAACGGATGCTCGTAGGAAAGCGACGCCAATTCCTCGGCCTGCGCGGTGCGGATGATCTGGTAGTTTTCCCAACCGCATTTTTGGGCGACGGCGGAGAGCAGCAGGTTGGCGACGAGGTAGGTGTCGCCGTTGGCGTGGACGTACGAGTAGTGAAGCTCCGGATTGAACGCGACGCCGAGATTGGCGGGCAGCGTCCACGGCGTGGTGGTCCAGATCAGGACGAAGGTGTTGGGCTCGCCCGAGACGCGGAACTTCACGTACACGCTTTGGCTGACGTGGTCGTGGTATTCCACCTCGGCCTCGGCCAGCGCGGTGCGGAACGGGACGCTCCAGTACACCGGCTTCTTGCCGCGATAGACGAATCCCCGCGCCACCATGTCCGCGAACAACCGGAGTTCGTCCGCCTCGTACTGCGGCTCGAGCGTCAGGTACGGATGCGCCCAGTCGCCGAGCACGCCGAGGCGCTTGAATTGGCCGCGCTGCAAATCGATGTACTTGCGTGCATACGCATCGCACGCGGTGCGGATCGTGGCCGCGTCGGCGTCGCCACGTCCGGCCGCGCGGAGTTCCTGGGTGACCTTCGACTCGATCGGCAGGCCGTGGCAGTCCCAACCCGGGACATAGGGCGCGCGGAAGCCTCGGAGCGAACGCGACTTCACGACGATGTCCTTGAGGATCTTGTTGAGGGCGGTGCCGATGTGGACGTCGCCGTTGGCGAACGGCGGACCATCGTGCAACACGAAGACCGGCGCGTCCGCTCGGGCGTTCTGGATGCGCTCGTACAGGCGGCCCTCCTCCCACTTCGCGAGCCGTTGCGGCTCCCGTTGGACGAGGTTGGCCTGCATCGGGAACTGCGTCTGCGGCAGGTTGAGCGTGTTCTTGTAATCCATCGGCGTCCCCATAGGGAGCGGCGACGCTACCGGCCGCGCGCGGGCCGGGCAAGGGACGCGATGGGCGCCCGACGGATGCGGGTCTCCGCGCTTCGTCCAGTCGCCGGGCCCGACGGAGCGGGCCAACCCGGTGGATTCGCCGTGGATCCAGGAGCGTCCGTGGTGGGGCGCGACCCGCGCGGTGAGAATAGTGTTGCCGCTCGTTTCCATGAAAACTCCCCATCCATCCCACCCCGGCCCGGACTGGTGTCGCGTTCGTCGAGGCGCAGACTGGCGGCACCAATCCCGGCGCGCTCCCGACGGCCAAGGCCACGAAGGCGCGAGCGCTGCCGACCGCTTGCCCCGTCATGCAGAAAAGAGATTCCACCTCGCCGATCCAGCATTACCTGCAGCATCTGCACGACAAATACGCCCGGCTGGAGGACGGCGCCGTCGCGACTTATATCCCGGAACTCGGCCAAGCCGACCCGCAGGGCTTCGGCATCGTCATCGCCACCGTCGACGGACAGATCTACGAGGTGGGCGACAGCGGGACGCCGTTCACGATCCAATCGATCTCGAAACCCCTCGTGTACGGGCTCGCGCTCGAGACCCACGGGCACCGGCATGTCGCGACCCGCGTGGGCGTGGAGCCCTCGGGCGAGGCCTTCAATTCCATCAGCCTGGACCCGGCGACGGGGCGCCCGATGAACCCCATGATCAACGCCGGCGCCATCGCGACGACGAGCCTGGTCCCGGGGGAAGACGACGCCGCGCGGCGGCTCAACCTGACCGGGGCGTTGGCGTCGTTCGCCGGCCACGAGCTCGGGTTCGACCAGAAGGTCTACGAGTCCGAACGCGACACCGGGCACCGCAACCGCGCGATCGCCCACCTGCTCCGCAATTTCGGGATCCTCATGGGCAATCCCGAGGAGCCGCTCGACCTGTATTTCCGACAATGTTCGGTGTTGGTCACCGCGCGCGATCTCGCCGTGATGGCGGCGACGCTCGCGAACGGCGGCACGAATCCCGTCACCGGCCGGAGGATACTCCAGCCACACAACACCGGGCGCGTGCTCAGCGTGATGACCTCGTGCGGCATGTACGATTATTCCGGCGCGTGGATCCACAACGTCGGCATGCCCGCGAAGAGCGGCGTGGCCGGCGGCATCCTCGCGGTGCTCCCCGGCCAACTCGGCGTCGGCGTCTACTCGCCCCCGCTCGATTCCAAGGGCAACAGCGTCCGCGGCGTCCGCGCCTGCACCGATCTCTCCCGCGATTTCGGACTCCACCTTTTCAACACGCCGCGCGTCGTCACGCCGGCGCTGAAATCGTCGCACACCGGCGCCGAGATCCGCGGCCGACGCCTCCGTCGCCGCGGTGAACTCGACGTGCTCCACCGCCACGGCGCCGAGATCCGCGTCTACCAACTGCGCGGCCGCCTCGTGTTCGCCTCCATCGAGCCCGTCATCCGCTCCGTCATCGCCCAGGCGTCCGCCGCCACCCACGTCATCCTCGACCTCGCCCGTGTCGTCGATGTCGATCCCGCCTCGTGCCGGCTGTTGCTCGATCTGGCCGACCATTTGCGCCGGGCCGGCGTCCACGCGCATTTCACGGGAGCCGGCGACCAGGCGGCATTCCGGGAATACATCGAGGCACGGCTGTCCGCGGAAGGCTGGAGCCGACTCGCGGAACACCGCCATCTCGCCGATGCACTCGAGGCCTGCGAGCACGATCTGCTCCGGCGCCACGAGAGCGCCGCGTTTGTCGACGGCGATGTCGGGCTCGGCGACCAGGAACTCTGCCGCGGCCTCACGCCCGGCGAACTCCAGGATCTCGCGGCGCGCCTCGTGGAAATCGATTTCCCCGCCGGTGCCGCGGTCGTCGAGGCCGGGTCGGCGTCCGACTCCATGTATTTCATCGAGCGCGGCGAGGTCGGGATCTTCCTCGTCAACGACGGGCCGGAAACCCCGCCGCTCTCGACGCTCGGTCCGGGAATGAGTTTCGGCGAGGTGGCGTTGGTCGACCGCGACCCGAGGTCCGCCACCGTGCGGACGCTGGGTCCGATGCGTGCGCTCCGGCTTTCGTTCGAGGAATTCGACCGCCTTGAAGATTCCGGACTCGGGCATCTGCGGACCAAGCTGGTGGCGAATCTGGCATCCGTGCTGGCGGCAAGGCTGCGCAGCGCCAACCGCGAGATCGCCAGCCTGCGCTGAGATGGACGGGAAGCCGGCGGACCAACGAGACCTTGGTGGGTGACGGCGGGCCGCCGTCACCCACGGTAAAGCCAGGGCCGCCGCCCCCCGCCCGAACCGCCCCAGCTCCGAAGATTCGCCCTTTCTCCCCCGGCTCGGTATCTGCTTCCCTAGCCGGATATCTCGTATGCATCTGGTTCCTGCACCCTTTGGGGTCTCCATCTCACGCCGCCATCGGCTCCTTTCCGGCAGTGCCCGGTCATCCGCAATCCATTGGATGACCGGCATCCTGCCACTCTTGGCCGCGTTGTTTCTTGGAGCGATCGCCCACGCGCAGCCCGCCAATTCGATCCTGCGGGAAGTCTTCCAGGGCATCGGCGGCTCAAGCGTCTCGGACCTGACCAACAGCGCGGCGTATCCGCTCCACCCCTCGGCCACCAACTACGTGTCCGATTTCTTCGAGGCGCCCACCGACGTCGACGACAACTACGGCCAGCGGATGCACGGCTACGTCATCCCGCCGGTCAGCGGGAACTACACGTTTTGGATCTCGTCCGACGACGGTAGCACGCTCTACCTGAGCACCGATGACAGCCCGGCGAACGCCAAGGCGATCGCCTACGTGTCGTCCTGGACCAGCCCGCGCGAGTGGACCAAGGAAGCGAACCAGCAATCCGTTCCGATCAAACTCGAGGCGGGACGTGGCTACTACGTCAGCGCGCTGCAGAAGGAAGGCGGCGGCGGCGACAACCTCGCGGTGCGTTGGCTGCGACCCGACGGCGTCGACGAGGGACCGATCCCCGCCAAATACCTCCAGCCCTGGGGCACGGTGTTCACGCCGCCGCAGATCACCGGGGAACCGGCGGACACCTCGGCGATCGAGGGACAACTCGCGAGCTTCACCGTCGTCACGAAGAACTTCGACGCCGCCACCCAGTGGAAAAAGAACGGGGCGCCGATTCCCGGCGCCATCGGCCCGACGCTCTCGTTCGGCCCGGTGACCGTGGCAGACGACCAAGCCAAATTCAGCGCGACGCTCACGAACAAACTCGGTTCCGTCGCCACCAGGAACGCCATCCTGACGGTGCTCCCCGACACCACGCCGCCGGCCGTGGTGGGCGCGATCAACCAAGGGAACGCCTCGATCCTCGTCGTGCTCAGCGAACCCGTCGCCGACGCCAGCGGGTCCGCCGACACCAACTACAAGGTCGACGGCGGCATTTCCGTCACCGCGGCCGTGGTGCAGGCCGACCACAAGAGCGTGTTGCTCTCGGTCTCGACCCTGACCTACGGCACCGCGTACACCGTCACCGTCAACGGCGTGCAGGACCGCGCCAACGTGCCGAACGCGGTCCCCGCGAACAGCCACGCGACTTTCACGGCCCGCGAATTCGTCTCGCAGGACGTCGGCACCACCGGCGGTTCCATCGAGCGCATCGACGCCGCGAGCTGGAACCTCAAGGGCGGCGGCACGGACATCGGCGGGACCGCGGACCAGTTCCAGTACGGATGGGAACAACGCACCGGGAATTTCGACGTGCAGGTGCGCGTGGCCGCCGAGCAGGTCTCCGATCCGTTCGTTCACGCGGGCCTGATGGCGCGCGCGAGCCTCGCCGCGAACGCCGCGTTCGCAGGCGTGTTCGCCGCGTCCCCACAGGTCGGCAGCTTCCTGGAGTCGCGCGCCACCACCGGCGCCACGGCCGCGACGTTCGCGCCCGTCGGTGGATTCCCGGTCAACCCGCCGCAGACCTGGCTCCGGCTGAAACGCGCCGGAACCACCTTCACCGGATACGGCAGTTTCGACGGCCAGACGTGGGTGCAACTCGGGACGACGACGGTCACGTTGCCCTCGACCTTCTACTTCGGCCTCGTCCTGTCGGGCGGCACCGCGACGCAGCTCTCGGCCGCCCAATTCCGCGACTACGGTCCGACCGCGACCACCACGGTCGGCACCTATGCGCCGTCCCACGAGCCGCTCGGGCCCGCCAGCCGCCGCACCGGGCTCGTGTTCTCCGAGATCATGTACCACGCGCGGCCCGCGGGCGACGCCGGGCGTCAACTCGAGTTCGTGGAACTCTACAACGCCGACACCATCTTCGAGGATCTCGGTGGATGGCGCATCTCGGGCGACATCGATTTCACGTTCCCCGCCGGCTACGTGCTGCCCGCCGGCGAGTTCGTCGCGATCGCCGCGAACCCGACCACGCTCGGCGCGACCGGCGCGACGCGGCTTCTCGGGCCTTACTCGGGAACGCTGAGCCACGGTTCCGGCACCCTGCGCCTCATCGACGAAGGCGGCGTGGTGCGACTCGAGTTCAGCTATGACTCGCGTCCACCGTGGCCGGTTGCCGCGGACGGCACAGGTCACTCGCTGGCACTCGTGCGCCCGAGCTATGGCCTCGCTGACCCACGGGCCTGGGGCACCAGCGAGCAGGTCGGCGGTTCGCCCGGACGATTCGACACCGTGTTCCCGAATCCGCAGTCGACCGTCTCGATCAACGAATTCCTCGCCAATCCGGAGCCGCCGCAACCGGAGTTCCTCGAGCTGTACAACCACTCGAACGCCGCCGTCGACCTGTCCGGCTGCTTCCTGAGCGACGATCCCTCGACCAACAAATTCCGCATCCCCGACGGGACGTCGATCGCCGCGCGGGGCTTCCTTTCCTTCGACCGCACCCAACTCGGATTCGGCCTCTCCTCAGCCGGCGAGAGCCTTTTCCTCGTCAGTTCCAACCAGACCCGCGTCGTCGACGCCGTGCTCTACGGGCCGCAGGAACGCAACGTCGCTTCCGGTCGTTCGCCCGATGGATCCGATTCCATCCGCCGTCTCTCCGCGCCGACCGCCGGCCAACCGAACGCCGCGTGGCGCGTCGAGGACATCGTCATCAACGAGTTGATGTACGCGCCCATCAGCGGCGACAGCGACGACGAATTCATCGAGCTCTTCAACCGCGGGGCCAACGCGGTCGACCTCTCCGATTGGCGCCTGTCCGAGGCCGTGACGTTGAAGATCCCGGACGGGACGATCCTCGCCGCGGGCGGCTACCTCGTGCTCGGCCGCAACGTCGACCGTCTCCGCGCGAATTACCCGCAGCTCAACGCCGCCAACACGCTCGGCAACTACTCGGGCTCGCTTGGGAATTCCGGCGACCACGTCGCGTTGACCAAACCCCAGTTGCTCGTGGGCACCAACACGCTCGGCGACGTCGTCACCAACAAGGTCCACTGCGTCGTCTCCGAGGTGACCTATGTCGGCGGCGGGAAATGGGGCAAGTATAGCTCCGGCGGCGGCTCCAGCATGGAGCTCGTCGATCCCCACGGCGACCTTCTCCGACCGTCGAGCTGGGCGGATTCCGACGAGTCGCAGAAGTCGGCGTGGAAAACCTATTCGGTCACCGGCGTCCTCGCGCAGGGCACCGATGGATACCCGCCCAACCGGCTTCACGTGGGCATGCTTGGGATGGGCGAGACACTCGTCGACGACGTCGAGGTCGTCGGTCCCGGCGGCTCGAACCAGCTTTCCAACCCGGGCTTCGAATCGGGCACGACCGCCTGGACGTTCTTCGGCAACCACAGCACGTCCGGCGTCGATGCCACCGGTGGCGCGACCGGACCCCGTTGCCTGCACATCCGCGGGCAGGGCGACAACGACACCGCGAACAACTGCATCCGCACGCCGATCACCGGGACGCTCAACCCGGGCGACAAGGTGACGTTGCGCGTGAAGGCGCGTTGGATCGCGGGATGGCCGGAGATCCTTCTCCGCGTCCATGGCAATTGGATGGAACTCGCGGCGCGCCTCGACCTCCCGTCGAACCTCGGCTCGCCCGGTCTTCCCAACAGCCGCCTCGTCGCCAACGCCGGTCCCGCCATCCACGGGGTCACGCATTCACCGGCACTGCCCCGAGCGAACCAGGCCGTGGTCGTCACCGCCCGCGTCTCCGATCCCGATGGCATTGCCACGGTCAATCTCCGTTACCGCGTCGACCCGAGCACCACCGCGACGACGGTCGCCATGCGCGACGACGGCACGGGTGGCGACGCGGTGGCGGGCGACGGCATCTGGTCGGGGACGATTCCCGGCCGCGCGTCGGGCACGTTGGTCGCGTTCACGGTCAACGCGACCGACACGGCCGCGGGCGGCGCGGCGACGGCTTCGTTCCCGCCGACGGGACAGATTCCCTTCGCGAAGCCCGCGACGGAATGCCATGTGCGTTGGGACGATCCCATTCCCGCCGGCAACTTCGCGCATTACCACCTGTGGAACACGTCGGCGAACGAGGCGTTGCGGACGGTGCCGCTGAACAACACGTACCGCGAGGCGACGCTGGTGTACGGCAACTTCCGCGTGATCTACCAGTCGGGTTTCCGCGACAAGGGCAGTCCCTATCACGGCGGCGCGGGAAGCTATGCGTCGAACAACCCGGACGACGAGCCCCTGCTCGGCACCACCGAGCGCGTGTTCCGCAGCACGGGCAACGGCGGGTCGGAATCCACGGGCCTGCGCAACGTCACGTCCGCATGGATCGGCCGCCAACTCGGCATTCCCTACCTCCACGCGCACTACATGCAGCTCTACCGTAACGGCGGGCAGCAGTATAATATCTCGGAAGACGAGGAGGTTCCCTCGAACGAATACGCCCGCGGCCAATTCCCGGCGGGCGGGTCCGGCGACTTATAC
This sequence comes from Verrucomicrobiota bacterium, assembly GCA_025363585.1. GTDB lineage: Bacteria > Verrucomicrobiota > Verrucomicrobiia > Limisphaerales > UBA9464 > UBA6176. The sequence goes on along the minus strand of JANYDN010000120.1, from coordinate 6,339 downwards.
AAGATCGCCCTGTGGTTCGAGTTCGACGACAGCAATTCCGGTTTCACATCGACCCACGCCACCCTCGAGGATTTCCGGGACTCGACCGGCGCGCCCAATCGCGCGCGGTACCGTTGGACCTGGCAGACCCGCGGTTACCAGGGCTCCGCGAACAATTACTCCAACATCTTCAACCTCGTCCGCCTTGCCAACGACACCAGCGCGGACTTCGTCCCCAATCTCCTCCGCGAGGTCGACGTCGACGAATGGATGCGGATCTTCGCGTACCACCGCGTCCTCGGGAACTGGGATTCCTATACGTTCAGCGTCGGGCAGAACATGTACTTGTTCAAGCAACCCGTGGGCCGCTACGTCCTCATGCCCTGGGACATCGACTTCACCCTCGGCGATGGCAACGGGCCTTCGGACGGACTCGCCGGCGGACAAGATCCCATCGTCAACCGCTGGTATGACACCCCGGCCCTGCGCCGCATGCTGTGGCGCGCGTACCAGGACGCCGTGAACGGACCGATGGATCCGGCACGGAGCGCCCCGATCATCGAGGCGCGCCGGCTGGCACTCGCCAAAAACAACATCCAGGGCCTCTCCGCGCCGACGGGAGTGACCAGTTACCTCGCCGCGCGCCGCGCCTATATCCTCGCGCAGTTGCAGGGCAACGACGTTGCCGCGTTCAAGATCACCACCTCGAACGGGCAGAACTTCGACTCCGCCCAACCCGTCGCCACCCTCGAGGGAACCGCGCCCTTCGCCGTCGCCTCGATCCTCGTCAACGGAGTCGAGTATCCCACCGTCTGGACCTCCCAGAACACTTACTCGATCGTCGTGCCCCTCGGCGCGACCTCGAATGTCCTCGCGCTCGTCGGCGTCGATCGCGCCGGCAAGAACGTGCCCGGCGGCTCCGCCACGATCACCGTTCGCTATACGGGCGTCCTCCAGAATCCCCAGGACTATCTCGTCCTGAACGAAATCCACTACAACCCCATCGAGACCAACGCGTCGTTCGTCGAGATCTACAACAACTCGACGACCACTCCGTTCGACCTGTCCGGATGGCGTCTCGAGGGCGTGGGGCTGACGTTCGCGGACGGCACCGTCCTCGGGCCCGCCGCGTACGGCGTGGTGGCCAAGGACCGCGCCGGCCTAGCCGCCGCGTATGGTCCGGGCATCAACGTCCTCGCCGAGTATCCGGGAAACCTTAGCAACGGCGGCGAGAACCTTCGCCTCGTCAAACCGCTCGGCATCGGCGGCACCAACGATCTCGTCGTCAGCGACGTGCGCTACGACCAGTCCCCGCCGTGGCCCACCTACGCCAATGGATTCGGGCCCTCGCTGCAGTTGATCGACCCGACCCGCGGCGCCTACCGCGTCGCCAATTGGGCCACCACCGCCACGAATTCGCCCGACCGCGCCACGCCCGGCCGCGTCAACGCCACGAAGGCCGCGTTGCCCGCGTTCGCCAACCTTTGGATCAACGAGGTCCTTCCCAACAACGTCGGGGGACCGGTCGACGGCGCCGGCGAGCACGACCCCTACATCGAGTTATATAATGGCGGGCCCAACACGGTGATCCTCTCGTCGTATTCCATCTCGGACTCCTATACCAATCTCGCGCGCGGGCATTTTCCCGTCGGCACATCCGTCGCCGCCGGCAAGTTCGTGGTCCTGTGGGCCGACGGCCAGGCCGCGCAATCGACCGCCACCGAGTTCCACACCGACTTCCGGATCAACCCCACCAACGGCATCGTCGCACTCTCGCGCGTCCAGCTCGGCGGGTCCGCCGTCCTCGACCACGTCGACTACCGGCTCGCGCCCGCCGGCCGCAGCATCGGCCTGGTCCCCGACGGCGAGCCCCGCGGGCGTCGTTCCCTCTTTCATCCCACGGTCGGCACGCCGAACGATCCCGCGTTCCCGAGGATCCAGGTCACGATCAACGAGTTCCTCGCCGGCAACACCTCCACGCTCGTGAATCCCGTCACGGGCAAGGCGGACGATTGGTTCGAGTTCTTCAACGCGGGCACCGACGCCGTGGACTTCACCGGCTACACGCTCACCAACGATCCCCTGGATCCCGCGAAGTTCACGATCCCGTCGGGCTTCGTCGCCGCGCCGTCCGGATACCTGCTGGCTTGGGCGGACAAAACCGCGTCCGCGAACAAAACCAACCCGCCCGATCTGCACGTGAGTTTCAAACTCGCTAAGACCGGCGGCTTCCTCGCGTTGTTCGGGCCCGACGGCGCGCTCGTCGACTCGATCAATTACGGCAGCCAATCCACCGACATCAGCCAGGGCCGGTTCCCCGACGGCGGCGACCTCCCGCTCGCGACCTTCACCTCGCCGACGCCGCGGGCGTCCAACGGCCTCGCCGGCGGCAACCAGGCACCCGTGCTCGCGTTGATCCCGCCGCTGTCGGTCGTCGAGCAACAACTGCTAGCGTTCACCGCGCAGGCCACCGATCCCGACGCCGGACAGACGTTGTCGTACAGCCTTGGCGTCGATGCCCCCGCGGGCGCCGAGATCGAGGCGGCGACGGGCAAGTTCACCTGGACGCCGACGGAGGAACAGGGGCCGGGGACGTACTCGTTCGCCGTGCGCGCCACGGACAACGGCACGCCGCCGCGCACCGCGGCACAACGCGCGACGGTCACGGTGGGCGAGGCCAACCGCGCGCCCGTGCTTCCGCCCATCGGGGACCGCAGCGTTGGCGAGGGCACGCTCATCGCGATCGATGCCGCCGCCGCCGATCCCGATGTTCCCGCGAACACCCTTGCCTACTCGCTCGCGCCCGGCGCGCCCGCGGGTGCCAGGATCGACCCGGCCACCGGACAGTTCGTGTGGACGCCATCCGAGGAACAGGGGCCCGGCAGCTACCCGATCACCATCGTCGTCGTCGACAACGGCACGCCGCCGCTTTCCAACAGCCGCACGTTCGTCGTCGGTGTCACCGAGGTCGACAACCCGCCCGTGCTGGACGCGATCGCGCCGCAGGCCATCGACGAGGGAAAGACGCTCTCGGTGACCGCCCACGCGGTCGATCCCGACCAACCGCCGTCGGGCATCGCCTACACGCTCGAGGGCAACCTGCCCGCGGGGATCGAGGTCGACCCGGCGTCCGGCAAGATCACCTGGACGCCCACCGAAACCCAGGGACCCGGGACTTATATCATCGTCGTCCGCGCCACCGAGCAGGACGGGCAGCACCTGAGCTCGACGCGCAGCTTCGGGATCACCGTCAACGAGGCGAACCAACCGCCGGTACTCGGGCCGCTCCCGACGCTGACCGTGCGCGAGGGCGATCCCGCCGTGTTCACGGCGACCGCGAGCGATCCGGATTTCCCGTTGCAAGGCCTGTTGTTCACGCTCGGGGCCAACGTCCCGGCGGGCGCGACGATCGATCCCCAAACAGGATTCTTCTCGTGGACCACGCCGGACGACGTCGGCAACAGCACGAACCATGTAACGGTCAACGTGAACGACGTCGGTCCGGGAACCCTGGGCGACTCCGGCGTCGCGACGGTGGTCACCACGCCGAGGTTCCGCGCGGTGATCAACGAGATCCTCTATCGTCCCGACGCCACCAACACGGCCTTCGTCGAGTTATATAATCCATCGGCCATCACCAGCCAGAGCCTTGCGGGCGTCGTGTTGGCGGGCGAAAACCTCCGCTACACCTTCCCCGCGGGCGCCAAGCTCGATCCCGGCAAGTTCCTCGTCGTGGCGCAGAACAAGACCGAGTTCGCGAAGGCGTTCGGCGCCGTGCCCGTCTTCGCCGAATGGACCGGGACGCTCGACCGCTTCGGCACGCGGCTCGCCCTGCAACGTCCGGATCCCGCCGGCGGGTTCGCGATCCTCCAGCAGGTCGATTTCCGAGCGTCGCTGCCGTGGCCGACCAATTCCGACAAGGCGGGCACCTCGCTGCAACTCGTCGACGCCAAACGCGACGGAACGCGCGTCGCCAACTGGGCCGCCGCGACCGCGACGGGATGGAAGCACGTCGTGCAGGCGGGGACCGCCAGCACTTCCAAATTATATCTATATCTGGAGAACGCGGGCGAAGCCTATGTCGACGACGTGACAATCGTCGCGGGCACCGACCCGGAGGCCGGCGCCAATGTTTTGCCCGACGGCGATTTCGAGGGGCCGTTCCCCGGCAACTTCACCGTCTCGGACAATCTGTCCGGCTCGGGCCTTTCGACGTCGGTCCGCCATGGCGGGAAGTCCAGCCTTCACCTCGTTTCGACCGCCGCGGGCACCACGCAGGGGTCCTCGGTCTGGCAGGTGATGGCGCCGGATCTGGCGGCCAACGCACCCTATGTCCTTAGCTATTGGTACCTGCCGAATCCGGCCGGCGGCACGCTGACGATCCGTCTCTCCGGCAGTGGCATCAAGAGCACCGTCAACCTGGTGCCCGACGGCGCCGCCACCGCGGGCGCGACGCCCGGCACGACCAACTCCGTCGCCGCCGTCCTTCCCGAGTTCCCGCCGGTGTGGATCAACGAGATCGCGTCCGACAACCGCACCGGGCTCGCCGACTTCACGGGCAAGGCCCAGCCGTGGGTCGAACTCATCAACGCCGGCCCGCTCCCCGTCGACCTGTCCGGTTGGTGGTTGTCGTCCGGCTACACCAACCTCGGTGCCTGGACCTTCCCGCCCGGATCGACGATCCCCGCGAACGGTTTCCTCGTCGTGTTCGCCGACGCGCCGGCCACCACGCCGCCCGCGGGCGAGCTCCACGCGGGTTTCCGACTGAATCCCGCCGCGGGATCCGTCGCGCTCTCGCGCCCGCAGCCCACGTTGCCCGCCGTCGTCGACTACCTCGAGTACGCCGCCGCGAAACCCGACGCCTCGTTCGGACGCGACCCCCGCGGATTCCCGTACGCGACGCGTGCCTTCCCAGTGCCGACGCCGAACGCGCCGAACGCGCTCGTGGTCGTGCCGGTGGATCCGCCGGTGATCGTGGCGTCGGTCGCCGCGAATGGAACGGTGGCGCTGCAATGGACCACGGTTCCCGGCACCACGTACCGCGTCGAGACCCGCGACCATCTGGCCGACGCGTGGCAACCCCTGAAGACTTTCGTCGCGGACGGCGCGACGACGACCGTCACCGACCCGTCCGGCGGCCGCACCGAACGCTATTACCGCGTCGTCGTCCCGTAAGGGACCACGGACCCGGAGTCGCGGGGCCGCGTTTTTTTACCACGGAAATCACGGAATGGGGAAACCCAGCAAACCGGATTTATTTACCACGGAGCACACGGAGCACACGGAACAAAGAGAAAGCCGCCATCGGTTGCCATTACTTCGCGGCTCCTCAGAATCTAACACTCTTCCCACGCCGGATTCCGTGTGGCCCGTGTGCTCCGTGGTGAAAAATATAAGTCGACTGCGCTGTTCCGTTCCGTGATTTCAGTGATTTCCGTGGTTATATAGAATCAACCTCACCACCCATCCGTGGTCTTCTACGGTGCGACGCTGACCCTATAATACGCTCCCGACGTCGCCGGTGGTTGCATCCGCACCGCGTATTCGCCCGGACGGGTTTCGGTGGTTGGCTCGCCCAGCGGCGTCCACCGCACCAGATCGACGGACCGCTCCACCACGAACCGTCCGCGGGCGACGCCGCTCCACGTCAGCGCCAATTCCCAGTCCGTGTTCCCGCCCGTTGCCAGCGCCGCGTCGCGTCCGCGCGGCACCACGCTGATCCGCAGGCTCGCGCCCGGACCCGGCAACCCGATCTCCACCGGCGCGTTGCCCGTGATCGCGCCCGCGCCGGCAAGGTTCACGAATTCCCCGGCGCGGATCGTGCCCGTGGCGTCGATCGTTCCCGTCGCGCCCAGCGTCAGCGTGCGCGTCACCGTGAATACCGAGGACGCGTCCGGCACCGTCAGATGGCCGTTCATCGCGATCGATCCCGGGAACGTCGTCGTCTTCAGGACGGCCAACGAACCGGTCGCGCCGAACGTCAGCAGGAAGTTGCCGTCGATCGATCCCGCGTCGCGCACCGTCACGTCGAGTCCGCCAAAATCCAAATCGCCGCCGAGGGCCATCGTGGCGCGCAGGTCGAGGGCACCCTCGCCCGTCGCCACTGCGGACGACGCGAACCCGTGAACGCCGTTGCCCGCGAGCATCAGCGTCCCGCCATCCGCCACCACGAAACTTCCCGTGTGCGTCGCCGTCGTCTGCGCCGTCACCAACTGCAGCGTCCCCGCCGCCACTTCCACCACGCCGCGGTTGTTCGCCACGTGCGCACCGCTCAAACAATTGATCCCGCACAAGGTCGTCGTTCCCGCACCCACTTTCCGGATCAACCCGTCGTTCTCCACCGTCACCGCCTCGAAGCAA
>JANYDN010000080.1 GCA_025363585.1 Verrucomicrobiota bacterium | reverse complement strand
GGCGCGCGTGTTCCCGTTGTTCGCGACGACCCAGGTGATCACGGCCGGTTGTCCCGCGGGCACCGTCGCCGGCAACGTGGCTCCCACGACGACCAAGTCCGCCGGCGACGGACGCGTCACCGCCACCGCGGCCGACGCGCCCGTGTTGTTCGCCTCGCTCGCCTCGATTTGTTGCGACGCGACGTCGGTTCGCACCACGAAATGGAATGTGCCCGGCGTGTTCAATCCGCCGAGCGGAACCGTCACGTGCGCCGTGTTCGTGTAGCGCGCGTCCGGCGCCAATCCGCCCGGCGCCGGCAACGTCGCGAGCGTCGCGCCGCCGTCCGTTCCCGGGCCGAATTGCACCGCGTCGCTCCAGCCCGCGGGGATCGCCGCGCCGCCGACGTTGTGAACCACCCACGTCACGTCCACGGAATCGCCGTACGCCAGCGTCCCCGGCGCGGTTACCGACTCGACGACGAGATCGCCGATCAGCAGGTCCAGCGGCGTTCCCGACGACACGTTGTTGGCCTCGCCCGTCCCCTCGTCCACCTGCAGCGTCGTGTCCACGCGCACGAACAAATACACGCGTCCCGTGAGCCCGACCGGCGGCACCACGTTCAACTGGCGGTTCGCAACCGCGCCGGGCGCGAGCGGGTCGTTCGCCGTCAACCGCCCGATTTCCTGCGCGCCGAACGCGATCGGGTCGCGGTTCATCAACACCGTTTCCACCCACGGGCCGTTCGCGCGCGTCTCGCCCGCGTTTGAGGTTTGCCACGCGACCGACAACGGCTGCCCGCCCACGCCGGGCGACGCGAACGTCGGCGCGGCCGCCACGAGGTCCGGGAATCGCGCCTGCGAAAGAGGCTTCACGAGGAAGTCCACCGTCTGCGTCGCGCCGTTCGCAGCGCGCGTGACCGGAGTCACCGGGTCGAACCCGAGCGGGATCAGGCCCGCGACGTCGAGCGACCACATCCCGGCGCCGACATCCAACGAGTAGCGGCCGTCGCCATCGGTGGTCGCCACGACGAGCGACACGGTGGCGATCGTGGAATCATTCCGGTCGGCCGGCGGGAACAACGCCTCGCTCGGCACCGTCGCGAGCGTTTGGCTCGGGCTCGACCAAAGGAGCCTTGCGACCGCGCCGCCGCCGTTCTCGAAGAACTCCATCTTGAGCGTGTAGCGCTGGCCGGCCACGAGCGGGATGGTGCCGGTGCGTTCCGTCGGCGGGTGCGCCGTCCAGTCGTCGACCAGCAACACGTCGTTCACCCACAACCGCACCCCGTCGTCACCGATCGTGTGGAACGTGTACGTCTCGGTGAACGTCGGCACGACCAACCCCGTCCAGCGCACCGAGAAATTGTCCGGACCGATGCCGGCATTCGGAATCCCCGTGCCCCAATCGTTGTCGATCGTCGCGTCCCACCGCTCGACCGCCGGCGTCCCGGTCAACGTCGGGTTGCTCCACAATTGCGTCAGCAGTCCCCGTTGCGTGGATTGCGACGCCGTCACGGAGACGCCGGTGACGGGATGTCCGTCGGCGTCCGCCACCCGTCCGGCAAAACCGCCCGCCTTCGCCGGCGAACCTTCCACCGAGAGCGCGAGGCCACCGATCGACCCGATCTTCCACGACAAGCCCGACGGAAGCCTTGGTAGTTCGAACCGGGTGCCCGCGGTGCCCGCCGCGGGACCCGAGATCAGTTGGAACCGGTCGCCCGCCGAAGGCACGAAGCCGTTGGCCAAGGCGACGCGCACCGTTCCGCCCAACCGCGCCGACCCCGACAGCGCCAGTTGGTCGTGGCCGGTGCCCGGCGTGGTGCCACCGATCTCGAATTCCAACGCGCCCAGCGCGCCCACGGCGAAATCGCCGTTGATCGAGAACGCCGCGATTCCCGGACCCGGCGCGACCGTCGCGTCGCCCTGCACCGAACCGACGATCGCGCCCGCGCCGTCCAACCGCCCGCCGCTGGTCTGCAATCCACCGGGCAGGGTCAGCGTCGCGCCCGGCGAAACCAAAATGTCTCCCGAGCTCAACACCGGCGTCGCCGCCAGCCCGAGCGTCGCCGACGTTTCCACCCGGATTCGTCCCGCGCTCTGGACGTCGGCCGCGACGGTTCGTGGTCCGCCCGATCCGAACGAGATCTGCAGGACGCCGCCGGCGCCCACCAGCAGCGGTGCCTTCTCGACGCGCAGCGCGCTCGTGTAACCGGCGTCCCGCGAAACCAACTGCAGCACGCCGTCGACGCCGAGTCCGTTGGGCGCGACCTCGGTCGTTTGGTTGGCGTCGCCGGAACCCTGGATCACCACGCTCGCGCCGGACGGGATCCTTCCCGCGAGCGTCATGCCGCTGCCGCCGGTGAGGAACGATCCCGACGGACCCGCGCCGGGGCCGAATTCGAGCGTCGAATTCACCATGTAGATGCCGCCCTTCACCAACCCGCCGAGGTAGCGGAACGTGTGGCCGCGGACGGCGAAGGAACCGTCCATGGCGAGATAGCCCGATGCCTGTTCGAAGATCTGGCCACCGCCGGGGAGATTGATTCCCGAGCCGGCCGGGACGATGAACTCGCTCTCGTTGCGCGACGTCAGGCCGGAGCGTCCGATCGTGATCGGGACCAGGGCCTCGACTCGGCCCTGGTTGAGCAACGCGCCGTCGACCACGCGCGGTCCGCCCGAGCCCACGCCGGCCCGCAGCAACCCGCCCGGCTTCACCGTGAGGGCGCCCGCGTCCAGATGGACGCCGGACGTGTAGCCGGCGTCGCGCGATTCCAGCAGCAGGATTCCCGCGTCGGAAAAATCGTCGGGCAACGAAACCGTGGTGTGGTTGCCGCGGCCGTCGCCGCGGATCCAGAGCGTCTGCCCCTGTTTGAGATCGCCGGTGTACCGGCTGCTCGCGCGCGTGAGGCTCAGGGAGAACGGTTCCGTGACCTGGGGTGCGATGCGCAGGTCGACCCCGTCCATCAACGGGCTTCCCATCAACGAACCGCCCGCCCAATCGACGACGATGCCGCTCAGGTCAGCGCCGCCGTCGATACGCATCGTCCCGGATTCCTGCCGCAACGTCTGACCTTGGCCCGACATCGTGAGCTGCATTCCGGCGGAGACGTCGAACTCGCCGCGGTTCACGTGCGTCGCTCCCGGCGAGACGAGCAACATGGGCCAATTCACCGACAGCAGGCCCTCGTTGACCAGCGGGCCGCTCAGGGTGCGCGGACCACCGGACCCCTGATCCACCAGCAGCTTTCCGTCCGCGGCGTTGAAGATCGCGCCCGCCGAGACCGAGAGGGAGCTCGTGTAACCGGCATCCTCCGAGCGCAGCCGCACGATGCCGTGGTTCACCAATCCTTCGGGAAACGTCACCGTGGTGTGCGCGCCCCGGCCGTTGCCGCGGATCAGGATTCCCTGGCCCGGCTTCACGGTGCCGTGCACCACCGAGGAACTCCGCGTCAGCGGAAACAACACCTGGCCCGTCGCCGTGTCACCGAGCGTCAGCTCGACGCCGTCCAGATACGGGACGCCCGTGACCGTGCCGCCGTTGTAGACCAGGCCGAGCGAGGAGAGATCCAGGGCGCCGCCGATGTTCACCGCGCCCGCTTCCCACCGCACCGTCTGTCCTTGCCCCGCGATCGAGAGCGTTTGGCCGGGCGCGATGTCGATCGTCCCGAAGTTGGCTTGGGTTGCGCCGGCGGAATTGAGAGTCGCCGAGGCCTCGATGCTCAACCTGCCGCGATTGACCAACTCGGCGGTCAGGGTGCGCGGCCCGCCCGCGCCACCGTCCACCACGATCTTCCCGTCCACCGCGTTGCTCAACGACCCGCCCGTCACCACCAGCGACGACGTGTATCCGGCGTCCGCCGATTTCAGGAGCACGGTGCCGTGGTTGGCGAACGGTCCCACCGAGATCGTGGTGTGGCTGCCACGACCGTCGCCGCGGATCCAGAGGGTCTGGCCCGACTTGATGTCGCCCTCGAAGGTCGAATCGCTTCCCGACAAGACGAACGGTCCGGGATCGGCGCCGCCGGCCGGAAGGACGAGATCCGAGTGGACGAGATCCAACTCGCCCGAAATGTGCCCGCCAAGATACTCGAATCGGATCCCGGCGAGGTTGAAGAAGCCGTCCATTTGGAGCGTGCCCGCTTCCTGTCGGAACGTCTGCCCGCCGCCGTTCAGGGTGAGCGACGTTCCGGCGGCGATGTTGAACGACCCGCGGTTCACGTGCGTCCCGCCGTTCCAGAAGAGCGTCGCCGGGTAGTCGATCTGGAACGTCCCGTCGTTCACCAATTGCGCGGTCAGAGACCGTGGGCCGCCGGAACCGGGCGAGATCGCCAGCAACCCGCCGAGTCGATTCGAAAGACTTCCGGAGCCGAGGACCAGCGACGACGTGTACCCGGCGTCCTGCGATTGCAACCGGAGCACGCCCGAGTTCGCGAAGCCGAGGGGCGCCTGGACCGTGGTCTGGCCGCCGCGCCCCGAGCCCGCCACCGCGACGGTCTGCGCCGGCGCGATGTCGCCGCGCAACCGGCCGCCGTTCCCCGTGAGCGTGATCGACGCGGCGTTGGTGTTGCCCTGACCGATCTCGAGCGACGTGTTGACCAGCAGCAACGGAACGCCGACCGACCCGCCGAGGAACCGCAGTTGGCCCGAATCGACGTCGAGCAAACGACCGCCCGTCACGCTTCCGCCCGCCAGTTCCACCATCGTTCCCGCGCCGCGGAACAGCAGCGATCCGGCATCGAGATTCCAGAGTCCTTCGTTGCGGACGATCACGCCCGCGCGATCCAGCGTAAGGTCCGCCGCGAGGTTCGCCGTGCCGCGGTTCACGTAGTTTCCGCGGAGATAACGCGGTCCGCCCGAGCCAGGGTTGATCGCCAGCTCGCCGGCCGGCTGGACCACGAGATCGCCGGTCCCCACGTCCACGGCGGACGTGTACCCGCCTTCCGATGACTCCAACCGCAGCCGTCCGTAGACCGAGAAACCGTCCGACACCGCGATCTGGTTGCCGTTCGCGAGGCTTCCGTGGATCCATCGCTCCGTCGCGACCGCCACGTCGTTCGGCACGTCCGCCGCGGGAATGCATTTGCCCGCCGTCCCGCCGCCGAACACCGCCGCGACTTCCGCCGCCGACAACGCGCGGTCGAACACCGCGAGTTCGTCGATCGTTCCCGCGAACGAACCCGACTTGTCGTCGCCGCGACGACCGATCGCCGCCGTCGTCCCGAACCGGAACCGCGCGTCGAGTCCCGACGTCCCCACCGCCACGCCATCGACAAAGAACGCGACCGCGCCTTCGCTCCGAGTGATCGCCACGTGATGGAACGCCGTGTCGGCCAACACCGGCGCCGCGGTGGTCGCGTCCGCCTCGCCCACGCGCGACAGCACCAACCGCCCGTCGTCCAACACGCCCGCGCCCCACCCGCCGGTGCCGAACGCGAGGATCCAACCGCGATTGCCCGCGTCGTTCGCCGCCTTCGACGCGTCGCGCCGCTTCACCCACGCCTCCACCGTGAAATCCTCGCGCTGCAACCACGGCGCGCTCCCCAACGAAAGTCCCGAGGTCGCGCCGGCGAAAACGAATCCCTGCCCCACGCGGGCGGCGCCGAACGTCGATCCATCCGCCGTCGCCGGCGTGTACGCGCGCACGTCGCCGCCGTTGGCCTCGCCCTGCCACCAGGCGACCAGTCCGGTCGGCGGCGGCGCGCAGGTGTCGGCGGCCAACCGAGGGGCGCAGGCGATGGCGAGAATTCCAAACGCGGGCAGGAAACGACCCGGCAACGGAAAGGGCTTCATGGAATGGATGGCAATGGGAACCTTGGCGCGACG
>JANYDN010000072.1 GCA_025363585.1 Verrucomicrobiota bacterium | reverse complement strand
CCCGACCCATCCCGAGTTGCTCGATTGGCTGGCCGCGGAATTCCGCGACAACGGCCAGTCGATGAAACGGCTCCATCGGCTGATCCTCACCAGCGCCGCGTATCGCCGTTCGACCGCGGGCGATCCCGCGGCCGAGCGCGTCGATTCCGACAACCGGTTCCTGTGGCGGCAGAACCGCCGCAAACTCGAGGCGGAGGCGGTCCGCGATTCGATCCTTCGGGTCGCGGGGCTTCTCGATCTCCGGATGGGCGGCCCGAGCTTCAGGGATTTCGTCGTAGAGAAACCGGAGCATTCGCCGCATTACGAATACCACCTGCACGATCCCGAGGATCCCGCGTCGCACCGGCGCTCCGTCTATCGCTTCGTGGTCCGCTCGCAGCCGCAGCCGTTCCTCTCGGTGCTGGATTGCGCGGATCCCTCGATGCAAGTGGGGCGACGCAACGAAAGCGTCTCGCCGTTGCAGGCGCTCGCCTTGCTCAACAACGCGCTGGTCCTCTCGATGTCGCGGCATTGGGCCGAGCGGCTCGACGCGATGCCGGGAACGCTCGAATCAAGGATCGACCGCGCCGGACTCGAGGCGCTCGCTCGACCGCTGCGCGCCGACGAACGCGATTCGCTCGCGGCCTACGCGCGCAAACACGGTTTGCCCAACGCGTGCCGGGTGATCCTCAACCTCAACGAATTCGCGTTCGTGGACTGACGAGGCCGACGCCCATGAACCAACGATCGCCTTTCCATCGCCTTCCCGCCGGCGCGCGGAACTTCCAATCGCGGCGCGAATTCCTGTGGCGATCGGGCGGCGGCCTCGGGGGCATCGCGCTCGCGGGCCTGCTCGCCCAGGACCGTCTGCTCGCCGACGCCGGGCGTCCGTCGCATCCGCGGCCGCTGTTCCGTCCGAAGGCCAAGCGCGTGATCCAACTCTTCATGGCGGGTGCCGCGAGCCATTTGGATCTGTTCGATTTCAAACCCGAGTTGGTGAAACGCGACGGGCAGAAGAGCGATTTCGGCGAGCACGTCGAGGCGTTCCAGGACGGTCTTGGCCCGTGGATGAAACCGGTCTGGGAGTTCCGGCCGCATGGGCAATCCGGCAAGATGATGGGCGAGGTCGTCGCCGATCTGGGCGCCGTGGCCGACGAGATGGCGTTCGTCCACAATCTGGTCGGCCAAACCGGCGTGCACAGCCAGGGGACCTACCTGCAGGCAACGGGTTTCCAGTTGCCCGGATTTCCCGGCATCGGTTGTTGGGCGAGCTACGGCCTTGGCAGCGAGAACGAGAACCTGCCGGCGTTCGTGGTGTTGCCCGATCACCGTGGCTTCGCGTCGAACGGCCCGAAGAACTGGGACTCGGCATTCCTGCCACAGCAACACGCGGGCACGCCGGTGCAATTGGGGCGACCGAACCCGATCGCGGATCTTTTCCCCGGCGCCGGCGGCGCGTACATCACCCCGTCGAGCGAGTCCGAGGCGCATGCGTTGATGGCGTCGTTGAACCGCGGGCACGCGGCGGGACGCGAGGGCGACGCGCGGTTGGATGCCCGCATCCGCAGCTACGAGTTGGCGGCGCGCATGCAGTTGGCCGCGCCCGAGGTGCTCGACCTTTCGCGCGAGTCCGCGTCCATCAAGGCGCTTTACGGCATCGACGAATCCACCCGCACGTGGCCCGTGGAGATCAATGCCGCGGAGGAAATGGACGCGTTCGGCAGGAAGTGCCTCGTGGCGCGGCGCCTCGTGGAGCGCGGCGTGCGTTTCGTTCAGGTCTGGAGCGGGAACGACAACGGCTTCCCTCGGCGCAACTGGGATTCGCACGAGGACGTTCGCCGTGACCATGGTCCGTTGGCGCGCGGTTTCGCACGCGGCGCGTCGGCCTTGATCCGCGACCTGCGACAACGCGGGTTGCTCGAGGACACGCTGGTGCTGTGGACCACGGAATTCGGCCGCATGCCGTCGTCGCAGGGCGGGAAGGGACGCGACCACAATCCGTACGTGTTCACGAACTGGATGGCGGGCGGCGGCGTGCGCGGCGGCGCGACGTGCGGCGAGAGCGACGAGTGGGGCTACAAGCCGCGCGACCGCGGCAAGCCGACGACGGTGCACGACATCCACGCGACGATGCTGCATCTGCTTGGGATCGATCACGAGAAGCTGACGTTCCGTCACAACGGCATCGATCGCCGCCTCACCGACGTTTCGGGCGAGGTGATCCGCGGGTTGCTGGCGTGATGTCGCGGGGCGCGTGGGTCCCGAGTGACGTCATGCGCGTCAACCTAAGCCGCAATCCCGCGGCATGCCGTGGGTGGCACCGGCTCGGTGCCACTCGCCAGCCAATTCCCAAATGCAACTCGTGCTCCGAGTGGCGGCGGGCCTGCGCGCCGAAGCCCGGCGAAGGCGGGCCGCCGCCACCCACGACAGCCGGGGTGAGGACATGCTTGGGTTAACGCGCATGCGCGCGCGGTCCGTGCATCCGGTCCGTTGACCGTGGCTGCGTGATTCGCTACCCCTTCATGGTGTCCGTAAATCAACTCACCTCCGAGGCGATGGCACTTCCGCTGGCTGAGCGGATCACGCTCGCCCAAGCGCTTTGGCAGAGCATCGATTCCGGGCTCGGCGACTGTGACGAGCAAGCCGCCGTTCTCGAGGCACTCCGCCGCGACGCCGAACTCTCGTCGGGCACCGTCGAGGGCCGGACGCACGATGCGGTCATGCGTGATGCACGGCGCGACATCGGATGCGCCTGATTCACCATCCGGATGCCCAAGCGGAATTGATCGATGCGGCTCGGTTCTACGAGGGCATCGAACTTGGACTGGGTGCGCGATTTCTCGACGCGGTGGATGCCGCCGTCTGCATCATCGAGAAGGACCCGCAACGCTCGCGTGTTCTCGAGGCGGGCGTCCGTCGTTGCCTTGTCTCGCGGTTCCCTTACTCCATCTACTACAGAGTGGGCCCCGGGGAGATTCGCATCCTCGCCTTCAAGCACCACGGCCGGCATCCGGATTACTGGCGATACCGTCGCGTGGAATGAACCCACGCCCGCCGCCGCCAACGCAGCGGTGAATCGCGACGACGTCGGCCAGGACGGGCGCGTTACGTTTCCCCATCCGCACGATGGAACGTCGGAAGCGAGACGCGCCAACGGATCGCGGCGAGCCGCAGGACGAGGATCGCGGCGATTCCCGCGGGGCCGGCCCGGTCGTCGGGAATCCCGGCCCGGAGAAGGCCGGCGTAGAGCAGGGCGCCGAACGTGGCGGCGGTCGCGTACAGGTGGATCTCGCGGCGGAACACGAGCGGGATCTCGCGCATCAGCGCGTCGCGCATCGCCCCGCCGGCGACGCCGGTCACGACGCCCATTGATACCGCGACGATCACGGAAATGGGCTGTGCCGTGGCCGTCGTGACGGCGAGCGCCTTGCGGGCGCCGATGATCGTGAAGAGTGCGAGACCCGCGGCGTCGGCGACCAACAGCACCCGTCCCGGGAACGCGAAACGCCTCGCGGCGAAAAACGCGAACACGGCCGTCCCGAGCGCCGCGTAGAGATAGTTGGGATCGCGGATCCAGAAGACGGGTACCTCGCCGAGCACCAGGTCGCGGAGGGTGCCGCCGCCGAAAGCGGTGACGGCGGCGAGGACCATCACGCCGAACAAATCGACCTGTTTTCCCGCCGCGGCGAGCACGCCGGACACCGCGCAAACGCACACGGCGAGGAGTTCGATCCAGTAGTTCATCGGCGTTCGCACGATGAACCCGCGGGCCCCGGTTGTCAGCCGCGGGGGCGGACCCCGGAATATTTCGGGAGAAATCCCTTGAGGCCGGGGCCCGCGTTTGGCTTTCTTTCGGGCCGCCCCAAAGGGCGCACTCGGTGGTAGGATGCCGGAGTGGTCAATCGGAGCAGACTGTAAATCTGCCGCGCTAACGCGCTACGAAGGTTCGAATCCTTCTCCTACCACCATTTTTCTTCTTCGCCCGCGGGCACCTTCGGTTCTTCTCCGGGCCTTGCGGGACCCCGGCTGCGATGTTCTCTCCGTCCGGAACGCCGTCGACCAAGGCGATGCAACCACCATCCCGACCACTGACCACTGACCACTGATTACTGATTACTGATTACTGATTACTGGTCTGGCGACTTCCCCGAATGGTGGGCGAGGAGGGATTCGAACCCCCGACCAACTGCGTGTAAGGCAGCTGCGCTAACCGCTGCGCCACTCGCCCATCCCCGTGACGAACGCGTAGTGCGTAGCAACCGCCGCGCCGGAAGGGAACCGCATTTTCGAAGGCACGTGGCGCAGGCGTCCCTGTAGCGCAGGCGTCCCCGCCTGCGGTATTCGCGGGCGTCTCGCCCGCGTTGGGTTGGGTTGGGTTGGATTGGGCTGATCACTATACTGAAGGAGGTCTCGCGCAGGCGAGACGCCTGCATCTACCGCAGGCGGGGACGCCCGCGCTACATTCCCCCGAGGTTTCGCTTCCCGCGGCCGTCGCGAATCCGGATTCTCCGCGGCGGTGAGTTGGTTCTATCGCAATCTCGCGCGGCCCGTCCTCTTCACGCAGGACTCCGAGCACATCCACGACCGCACCCTCCGCGCGCTCGCCCGCGTCGCCCGAAGCCCCGCGCTGTGCCGCGTCACCGCCGCCGTTCTCGGCGCGCCCGCGCTTCCGGTGCGTTGTTTCGGCCTCGATTTCCCCAATCCCGTCGGGCTCGCGGCGGGAATGGACAAGGGCGCCGTCGCCGTGCCCGTGTGGGAGGCGATGGGCTTCGGCTTCTCCGAACTCGGCGGCGTCACGCTCCACGCCCAATCGGGAAACCCGCAGCCGCGCATGTTCCGCGCGCCCGCCGACCACGCGTTGATCAACCGGATGGGCTTCAACAATCCCGGCGCCGACATTCTCGCCGAACGTCTCGCCGCATGGCATGCGCGCGGTCTCTGGCCACGCCATCCGGTCGGCGTGAATCTCGGGAAATCCAAGGTCACGCCGCTCGACGCCGCGGCGTCCGATTACACCGGATCGTTCCGCAAGCTCTGGGCGCTCGCGGATTTCTTCGTCGTCAACGTCAGCTCGCCGAACACGCCGAACCTCCGGCAACTCCAGGATCGTTCAGCGCTCGACGAGATCCTCGCCGCGCTCCAGTCCGCCAACGACGAACTCGCCGCCGCCAACCGGGCCGTGCCGAAACCCGTGCTTGTGAAGGTCGCGCCCGACCTCTCGTTCGACGCGCTCGACGACGTGTTGTCGCTCGTCGCGCCGCGCCGACTCGCCGGACTCGTCGCCACCAACACCACGCTCGCGCGCCCCGCGACGGTCGATCCCGTCGCGCGCATCGTGTACCGCGAGACCGGTGGCCTGAGCGGCGGGCCGCTGCGCGCGCGGAGCACGGAAGTCGTGCGACACTTGCACCGGCAGTCGGGTGGCAAGGTGCCGATCATCGGCGTCGGTGGGATCTCGAGCGTCGACGACGCCTGGGAAAAAGTCTTGGCGGGCGCGTCGTTGCTGCAGGTCTATTCCGCGCTGGTGTACGAGGGTCCGGGATTGCCCGCGGCGTTGGTGCAGGGACTCCTCGAACGCCTCGGCGGCGGGAAATGGTCCGATGCCGTCGGCTCGGGAAAATAATTTCGCGGAGGGATTCGAAGTCCACGAAGTCCGAAGGCGCGAACTGCCTCTCCTCCGTTTTCTCCGTTCCCTCCTGTAAAATCTCCCCGTCCGAATTCAGCCCAACTTCCATCCGCTCCTGTACTCCCGCCGGATGAACCGGTCGGCGTCGCGGGTGTTCTTCACCCGCATCTTTGCCGAGTCCCACTCGAGTTTCTTTCCGGCCCGGTACGCCACGTTGCCCAAGTGGTTGGCTTCGGTGAGCAATCCGGCGTAGCCGAAATTGCAGGTCGTTGGCTCGCCCGTCTTGCACGCGCGGATCCATTCCTGATGATGGCCGATGGATGCCGGTATCGATTGGGGAGGACGTACGAATCCCTCGAACTCTTTCTCGGGAAGCAGCACGTGCTTCGCGTAGTCGGCGAGGAGCATCCGCCCTTTGTCGCCGACGAACAGGACGCCGCTGTCCCATTTGGGAATTCCGCCGTCCTTCCAGATCTGCGGCCGGTCCTCGCCTTGGTGCCACGTGAGCCGTACCGGCGGGAGATTGCCGCGCGCGCCGTATTCGTACACGGCGTGCATCGATGCCGGCGCGATCTCCGGATGCGGCGGCGGACCGCCCGACTCGATCGTGTGTGGCGCGTCGAGCTTCAGCGCCCAGAACGCGAGGTCGTTCCAATGCGAGCCCAGGTCGCTCATCGTCCCGTTGCCGAAATCCCACCACCGATACCACTTCGGTCCCGGAAAATAGACCTCGTTGAACGGTCGGAACGGCGCGGGACCGATCCAGAGATCCCAGTCCAATCCCTTGGGAACCGGCGACGTTCCCGCCGGACGTTCGCGCACGCTGACGATGTCGTTGTTCCGCTTGGCCGCTTCCTCGTCCTGCCATCCCCACGCGCGTCCGACCCAGACGTGCACCTCGCGGACGGGCCCGATGGCGCCGGCCTGGACGAGTTCGACGACGCGGCGGTAGTTGTCGGTGGCGTGGATCTGCGTGCCCATCTGGGTGGCGACCTTTGCCTTTGCGGCGGCCTCGCGGATGACGCGGGCCTCGTGGATGTTGTACGTGAGCGGCTTCTCGCAATAGACGTGCTTGCGGAGTTGGAGCGCCGGAAGCGTCGCGAAGGCGTGGGTGTGTTCGCACGTGCTCACGACCACCGCGTCGAATTCCTTCTCGAACTCGAAGAGCTTCCGGAAATCAGAGAAACGCCGCGCCTTCGGATATTTCGAAACTGCCGCATCGGCCTGCGCCTCGGCGACGTCGCAAACGGCGACGACGTTCTCGGTCTTGCCGACCTCCGCGAGATTTCCCGATCCGCGCCCACCGACGCCGATCACGGCGACGTTGAGACGGCCGTTGAGGTTTTGTCCGCGCAGGATCGCGGGCGCCGCGAGCAACCCCGCGGTGGAGGCGGCAAGGGTTCCGGCGAAACGGCGTCGCGTGAAGGTTGGGTTCATGGAAGAGGGCGTGGATGTCCGCGGTATTGTCATCGTTGAGTGGCGGGGCGAGCGGACCACGGCCGCGCGGAACATTCAACGCCGCCTTGATGGGTTGCGTTTGGATTTGCGGGCGACGCGACGGACCGGCGTAAATGCCGGGACATGTCCGAGCATGGATCCACTCCGCGCACCGCCGAAAATCCAGCGATCCCGCGCCTGCGCGTGGTGTTCATGGGCACGCCCGCGCTTGCCCGAACCGTGCTCGCGGCGCTGGCGTCTGCGCCCGGCATCGAGATCGTTGGCGTCGCGGTCCAGCCGGACAAGCCGGTCGGACGCAACCTCCAGCTCACGCCGCCTCCGGTGAAAGTGGAGGCGTTGGAACGCGGCCTTCCCGTCTTCCAACCCACGAAAGCGCGCGATCCGGAATTCATCGCGCAAATGAAGACGCTCGAACCGGACCTCGTCGTGGTCGCGGCCTACGGACAGATCCTGCCGCAGGCGTTGCTCGACGTTCCGCGCCTGGGTTGCCTGAACGTGCACACCTCGTTGCTCCCGCGCTGGCGCGGCGCGGCTCCGATCCAATGGGCCCTCGCGGAGGGCGACGCCGAGACGGGCGTGACGATCATGCGGATGGAAGCGGGTCTCGACACCGGGCCGACGATCTCCGAGGCGCGCACGCCGATCGGCGACGACGACACCGGACAGACGCTGCACGACCGACTCGCGGCGGTCGGCGCGCGATTGTTGGTCGAGACGATTCCGCGATACGTCGCGGGCGAGTTGCCTCCGCGTCCGCAGCCGGCGGAAGGGATGACGCACGCGCGCAAGATCACGCGCGAGGACGGGCGCCTGGATTTCACGCAACCGGCGCGCCGGCTTTGGTTGCGGACGCGCGCGTTCACGCCATGGCCGGGGGCATTTTGCCAAGTGCCCGGCGAACCAACGCCAAAGCTTCTCAAGGTCCACCGCGTCGCGACCGACGATTCCGTCTCGGCCGTTCCCGGAACGATAGTTTCCGCGGGTCGCGACGGCATCGTGGTCGCGTGTGGTTCCGGGGGACTGCGGTTGCTCGAGGTCCAACCCGAGGGAGGGAAACGAATGACGGCTGGGCAATTCGCCGCCGGGCATCGACCGACACGGCTCGAATAGTAGGCGCGGGTGGGTGAATTATTTCACGCCAAGACGCCAAGACGCCAAGCCGTATCCATGCAGTAGCGGCCGAGGAATTATCTCACGCCAAGGCGGGCCAAGGCGATCCAAGGGGGCAAAGACCGCCGGCGTGTCGTTTCACCGAACGGTGGGATCCAATCTCTGGTTCCCGATACACGTTCCCGCCTTCTTGGCCGGCCTTGGTTCCCCCTTGGCGTGAGAAATCCCTGTTTGCCGAATGCATCGTTCTTGGCTTAGAGCCCGTCTCGGCCGGGAAACAAAACAGGCGTTGCCGGGGTGGCAACGCCTGTTCCAAAGAACCGATGGTGGGGCCGGTCAGGCGACCCGGCGACGCAGGTAGACGGCCCCGATGGCACCGGCGACCGCAAGGCCCGCGAAGACGTTGGACGCTTCGGGGACATCGACATCGGAAAGGACGCTGGCGGTGAGGAACGGCTGATCGAAAGAGAAGGGCTTGCCGTCTTCCACGATGACCCGCGCATTCGGCGGCAGTTGGTCGGGAATTGATCCAAGGTTGTCCCCCGAGTCCGAGAGGAACGTGCCGGCGATGCTACCCACTCCGTCGCTGGTGGTTGTGTTGATCTGCAGGATGTCACTGATTAGGGTCGGATTCTGGGCCTCGACGAAATACACCGTGAAGGTGCCGGTCGGAGTGTGTCCGTTGTCGATCCAATTTCCGCGAAATAAAATAGACCCCAAACTCTCGTCGATGACCGCCGTTGCGCCGTGCCCGACGCCGGCTGTGAGCAGGCTGCCATTGACGAAAAAGCCATTCTCGAAATCGCCGGCGGTGATGCTGATCGTGTCGTTCGGGTTCGTGTCGTCGATCGAGAGGTACGCCGCCTGGGAGGCGATGGGAGCGAGCAGCGCGACGGACAGCGCGAGCGGGTGAAATCTAAATCGTGTCATGGTATAATCTTCGGTGGAATGCACCCGCCCAAATTCTGCCTCCCTTCCGGGAAATGGCTTTGCCGATGGCAAAACTCCGCGGCCTGTGGGCAGGCCCTATTGGTGTGTGGCGGGCTTGCAAGTGCGATTTTGTCGACCGGTGGAGAGGCTATTCTCGGGGGGGATTGTTGCCCGGCGACCGGCGGGGTCCGCGGATTGACGGTGTTTTCGCCCGGCGGGCCGTCAGTGGGTAACCCGGAAAAACCCGGCGGCGTCGCCGAGCGTGACGCTTGCCGGGGCGTCGGTCGCGACGTCGGTCCAGTCGGCGGGATCCAGTCGCGTGGCCTTTTGCAATTTGAACGGCGACGCCCAGACGAACGTGCAGAGGCCAGGCGTTTCCTCCGACGGGATCATGAGGATGATGGGCGAGAGGAGCGTCAGGCCGCGCCGAGCCACGATTTGCCCGGCGAGGCGGATGTCGACGTCGCCGCCGGGGAGTGTTTGCGCTTTCAACGTAATGCCTACCGGCACCGACAGCGTCTGCACCTCCCCGATCACCGCCGAGAGGACGCCACCGGTTGCTTCGTTTGGGATCGACGTTTCGGACAATGTCCTCTGGCCGCCCGTGATCAACAGTCCGTTCGAGCGGTAATCCAGCGTGACCTTCGGGAACGCCGGTATGGAAAAACCAAGTGCCGACGCGTCGAACGTGCCTTGGTCGAGCGCCAGGGGATCGCTGGTGAACGCGAGGCGAAGGCCGCGGATCGCGGCGAGTTCGTGGTCCGTGGACAACCCGGAACCCACCGTGGTCTTGGCGCCGAAGTCGGCGGGAACAGTCGCGCCGGTTCCCCGGGGGCCCGGTTGCCATGCGCTCGCCTCGACGGCCTGAAGGCTGCTGCCGACCAGGAATTGGACCGTGCCGGCCTCGAAATCCACGGCGAGCCATCCGGTGAAACTGCACGCGAGGCTGCCCGGCGCCTGCTCCTGCCACGCCTCGCCGTCGGTGTGGGCCTGGAGCGCGAGCGAGGTCGCGGCGGGATCCACGCGGAACAACGCGACGGTCGCGCGGAGCGTGGAAGCCGATGCGGCGGCAAGGGACAGCGCGACCAGGGAAGGAACGATTCGGGAAGGCGACGGTAATCTCATGCCCCACTTATATCCGTCGGCCGGGCGGACGCGTCAATGGAGCCATGGCGGATGCGGGCTGGACGCCGGGCAAGGCGGTCGGAGGGTCCCTAGAGCCGGAACGATGCAGTCGGCGTGGGTGACGGCGGCCCTGCCGTCACTGCCTGACGGGTTACCGACATGATATTTGGCATCCCTCGGTATTCACACCCGGGTGGGCGGATCTGAGGGCGAACAAACACTGCTCGGCTATCGCAGTGACGGCAGGGCCGCCGTCACCCACCCGGGTTCCACTGCATGGTTCCGGCTAAGAGCCCGTCTGAAAAGTAGGAAGGGGTCCTGCGGCGAGAATTTTTCGCGGAGGCGAGGCGGCGAGGGCTGAGCGGACCCTCTGCGGTCCGTGATGCCCGAGCCAATCCCGCGGCCGCGGGACCCGGAGGGTTTTCGCGGAAACGGCCCGCTGGCTTCGTTGCTCGTCGGTCATCCCGCATGCGCGGGACGGGTCTGCTCCCTCCTCGCGCCTCGCCATCGAACCCTTTCCCCGAAAACAGGACCCCTCCCTACTTTTCAGACGGGCTCTAAGGGCGGGTGGAACTAACTTGCTCATTGCATTGGCGGGACCGCGATGGTGGTGGCTTGCCAACCAAAGTTTGGTCGGCCAGCGTTCCAGCCATGCTTGGGGAGACCAAAGGGGCAGTTGTATCCACTCGAAACCGACCCGATGGAAAGCCGGCCGCGGGACCAACGCGAAGCGCGGCGGTGGCACGGTGGTTTGCAACCGCGATGCTGGGTTTCGGAATATTGGCGGGCGGACTGTTGCCGACCCGGGTTGGCGCGATGGTCCAACCAGAAAACACCCTTCTGTTCCGGCTGGGCCAATCGGCGCTGCCGGCGGATGTCTCGGGCTACCGCGCCGTGGCCGAGGGCGACTCCGGTGCGCTCGGAGTAAGGGCGGACGGACACGTTGACGGATGGGTTGGCGCGGAATGGAAGGAATATGACCCGACCATCACGAACGCGGTCGACGTGGCCATCGGATCAAGAGGGTGGATCGTGTTGCTCGCGGACGGGAGGATCGCGGTACGCGGAGACGAGAAGTTCGCGCCGCAGGCGGCGGGCGGGGGTTATGTTCCGTACCCCGTCTATGCGACCAACATCGTCGCGATCTCCGCGGGATTCGAACATTCCCTGGCCCTGGCATCCGACGGCACGGTATTCGGTGGCGGATCCGATTCCAGTTTCGAGAGCACGCCGCCGGGGTTCGTGACGAATGTGGTCCAGATCCTTGCCGGCGAGTCTTATAGCGCGGCGATTCGTGCGGACGGTTCGGTGGTGTATTGGGGCGCGGGATTCAGCGGGATGTTGCCCGGCGCGACAAACGTCATCCAGATCGCCACGGACTACCAGAATGTCTATGCGCTGCAAACCAGCGGGAGGATATTGATATACGGTGCGACGGCTCCCGCCGACAACGTCTGGAAGCCAACGCTCAAAATCAAAGGCATCGCCGCGGTGCCCGGCGGGTGCGTTGCCTTGGGCGAGGATTCGCGCATTTATACGGTCGCCTCGGGGCCCTTCGTTACCTCCACCACCAACGACAGCGTGGCCCTTCCGAATGCCGTTCGGTTGTACGCGCAGGGACATAGTTGGGGAGCCTATCTGGACGGTCCCCTGATGCTTCTTGCTTCCGGCGACCTGGCGTCGGACCCGCTCCAACTTCCAATCGGCACCAACCTTGCGTTGCACGCCTTGTTGCCGCCGATACCCGGCGGACCGATCCAATGGTACCGGGACCAGGTGGCCATCGAGGGCGCGAACACCGCGTCGCTCCAGCTCACCAATGTCCAGACGGAAACGTCCGGCCATTACTCGGTCGCGATCCTCCGCCCGGCGGGCACGCGGCGGAGCCAAACCATGGAGTTGGTGGTGGGACGCCCGCGATTGGTCGAGGATCTTTCCGACGTCACGGTTGAGGAAGGCTTGCCCATCGGACTGCAATTCAAGGCCGGCGCCAACGAGACCGTGTCGTATGAATGGCGGGTCAACGGACAACCGATCGTGGAATGGAACGCCGCCAGCCACGCGTTCCCGGCGGAAAACATCCCGACGAACCAACCGGGTTGGGGACCGCTCCCCGCCACTTTGGCCATGTCGGGATCCTACCAAGTGGTCGCCCGAACGGGGTCTGGCGTGCTCGAGAGCCGCATTGCGTCCGTGAACGTCGCGCCCGCGCCCCTGGTCGACGTGTCGCAACCGTTCGAGAACCAAGTGTGGCCGCTGTCCACCGGCAGCGATCGGCCCGAGATCGCCCAAACGTTCGTCGCGGGAATCTCCGGAAAGCTGGATCGCGTGGATTTGGCGGCGTGTTACTATAACGACCAACTCGAGGGTGCGATCGCGATCGAAGTCCGGGATGTCGATGCCGTAACCGGACGGCCGGGCAACCGGATGTTGGGACACGCCATCGTGCGGCATCAGGCCTGTGCCTTGATGACGGTCTCGTTCCGGGACCAGCCGGTCTATCTGGAGGCGGGCGTTCGCTATGCATTGGTGGCCCGCATCGAGGATCCGGAGGGGGTTGGAAACTGGTATGCGTTCTACGGCGCCTATGGGACCCAGTATCCGGATGGCACGCTTTGGACGCGGAATGCCAATGGCGGCACCTGGCAGGAGGCGATCAGCGGGGTGACGGGCGCCACCGTCGACCTCCTGTTCGTGACCCATATGTTTCCCGGCATCCCGTCGGTGTGGATCGCCGGTCCTCGTTCGGCAGCGACGGGAGACGTGCAGCAACCCATGACGTTCGAAGCGGGCGTGGCGCCCGGCCTTCCGCCGCCGTCGAGCGTCGTGTTCCGGGTCGACGGGCACGATGTCGGCACCGCGACCACGGCACCTTATACCGCGGCTTGGACGCCGTCCGTCGCGGGCGATTTCACGTTGGTTGCCGCGGCGACAGCCTCCGGAGGGGTCGAGACCCTCTCCGCCTCGGTCGGCATCCGCATTCGCGAAGGTCGCCCGTCGAACGACGATTTCACGGAACGACGCGCGTTGGTCGGCTCCTGGGCGTCGGACGACTTCACGCTCGCGGGCGCGACGACGGAGGCCGGCGAGCCGTCGGCCAACCTGGCAACGACGGGTCGGACCGTGTGGTGGACTTGGACCGCGCCGTTTTCGGGAAATTGTTCCGCGACCATCGCGCCGTCCTCCGGCGACTGGTCGATCGGGTTTTTCACGGGTCCGTCGGCGGAGACCGTAGAAATGGCGGAGGCGGGACTCGGCCGCTGTGATTTCCCGGTGGTGGCTGGGAGGACCTATAGGATCGCCGTGGATTCGCGGGACGCGGGCGCGACTTCCGGCACCCTCAAGCTCGCGCTGAACGATCTGGAGTTCAACTCGCCCGCGCCCAAGAGCCACTACAAGTCGCCCGGAACGGTGCAGGTTTCCGCGCAACGGCAGGCGGGTGCGACTCGCAACCTCGCCCACGTGCGCCTGTTGCTCGACGGGCAGGAAGCCCATGACTGGGCGTCGTCCCCTTATTCCGCGACGCTTACGGTCGCCGAACCGGGATCGCATGAAATCGTCGCGGTGTCGGTGGACACCGCCGGGGTCGAGACGCGGTCGCGACCCGTGTCGTTCGTGATAAGGCCGGCCAACGATCGGTTCGCGGACGCCATCCAACTCGTCGGGAGCGATTTCGTCATCCAGACCTCCAATGCGGGCGCGACGACGGAGACCGGGGCGCTGAAACCGCGCGGGGAACCCCTTTTCGGCGACAACCAGGGCGGGCACTCGATCTGGTACCGGTGGACGGCCCCGCGGGATGGAGTTTGCTTCTACCACGCCGAGGGGCTGCCGCAGGGCGTGATGGTGAATGCTTATATAGGAACCGACCCGGCCGCGCTCGGGGAGATAGCCAACAATGCATTTGGCCGGGCGGGAGACCTTTTTGGATTCAACGCCCGGGCCGGGCAGTCCTATGTGTTCATGGTCGACGGATTGTTCGGCGAGCAAGGGGCGCTGACGTGGACGATGGACCTGGTGGCGGGCAACGACTTTTTCAACAGCCGGACGCCGATTCCCGGGGATCACTACGAGGAGATCATCCAATTGGCAGGAAGCATTTTTGAGCCCGGCGAGGCGCGGTTGGCCCCGGCCGGGGCGCTGGGTTCGCGCTGGTGGACGTGGCGCGCACCGCAGTCCGGGATGGCCCATGTGAGTTTCCGGCCCGACTCGGGCACGGCGGCGGTGGGCGTTTCCACGGGAACATGGATCAAGGGATTGGTTCCGGTCGGGAACTCCGGCGCGCCGGGGACGGATGCCGAATACTCTTGGCTGGCGGAGGCCGGGAACGTGTATCAGATCGCCGTTTTCACAGCCGGGCAAACCGACGGGAACGGGCGGCTGGTGCTGGATTTCGGCGCGGTGCATTTGTTGAGCCCGAGTCCCGGAGCGGTGCTCCCGGTGGGCGTGCCGGTGGTCCTCGAGGCGAGGTTGGATTCCATCGGGAACGCGGCGGCGGGAATCGATTTCACCGCGAACCACGGGACGGTGGCATCCGCGGCGTCGGCACCCTACCTGCAAACATGGGTGCCGACCCAACCCGGGAACTATGCCCTCCGTGCCGTGGCGCACGACGCGTCGGGAATGACGTTCCGGAGCGACCCGGTGCGCGTGCTGGTGATCGAGGGCGAGGACCTGCCGAAGCCCCGGCTTTTCGCGGATCCCAATTTCACCGGCACGATGTTCATCGACGCGTCGGAGAACGTCCATTTGCTTGGAAACAGCATCGCGGCCTTCGGCAATCCGGTCCCGGTGGCCGCCGGGTTGACGCAGGTCGGCGAATGGCCGGCCGGCGTGACGCGCTGGAAATCGCTGACGACGACCGGAGTGGGAGGCGTGGGCTATCTGGCACTCAGCGACGACGGACGCCTCTATTATAACGGCGAAACACCGATGCCCCTGCCACCCGGCGTGAACCGCTTCGTTAAGCTATCCGGCAGTTGGGGCTCGGCGGTCGCCGTGGGCGACGATGGACGCCTGTATGGGAACGGGATCACGGCATGGGACATCGATGGGCGCCGCTGGGCCGACGGCGGCGTGGGCCCGCATAATTCCACGAGCCTGGGCGAGGACGGGACGTTCTGGGTACACGACTTCGGCATCTTCGGCCAACCCTTGCACCACGAGGTGGAGCATCCGGCCGGCGCCGGACGCTGGGTCAAGATGGTCCAGGGCATCCCGGGGGTTTTGTTGTTGGACGACCGGCACGAGGTCTATTTCTTCTCATACAAGGTCGTCGAAAACACCACGATC
Source organism: Verrucomicrobiota bacterium (assembly GCA_025363585.1). GTDB lineage: Bacteria > Verrucomicrobiota > Verrucomicrobiia > Limisphaerales > UBA9464 > UBA6176. The sequence goes on along the minus strand of JANYDN010000072.1, from coordinate 3,741 downwards.
GCGGTTACCGAGCTGATCGGGCGCCCGGCCGGAGTCACCGCGTGGAAAGACGCGGCGTTCGGCGGCTATCATTTCATGGCTTTGAGCGCCGACGGCCACCTATGGGCATCGGGTCGAAACCAGGAGGGACAGCTCGGTTCCGGCGATGCGCCGGGCGACTATTCGGGTTGGCACAAGGTCGTCGAGCCACCCGGCGTGACGGCGTGGATCGCGTTCGCGGCCGGCGGGTATCATTCGATGGCGGTGGGCAACGATTGCACGTTGTACGCGTGGGGTTGGAACGCCGGCGGCGAGCTGGGGATGGCGCCCACGTCCCCCATCTTCTTCCCGACCCGCGTTCCGACGATCGGCGGGGTCTGCGGATCGATGCTGGTGTTTTCTCGCAATGCAGCCCAGCGGCTATCGGACGGTACGTTCCGGCTCGCGTTCGAGACGGTGCTGAACCGCCAATACATCGTCCAATATTCGGACGACCTCGCGCTCTGGAAGACCGCGTTTCCTCCCATCGTCGGGAACGGCGGTTCGGTCGAATGGATCGACAACGGTCCGCCCGCGACCGACTCCTCGCCGGTGGGATTGCCGGGGCGTTGGTATCGGATTCTGCTGGCTCCGTGATTCCGGTTTTCCTTCCGACCGGCGTCAACGCGCGATCCGTCGACAGCCCGGGATCGAGCATGGCCGCGTGACTAATAACAGAGCCTTCGCAAAGGCCTTGAATGGACGGTTGGCGGAGATTGCCTATCCCACCACGCGCTCGATGCGGCGGTCAGGGACCAGCCACATCAGGGCCACGAGGACATAGAGTCCCGCCGCGAGGGTCGGCGCGGGAAACGATAGGACGATGCCGAGGGCATATGCCACGGGGGAGAGCTTGCCCTTGAAATCGCGCCCGAGCGACGCGGCGAGCGCGGATCCGGGTTCCTGGTCGGCGACGACGAGGCGTTGGAGGATATAATAAGCGATCGCGGCCAACAGCAGGACCGCGCCGTAGACCGCGGTCGGGAGCGGGGCCAGGTGATTCTCGCCCATCCAGCCGGTGACGAACGGGAACAACGAGAGCCAGAAGAGGAGGTGGAGGTTGGCCCACAGGATCCCGCCGGTGGTGCGCCTCGCGGCCTTGAGCAAGTGATGGTGGTTGTTCCAATAAATGCCCACGTAGACGAAGCTCAGGATGTAGCTCAGGAACACCGGCAGCATGGGCTTCAACGCGTCGAAACCGGAGCCGTGGGGGACTTTCAATTCGAGCACCATGATGGTGATGACGATGGCGAGAACGCCGTCGCTGAAAGCCTCGAGTCGGTTGGTTTCCACGGGACGAGGGGGCGGGGGACGGGGGGGAGATTCAAGTTTCAAGTTTGAAGATTGATGGTGAGGGCGGGGCGCGGGCGAGGACGCCCGCGAGGTGCGCGGCCGGGGACGGCCACTCTACGCCGCGCAGGCGGGACGCCCGCGTCTACCGCAGCCGGGGACGGCCGCGCTACTGGGGCCGCGCTACGGCCGACGCACATGGGTCGCGCGGGCCTCGTGGATTTCTTCTCCCCGCCGTGCCCGGGAAATGATTCTCTTCCCGAAAGCCTTTCCGTCGCACGCAGCGTCCATCCATCCATCGATCCATCGTTGTTCATCCTCATGAAGTCCCGATCCTTCTCCCGTCTCGTCGTCCTGCCCCTGGCGGTCGCCGCCTTGTTGGTGGGCTGCAACAAATCCCCGGATGCACCCGCGCAGGGCTCGGCACCGTCCGGTGGCGCGGGCACGGGCGGGGCCAAAAAGAAGATCGCCTTTGTCAGCAACGGCGTCGCGTCGTTCTGGACCATCGCCGCCGCGGGCGTGAAGGCCGCCGGCGAGAAATACGGCGTCGAAAGCCAGACGCTCATGCCGGTCGAGGGCATCAGCGACCAGAAGCGGATCATCGAGGATCTCCTCACCAAGGGCATCGACGGCATCGCGGTGAGCCCGATCGACCCCGTCAACCAGACGGAATTGCTGAACAAGGCGGCGAAGCGCACGAAGCTGCTCACCCACGACTCGGATGCGCCCGACAGCGACCGCTTGGTCTACATCGGCATGGACAACTACAAGGCCGGCCGGTTGTGCGGCGACCTCGTGCGCGAGGCCATGCCCAAGGGCGGTTCGGTGATGTTGTTCATCGGGCGATTGGAACAGGACAACGCGAAGCGCCGCCGTCAGGGAGTGATCGACGCGATGCTGGGCCGTCCCGAAAACCCGTCGAACTTCGATCCCCCGTCGACCGTGATCGAGGGCAACGGTTTCAGGATCCTCGGGACGTTGACCGACCAATTCGACCGCGCCAAAGGCAAGGCCAACGCGGAGGATTCGCTCGCGAAATACCCCGACCTCGACTGCATGGTGGGCCTCTTCGCGTACAACCCGCCGCTCATGCTCGAGGCGCTGGCCCAGGCGAACAAGCTCGGCAAGGTGAAGGTGGTCGCGTTCGACGAGGACGACGCGACGCTGGAGGGAATCCGCAAGGGCACAGTGCACGGGACCGTGGTCCAGAACCCTTATATGTATGGATATAAGTCCGTGGAAATCCTCGCGGGCCTCGCGAAGGGCGAGCCGAGCACGATCCCGGCCAGCAAGTTCATCGACATCCCGGCGCGCCAGATCAAGAAGGACACGGTGGACGCGTTCTGGGCCGACTTGAAGGCGAAGACGGGCACTAAGTGAGATGAGCGGGCCGTTGCTCGAGGCGCGGGGATTGGTGCAGTCGTTCCCGGGCGTCCGCGCCTTGCGGGGCGTTGGCCTTACCCTCGGCCGCGGAGAGGTGCTGGCCGTGATCGGCGAGAACGGGGCGGGCAAGAGCACGCTCATGAAGATCCTCGCCGGCGTGCAACGGCCGGACGCGGGCGAGATCCGCCTCGATGGTCGCGTCGCGTCGATCCGTTCCGTGCAGGACGCCCTGGATCTCGGCATCGCGCTCATCCACCAGGAATTGAACCTCGCGGAAAACCTCGACGTCGCCGCGAATATCTTCCTCGGGCGCGAGCCCCTTCGACGCGGGCTCGTCGACGACGCGCGGATGCGCCGCGAGGCCCGCGGGTTTCTTGACGCCGTGGGGCTGGACGTGGATCCGTCGACCCGGGTCGGCACGCTGCCGATCGGGCGGCAACAGTTGGTGGAGATCGCCAAGGCGTTGTCGGTCGGCGCGCGCGTGCTGATCATGGACGAGCCGACGTCGAGCCTTTCGGCGCGCGAGGCGGAGAACCTGTCCAAGGTGATCCACGACCTGCGTTCGCGCGGGGTCAGCATCTTGTATATATCCCATCGGCTGGGCGAGGTGAAGGCATTGGCCGACCGCGTGACCGTGCTGCGCGACGGCGAGAACGCGGGCGAGTTGAAAGGCGACGAGATCAGCCATGCGCGGATGGTGAAGCTGATGGTCGGCCGCGACCTGTCGCGTTTCCACCCGCATTCGGCACGCGCGGTGGGAGAGGTGGTGCTGGAAGCACGCGGGCTACGCACGCGGGCCCATCCGCGCCACGAACTCGGTTTCAAGATCCGCGCGGGGGAGATCGTGGGACTCGCCGGTTTGGTGGGCGCGGGCCGGACGGAATTGCTGGAGACCTTGTTCGGCGTGGCGCCCGCGGTCGGCGGCTCGTTGCGCGTGTGCGGCCGGGAAATCCTGCCGCGGTCGCCGCGCGAGGCGATCGACGCGGGACTGGCGTTGGTCCCGGAAGACCGCAAGAAACAGGGGGTGATCCTCGAGATGGCGGTGCGCGA
>JANYDN010000070.1 GCA_025363585.1 Verrucomicrobiota bacterium | reverse complement strand
GAGGCGTACACGCCGTATTACTACTCCACGTACGATCGCGGCGACGACGAGGTCCGAACCAGCGAGCGTCGCAAGGTGATGATCCTCGGCGGCGGGCCGAACCGGATCGGGCAGGGCATCGAGTTCGACTATTGCTGCGTGCACGCGGCCTTCGCGCTCAAGGAGGACGGCTTCGAGACGCTGATGCTGAACTCGAATCCGGAAACGGTCTCGACCGACTACGACACCTCGGACCAACTCTTCTTCGAGCCGTTGACGCTCGAGGACGTGCTGCACGTGTACGAGCGCGAGAAGTGCTGGGGCGCGATCGCGCAGTTCGGCGGCCAGACGCCGTTGAACCTCGCGCTCGGCCTCAAGAAAAACGGCGTGAACATCATCGGCACGTCGCCCGAGAGCATCGAGGTCGCCGAGGACCGGAAGCTCTTCGCGGCGATGCTCGATCGGTTGCAGATCCCGCAGCCGAGGAACGGTCTTGCGACCAACGAGGCCGAGGCGCTCGTCATCGCCCGGCGCCTCGAGTATCCGGTGCTCGTCCGCCCGTCCTTCGTGCTCGGCGGCCGCGCCATGCAGATCGTGTACGGCGACCACGAGCTGCAGCACTACATGCGCTTCGCCGTCGAGGCCTCGCCGGAACGCCCGGTGCTCGTCGACAAATTCCTCGAGGACGCCACCGAGGTGGACGTGGACTGCATCGCGGACGTCGGCCAATTCGCCGACCAAAACGATCCGCGCGGGACCATCGTGATGGGCGGCGTGCTCGAGCACATCGAGTTCGCGGGCGTTCATTCCGGCGATGCCGCGATGGTTCTCCCGCCACACACGCTTTCGCAAAAGGTCATCGCCACGATCCGCGGGTACACGCACGCGATGGCTCGCGAGCTCCGCGTGGTGGGGTTGATGAACGTGCAGTACGCGGTCAAGGGCGACGTCGTGTACGTGCTCGAGGTGAACCCGCGCGCGTCCCGCACGGTGCCGTTCGTGTCGAAGGCGATCGGCGTGCCGTTGGCGAAGCTCGCGGCCAAGGTGATGGCGGGGAAAACCCTGCGCGAACTCGGGTTCACCGAGGAAATCTGGCCCAAATACTGGGCCGTGAAGGAGTCCGTCTTCCCGTTCAACAAATTCCCCGGGCAGGACATCATCCTCTCGCCCGAGATGCGTTCGACCGGCGAGGTCATGGGCCTGGACGCCGATCTCGGCGTCGCCTATGCGAAGGCCCAGATGGCCGCGAACTCGCCGCTGCCGCTCAAGGGCCGGGTGTTCGTGAGCGTCGGCGATCTCCACAAGAAGGACGTCGGCACCATCGGCCGGCAGTTCTCCGAACTCGGGTTCGAATTGGTCGCCACCAATGGCACGGCCTCGGTGCTCGAGGCCGAGGGACTCAAGGTCCAGCGCATCTTCAAGATCGGCGAGGGTCGCCCCACGGCGATCGATCTCCTCAAGAACAAGGAGATCCAACTCGTCGTCAACACGCCCAGCGGTGCCGCTCCCCGGGCCGACGAGGTGAAGATCCGCACCACGGCGGTGATGACCGGCACGCCGATCATGACCACGCTCAGCGGCGCCCGCGCGGCCTTGATCGGCATCGCCGCGCTCCGCCGAAGCGGTTACCAGGTCCGCACGGTGCAGGAGTATCACTGAGGGGAGCAGGGAGCGGGGAGCGGACGAGGCGCACGGTGGATCGATGCATGGCGAGACCAACCGGTGAATCCCCTTGAGATCACGTTCCGCCGGGCGGCCTTGCCGGACATCCCCGCATTGCGCGCGTTCGCGGATGCGACGTGGCACGCGGCCTACGATGCACTCCTTCCCGCCGGGCAGGTGGACTACATGCTCGGCCTCTACTACGCGCCGGACCGCATCGCGGCGGAGATGGCGTTGGGCGTCGCGTGGGAACGGGTCGTGGAGGACGGTTGCGACGCGGGATTTCTCGCGTGGGAGTTTTTTCCGGAACGCGCACTCGCGCGGTTGCACAAACTTTACCTCGTGCCCGAGTGGCAAGGACGAGGGATCGGCCAGCGCTGTCTGGCGCACGTGGGTGACGCCGCGCGCGCGGCCGGCGCGACGGTTCTCGAGCTCGGCGTCAACAAGGCGAATGAACGCGCGTTGAAGGCGTACCGGCGCGCGGGTTTCGAGAT
>JANYDN010000037.1 GCA_025363585.1 Verrucomicrobiota bacterium | reverse complement strand
TCGCAGGTCACGCACGCGAGCTTCGGTGCCAGCGGCATGGCGTGGGCCGATCTCACCGAGATCGCCGGCCACGCCAAGGTCCGCGTCATCGCGGTCGCAGACGTCGACGCGTCGAAGACGGCCGAATTCCGGAAGAAGTTTCCCGACGCGAAGGTCTACTCGGATTACCGCCGGCTGCTGGAAAAGGAGCGCCCGGATTCGGTGAACGTCTCCACGCCCGACCACATGCACGCGCCGATCGGCATGGCGGCGATGCAACGCGGCATCCATGTCTACGGACAAAAACCGCTGACCCACGATCTCCACGAGACGCGGCGACTGACCGAGATGGCGCGGAAGAAAAAACTCGTGACCCAAATGGGGATCCAGATCCATTCGGCGCGCGAGTACCGGCTGGCCGTGCGGCTCGTGCACGACGGCGCCATCGGCAAGATCCGCGAGGCCCACACGTGGAGCAGCAAGGATTGGGGCGACAACGGCGCGATGCCGGAACGTCGCGATCCCGTCCCCCAGGGCCTCGACTGGAATCTCTGGCTCGGCGTGTGCGCGGACCGCCCGTTCATCGGCCAAGGCTGGTACCATCCCGGAAACTGGCGCCGGCGCCTCGATTTCGGCACGGGCACCTTCGGCGACATGGGCTGCCATATTTTCGATCCCATGTTCGGTGCGTTGGGATTGACCAGCCCGCTGTCGGTGCGCAGCGAGGGTCCGGCGCCCAACGCCCACTCATGGGCCACGAACGCCGTCATCCGCTACGTCTTTCCCGCCACCCGCTTCACCACGCCCGGCACCATCCCGGTGGTCTGGTACGACGGAAAACAGCGCCCGCCGGCTGACGTCCGCGCGCTCATCGGCAAGACGCCGATGCCGGACCAAGGATCGATCCTGATCGGGACCGAGGGCGTCATGGTCATCCCGCACGTCGCCCCGCCCGTGCTTTTGCCGGCCGAGAAGTACGCCGGCATGAAACTGCCCGACGTCGGCCAGGCCAACCACTGGCATGAGTTCGTCGACGCCGTGCGCGGCCAGGGACAGACCAGTGCCGGGTTCGACTACAGCGGGCCGCTCACGGAATCCGTGTTGCTCGGCAGCGTCGCGACGCGGTTCCCGAACACGACGCTCGATTGGAATTCCGCGAAGCTGGCCTTCACGAATGTCCGCGAGGCCAACCAATACGTGAAGCGCTCGTACCGCGCGGGCTGGCAGACGGCGGGGCTGTGAGGCGGAACGGTTCGTTCGGAAAATGGGAATTTCTCACGCCAAGGGGGACCAAGGCCGGCCAAGAAGGCGGGAACGTGTATCGGGAGCCAGAGATTTGAACCCACCGTTCGGTGAAATGACACGCCGGCGGTCTTTGCCCCCTTGGATGGCCTTGGCCCGGCTTGGCGTGAGATAATTCCTCGGCCGCTACTGCATGGATATGGCTTGGCGTGAGATTCCCCCCTGCATGGAGCCGGCTACCCGCGCGGCAGACGCAGTCGGGCCACGGCGCCGGTGCGGTCGGTCCGGTTCTCCAGCGTCAACGTGCCGCCGTGGGATTCCGCGATTTGCCGGCACAACGTCAGCCCGATGCCGCTGCCCTTGGGTCGCGTCGTGAAAAACGGGACGAAGAGGTTCGCGGAATTCGCGACGCCGGGGCCCGCGTCGGTGACGGTGATCTCGACCTCGGTCGGCGTGTTCGACCACGCCAGCTCGATGGGCGTCGGCAACTCCGGTCCGCCGGGCGAATCCAACTGCGCGTCGGCGGCATTGCGGACGAGGTTGATCACGAGTTGTTCCAATTGGTCCGCATCGGCGGGCAACGAGACCGCGGGTCCGTCGAGAACGACGACGGGGCAACGCGTCTCGAGGGCGGCGGCGCGCTGGAGCAGCGGTCCGATGGCGACGGGTCGCAGTCGCGGCGGCGGAAGACGCGTGAGCCGGGCGTAGGCTTCCATGAAGCGCGTCAACGACTCCGCGCGTCCCGAGATGACGCCGAGGCCGCGCCGGGTGTCCTCTCGCCAATCCTCCGCCAACGGCTCCCGCGCGACGATCGCCTCGAGGCTGCCGGCGATGCTCTTGATGGGCGCGAGGGAATTGTTCAACTCGTGCCCGAGCACGCGCACGAGTCGCTGCCACGCGAGTGTTTCCTCCTCGCGCAGCGCGCGGCTCAGGTCCGAGAGCACGAGGAGTTGGTGCATCCGGCCGTCCTGCCGGAACGCGGAACGGCGAAGGCCGAAGCGTCCGACCGTGCCGGGAAATGCCAGCGACAACGTCCGCGCCGCTTCGCCGCCGAGGCATTCGGCGAGGCCCAGCGCGACGGCGGTGCGGCCCAGCAATTGTTCCATGGGACGACGCAAAAGATTTTCCGCGGCGCGGTTCGCGAGACGCAGGCATTGGTGTTCGTCGAAGGCAAAGACGGCGGAATCGAGTTCGGCCATCACCGTGCGCAGGAGCGCCGTGGCTTCCAGCGCGCCGAGCCGTTGCTCGCGCAACGTCTCCGCGAGCGCGTTCGCCTCGATCAGCACTTCGCCGAGCGCGTCGTCCTTCACGGCACCCCGCGCACGCGTGGAGAAATCCCCCTCGCGAAGACCCCCGAGAAGGTTCGACAGCGTCTGGAGCGGGAAAACCACGCGTTCCACGAGCGTCGCGCCCGCGATCAACCACCCTGCACCCATCAGCAGCGCGAGCGTCCAGCGTAGCCGTGGATCGTGGTCTTCGGTCCAGAGCAGCGCGAGGGCGACGACCGATCCGGGCAGGCCGACCGCGAAGGCGAGGAGCTTCAGGCGGCGCTCGAACCGGATCTGCGGCGCGCTCACAACGCGTGCTTCTCCAGGCGCCGGTAGAAGGCGCTCCGGCTGAGGCCCAATTGTTCCGCCGCCTTCATGGCGTTGCCTCCGGAGCGCGCGAGCGTCTGGCGAATTAGGTAACGCTCGACCTCGTCGAGGCTCATGTCCTCGAGTCGCGGCGCCGAGTCGCGGGGGCCGACCAAGCCGAGATCTGCGGCGCGGACCAACGGCCCGTCGACGAGCAGCACCGCGCGCTCGATCGCATGGCTGAGTTCTCGGACGTTGCCGGGCCAACGGTGCGATCGCAACGCGGCCAGCACCGAGGGCTCGAAGCCCGGCACGTCTTTCCGGTAACGCACGCAGTGTTGCTTCAGGAAAAACGCCGCCAGCGGCTCCAGATCCTCGGCGCGCTCGCGCAACGGCGGGATGTGGATCTCGATCGTGTTCAGTCGGAACAAAAGGTCCTGGCGGAAACGTCCGGCGGCGACCTCGGCACGGAGATCGGCGTTCGTCGCCGCGACGAGGCGCACGTCCGCCTGCAAGGTCCGCGACGAGCCCACGCGTTCGTAGGCGCGCGTCTCCAGCACGCGAAGGAGTTTGGCCTGGCCCGACAACGGGACGTTCGCGATCTCGTCGAGGAACAGCGTGCCGCCCTCGGCCATCTCGAAGCGTCCGACGCGGTCGATCTTGGCGTCGGTGAACGCGCCGCGGACATGGCCGAAAAGTTCGCTTTCGAAAAGCGCCTCGCCGAGCCCGCCCATGTTGACGCCCACGAACGGGCCGCTCGCCCGCGCGCTGGCCGCATGGAGCGCGGCGGCCACCACGCCCTTGCCGGTGCCGTTCTCGCCGGTGATGAGGACGTTCGCGTCGCTCGGTCCCACGCGCTCGACCAACTCGACGACGGGCCGCATGGAAGGCGATTCGGCGACGAACACGGGACCGCCGTCGCGTTGCGCGCGGTTGGCGGCGGCAAGGCGCTCGCCGTCGCGAAGGGCGCGGCGCAACGCGATCTGGTTGCGCGCGACCGCGAGCACGCGGGCGTTGTCCCACGGCTTCTGCACGAAGTCGCGGGCCCCGCGGCGCATGGCCTCGACCGCGACCTCGACGCTTGCCCACGCGGTCATCACGACGACCGGAAGCGTGGGATCGAGCGCGGAGAGGCGTGTCAACAGGTCGAGGCCCTCCATGCCGCTCGTGGTATCGCGCGTGTAGTTGAGGTCGGCGAACACGAGGTCGAATTCGTCGCGTCCCACCGCGGTCAGGACCGCCTGCGGCGACGAGGCGGCCTCCACTTTCCAACCCGCCGCCTTGAACAGCAGTCGCAGCGCCTCGACGACGTCCGACTGGTCGTCCGCGACGAGGATGCGGGGTGAACGGGTGACAGCCACGGCGCCCGTTGTGTGCAAGGAGGGCGGGCGAACTCCAGCGGAATCTGGTTTGGCCGCCGTGCCGCGCCGCTCACTGAATGCGCCGGAGCCGATAGAACCTCGCCGCGTCGCCGACGGCTTCGTCGAAGCGCCAGCCCGAGGGCATCGCGATCCGGCGCCCGCTGTCGTTCCACGTCCGGAGGTCGGCGCTCGTCTCCAGTGCGAAGTTACCCGAGATCCCGCGATCGAGTTCGAAGTGCGTGCCGTCTGGCGCTACCGCCGCGACCCGCGCGAATCGCGGCGCCGGGAATTCGTCCGGCCCCAGCCAAAGCCGCGCCGGTCCCGCTCCCGCCGCACCATCGATTGACGGCAGCGCGCCCATGATGCCCACGGTTCCGTCGCCGAAGATCCGCATTCGCGCGATCCCGGGGATCGAGCCCGCGGCAAAGGTCTCGTCGATCGTGCCGTCGGGACGAAGGCGTACGAGTTCGGATGAGATGGGTCGGCCGCCGTAGGCGTCGAACGTTCCCAGCACCAGGATTTTTCCGTCGGACTGGACCGCCAATTGCCGTACGGCGGGCGGGCCCCCTTGGTAGGTGAATCCATTTCCGACGCTTGCGAACCCTTCGTCGACATCGCCGTTGGGATCCACGCGAACGATTCCCGGGCGCGATTCGCCGCCGAACGCGAGAAAGCTTCCGCCGACGTACATCGAGCCGTCTGCAAGCGGCGCGAGCGCGGCGACGCCGATGGTTGCCGGCAAGGTTCCCGGGAGACGCCGGGCATAGTTCGGATCCACACTTCCGTCGGGATATAGGCGCGCCAGTCCCTCGCGCGGGATTCCCGATGTCGAGTTGAACGTGCCGCCAACCAAGAGGGTTCCGTCGTCCGCTTCGAAAAGATCCAACACACCCCCGCCGTCGATCGCGGCGTCGAACGAGGAATCGATCAAGCCGGAATGCAGGAGACGCGCAAGGTGGTGGCGGGTCGATTGGCCGGCCAACACGGCGTCCGCGGCGGCATAGGCTTTTCCGCTGCGACTGGGCACGACCAAGAGAGGCGGCGAATCCGCTCCGTTCCGTTTGTACACGAAGGAGGTGCCGGGGTCCGGGAATCCGAGATCGGTGCGGATCCAGACGATCAGCACGGTGGTCGCGCCGAACACATCGTTGTTCTGCCCGAGGAAGAGGGCGGTGGTGTACCGCGTTCCGATCGGGGTGTTCCCCACCAACGTTCCGTCCGAACCGAAACTCAGGATGCTTTGCGAGAATTCCGACTCGGACCAGACCACGCTCCCGCCATCCGCCTTGAACTGCCCACGGTTCCACAACACCCGGTTCGTCGTGCCCGCGAAGATCCGCGTATTCGGAACCAAGCCTCCCGGATGATCGTTGTCGCGGATCGTCACCGTCGCCCGCGCGATCCCCGCGATCGTTGCCCGTGCCGTCGGATTCACGAGGCGGACCTCGAACGTCCGCGGCGGGTCGGGCTTTTGGTTGTCGGGGATCTCGATCCACGCCGTGACATCCGTCGCGTCCGCCGCGAACTGGAACGGCGCGGTGGGCAGGCGGTAGTCCAAGCCCTCGACGGCGCTGCCGGCAACGAGCTCAAGCCCGACGGAGAACGCCTCGCCGGTCGCGCCCACGCGGTGGAGCGGTATGCCCACCCGGCCCTCGACCTCGTGGGCGTCGATCGCCGCGGACCCGAGTGTCACGGTATAGTCTTCGTTGACGATCGTCACCCGGACCGTGCCCGTGGGCCCGATCCGTGCGCCGCCCAATGGATCCCGGAGCAGCAGTTCGAACGATCGGTCGGGGTTGACCACGGTATCGCCGCGGATGTCGACGTCGACCGAGGCATTCGTCTGGCCGTCGGCAAACACGACGCGCGTGTCCGGGAAAAGATAGTGGACGCCGTCGAGGGCGTTCAGCGGATCGTTTGCCAGCGCGAGTCGCGGGACGACAAGGACGCTGACCGTGCCTCCGGATCCGGCGGTCCGGTGGAGATTCACGCTCATGTGGCCTCCGTTCTCGGTGAAAGCAAGTTGGGCGGAATCGAACTCCACGATCCCGCGATCGGGTTGGTCCGCGGGCAGGAGCCGCACCAGTCCCGGAGCCGGGATTCCGTTCCAAGAACCGAATTGCCCGCCCACTAGAATGAGTCCGGTGGACTGCACGCCAAGAGCCGTGATGGCCCCATTGGCGCCGGTGCCCGGGTCGAACGCGGAATCCAGAGTGCCGTCGCGAAGGAAACGCGCGAGGCCGGCACGCGGGATCGATCCCACCTTTTTGAATTCCCCTTGGCCGACCACGCTCCCGTCGGGAAGGGCGACGAGGCGCAGAACCGGGGATCCGGGTGTTTGGTCGGGGACGAAGCTTGGATCCAAATTGCCCGAGGCGTCGAAGCGGGCCAACCCGCGGGGATACAACGCTGCCACGGGGACGCTGCCGATCAAGTTGCCCGCGGCGTCGGAGGCCAGCGCGTAAAAAGTGAAATCCGGAGCCGGGTGAAACGTCGTGTCAAACGAGCCGGCGTCGTTCCATCTCGACAAACCGGCAAAGCCCCAGACATATGCCGACTTGCCCCGCGCGAGGATACCCACGTTCCCGATCGTGGACACATCTTCCAGCGGCGCGTCGACGTTCCCATTGGACTTCAGCCGATAGACGTCTCTGCCATCGGAAGCCCCGGTTCCCGCGGCGTAATACACGCGGCCCGCGGCATCCACCCCGAGCGTGTTGGGGAATCGCGGCAACGGCACGCCCGTTCCGAAAGTATAGTCCATGCGGCCATCGGGCTTGAGGCGGAGGATGCATGGGTTGGGTTGCACGAACGGCGCGCCGATATTTCCTCCGATATAGATTCGTCCCGCGGCGTCCAGGTCCATTCCGTAGATTGGTCCGGGCGCTTCCACCGTGAACGGCGATTGGAACCTGGGATCGGGCGTCCCGTCGGGAAGGAGTCGCGCGATCCGCCGGAGCGTCGTTCCGTTGACGAACGAAAACGAGCCGGCCACCACGATGGAATCGTCGGGCGCGACGCGCACGACGCGGACCGTGTCGACCCCGCGCCGCAGGCTGGCGTCGAGAAATCCCGAGCCGCCGAATTGGAAAGAGGTGTCGACGATCCCCGCGCGGATGGGGAGTGCCATCGCGAGCGCGGCGATTCCGGCGACGGCGAGGAGTTTGGCGGGAAGCTTCATGGCCGTGGGGCGTGGGGTTCGTATCCCTAATCGTGCATTCGAGCCAGCGATGATTCACCGGTGGCTTCCACGCGGGCGCATCCGGACACTGCCCCGCTTCAGTGAGTGGAACGGGAAACTTTTTACAGGAGGTAACGGAGGAAACGGAGGCTTCGGCTCGCTCACCGGCACGACGGCACCGCTCGCCTCTTTCCTTTTTGCACGGAGGCAATCCGTGGAAGGACTCTGTGTCATGGATGGAAGAGAACTCACGCGAAGCCGCGAAGGACGCGAAGAGCATGTCTCCGTTCCCTCTGTTCCCTCCGGTAAAATATTCCCACCGCAGCCGGCAACGTCGCCCTTCATTTTATCCGCAGATGGCGCAGATAACGCAGATGTTCAACTCGGATCATTATCTGCGGCATCTGCGCCATCTGCGGACGTCTTGTCGGCGATCTGGCCGAGGGAATTGGACCCGTGTTGGGATCTCCCGCGGAGGCGCAGAGGGAATGCGGATCATCTCCGCGTCTCAGCGGGAGTTACGGTCCCCACCTCCGTTGCCTCCCTTACCTCCTGTTAAAAAAAAACTCCTCAGCCCGTCTCCTGGCGATCGGGGCAGCGTCAAGAAGCGCCCCATCGTCGCCTCCCCCAAATCCCGTGAATCCCGTTAATCCTGTCGAAAACTCCCGCCTGCATCCCATCCTGTCCAAGCGACACGGTTCGGTGTTTTGACAGGATTTACAGGATTCACAGGATTTGGACCGAGAGACGGGAGGTAACCAAGGAAACGGAGGAGTGCTGCGGTGAGTTGCTTCGATAGCTGGAATGAACCGGTCTCCGTTGCCTCCTGTTAAAGAATTCCTCGGCCCGCTTCCAGGCGACCGGGGCAGCGTCAAGAAGCGCCCCATCGTCGCCTCCCCCAAATCCCGTGAATCCCGTTAATCCTGTCAAAAACTCCCGCCTGCATCCCATCCAGTCCAAGCGACACGATTTCGTGTTTTGACAGGATTTACAGGATTCACAGGATTTGAACCGAGAGACGGAGTGACCCGGTCTCCGTTGCCTCCGTTACCTCCTGTCAAAAATCCCTCGGCCCGGTTCCTCCGCGTGACCCATTCCCGAGCCCCGGACTTCCTGCGGCTTGCGGAGTTTGGCTCGGTCGTCTCAGGTTGCTTGGAGATCCCTCCAAGATTCCGAAACCAACGAACCAAATCCCATGAAACGTCGGGAATTCATCCGTGCGGGCGCGGCGCTGGGCGGGTTGGCGCCGCTCGCGGCCGGTCCGCTTGCAGGCTTGCTGGTTCCCGAATCCGCGCTCGCGGACGCGCCGCGCGTGGTCTCGGACCGGCATGTTCCTTCGGGAAACATCCGCGACTATCTTTGCACCGAGGCGAGACGCATCACGGACCACGCGGCGTTGGAGTTCCCAAAGGGATCGGCGGGGCGCGCATGGCGGACCGAGCGGCACGCGAAGTTTCTGGAAATGATGGGACTCGATGGCTGGTGGCAGGAGCGGAGGGAGCCGCCGCCCGTCACGGTGACGGGCATCGTGGATCGCGGGGCTTATCGAATCGAGAAGCTATATTACGAGAGCCTGCCTCGGCTCTTTGTCACCGCGAACTTATACATCCCCAACCGGCTCGCCGGCCGCGTGCCGGGCGTGCTCTACGTCTGCGGCCATTCCCGGGACCAGAAAGCGCATTACCAGGCGCACCCGCGCCGCTTCGCCGAACTCGGGTTCGCGTGCCTCATCGTCGAGACGGTCCAGTTGGGCGAGGTCGAGGGCTTTCACCACGGTTGTTACCGCGAGGGTTGGTGGCACTGGTATTCCCGGGGTTATTCGTCCGCCGGAATCGAACTCCTCAACGGCATTCGCGGGCTCGATCTCCTTGCGGCGCGCCCGGAAGTGGACGCCAACAACCTCGGGGTCACCGGCATCTCGGGCGGCGGCGCCGTCTCGTGGTACGTGGCCGCGGCCGACGACCGCGTGAAGGCCGCCGCGCCGGTCTGCGGCACCTCCACATTATATTCCCACGTCCACGACCGGACGGTGGACGGCCATTGCGATTGCATGTGGTGGAACAACGTCCACCGGTGGGACCTCGCGGACGTCGGCGCCTTGATCGCGCCCCGCGCGTTGTTGATCGGCTCGGCGGACAAGGACGGGATCTTCACCATCGAATCCATACGCCGCGTCCACGCCCAGCTCGCGGGATTATATAGCAAGTTGGGATCGGCAAAAAACCTCCGCCTCGTCGAGACGCCCGGCGGCCATTCGTACCACGCGCGCTCGCGCACCGAGATCTTCTCGTGGTTCACGCGGCACCTCATGGGCCGCGCGGTGGATCCCTCGCGGATCGGCGACATCGATGAACGACCCGAGAAGCAGGAATCGGTCGAGACGCTGCGGGTGCTCGCGAACGGTTCGCCGCCGGGCAACCGGATGCGGACGATCCAGGACGAACTGGTGGTGCCCGCCGCGCCGCCGGCGATTGCGGATGCCGCGGTTCTAACAAGCGAGCAGCGTCGCGTGGTGGCCGCGCTGCGTCGGACGACGTTCGGCGCGTTTCCTTCGAAGCCGCCGCCGCTCGACGTGCAGATAGAACATGAGTTCGAGGAGAATGGACCGGGATGTCGTTTCGCATTCACATCGGAAGAGGGGTGGCGCCTTCACGGTCATGTGCTGCGGCGGGGCGCCCCGCCGGGTCCGGCGGCGTCGGTCGTCGTGCTGTGTTCGCCAGGGGAAGGTCGTTCCGATCCGCGCGGTTTTCTGCCGCGCGTGCGTATTGGCGGTCCGGGAATCGTAGTGGAAACACGGGGCACGGGCGACACCGCGTGGAGCGAGGAACTCAACTGGCACCTGCGCCGTGCGAGCGCGTGGACGGGGCGCACGATCGCCTCGATGCGGGTCTGGGATACGCTGCGCGCGCTGGAAGCGGCGCGTCGGCTGGAAGGTGTCGATCCGTCGCGGATTTCGTTGGCGGCGCACGGCGAGATGTGCGCGGTGGCGCTCTACGCGGCACTCTTGGACGGGCATGTGCACTCGCTGTTCCTAGAGGATCCGCCCGCGACCCAGGACGCGCCGGGAGAGAAGGACGGCCGGGGTCCGGCGCCCGAGATGCTGGGATGCCTGCGGATCACGGACCTGGCGCAGGTGGCCGGATTGCTGTGGCCGGCGGAGCTGGTCTTCGCGGGCAAGGTTCCGAGTACCTATGACTGGGCAAAGGACTTATACCGGCGCCTGGGCAATGGCTAGGCCCCCTTCCTAAGTTTCAGACGGGCGCTAAGCCGTATCCATGCAGTAGCGGCCGAGGAATTATCTCACGCCAAGCCGGGCCAAGGCCATCCAAGGGGGGCAAAGACCGCCGGCGTGTCGTTTCACCGAACGGTGGGATCCAATCTCTGGCTCCCGATACACGTTCCCGCCTTCTTGGCCGGCCTTGGTCCCCCTTGGCGTGAGAGAATTCCCCTGCCGCGATTGCATGGTTCCGTCCCGGCTCGGTCGGGAATGCTTGGATTCTTGGCGCCTTGGCGAGATACCCAATTGATTTCTTACTGCATGGATACGGCTAAGTGGGGCGGTCGCGCCCGCGTCACGGGAACACCGCGCGGAAGACGCGGATGCCGGCGTCCGGGAGCGTGTCCTCGAACAGCAGGCCTCCCTCCGGAAGCGGGACGGTGAGCACGGGGACGAAGGTCTTTAGATCCTGGGAGGTCTCCACGCGGACCATGCGTCCCGCCTTGCCGTCGATGTGGAACCGCAGCTTGCCGCCGGTGACGACGGCCGGCGCGCGGACCGCGGGTGGGAGCGGGCTCATCTTGTAGTTGAGTTGCGCGCGACCGCTGGCGCCGTGCACGCCGTCGACGCAGATGGTATATATAGAGCCGTTGGTCACCGACAGCGAGATGCGGCTGGTTCGGTCCGGCGCGTTGTCCGCATCGCAGGCCAATGGCACCAGGCGGAGCAGCGCGTCCTCCGTGTCGCAGGTGTCGCAGTCGTCGAAGAATGCCGCGAGCAGCGTGTCGAACGTGCTGCCCTTGGTGTCCAATTCCAGCAGGCCGTCGTCCTCGGCCAGATACGCGAACCATTGGGACGCGCCGCCGGGAACGCCGCACAGCAGCGGTTCGCCCGACTCCGTCCGCGACCCGCGCGTGCTGAAGATCTGGGTGCCGCTCGCGCCGCGCGCGAGGCCCGCCGGCAGCCCCGCCCGGCGCGTGCCGGCCGGAAGGAAATCCCCCGAGCGATCGTCGCGCAGGTCCCCGAACTTGTCGTGCGTCCCTGCCTGCGATTGGGTCGTTCCCGGCGCGACCGCGGGATTCACCTGCAACGCCGCGGCCGGACTGGCGAGGGTGCCGTTGCCGCGGAGTTCGACGCTGTAGCCGGCGACGTCTTCTAGGGTCACGCCCGCGATGGCGAGCGTCGCGGTGGTGGCTCCCGCGACGCGGCCGCCGTCGGCCAGCGGGATGCCGTCGCGGAACCATTGGAAGGACGCGGTGTCGGCGGCGGCGACCGCGAACGCCACGTTCGCTCCGACGTTGGCCAACGCGTCCTTCGGCGGGGCCAGCAGGCGCGGCGGCGGCGGCGCGCCCGCGGAGAACGCCCAGCGCAGCACGAGGTTGCCCGCGACTCCGGCCCGGCCGTCCACCGCGATGGCGTACCGCGTGCCCGCCGCGACGGCGAGCCGCGCGCGGCTCGTATAATACCCGGCGGAATCATCGTCGGCCACGACGGGCGCAAGGGTGTCCAGGCTCGTCCCTATATAAACCGCGAGCAGGGTGTCGAAGGCGCTGCCCGCGGTGGAAAGCTCGAGCACGCCGTCGGCGGGCGCGAGGTAGCCGATCCAGACCGAGGTGGATCCGCCTTTCCCGGCGTGCCTGGGCTCGCCGGGCTCGCGCGTCGCGCCGGCATTCGAGGACACGCCCACGCCGGAGTCGGACGGCAGCGCGCCGCGGTCGGCGAACGCGTCGCGAAAATTCAGGGCGATCGCGGGCACCTTGACCACGGCCGCGTCGCTGGCGACGGCGCCGTTGTCGTTGCCAACGACACAGGTATAAATCCCGCCGTCCTCGGGCCCGGCGATGGCGATGGAAAGCGCGGGGTTGGTCGCGCCGGGAATGTTCTGGCCGTTGCGACGCCATTGGTACGTCGGCGCGGGCGATCCGGTGGCAAGGGTGACGAGGACGACGGTGGTCCCGGCATCGGCGGTCGTGCCGACGGGTTGGAGGGTGATGGTGGGCGGGCGATCGCCGGCGAGACCGGGGCGACCGCGGAGCGTGAGGCCGGTGGGATCGTAGTTCGTCTCGAACTGGTCGGCCTCGCCCGCGAGCCACGAAAACGGAGTGCCGAGGCCGCCGAAGTCCAATGCCCGGAAATCCACGCCGGGCTGCGGCAAATAGCCGCCGGCAAACACGACCTCGAGGGTGCCGTATAAGTCCGCGGTTCCCGGGATATTAATAACCCCGAAATCAGTCCCCGGGACGGGCCCGGAGAGGACGACGCGCACCCGGCCCGACGGCCCAAGGATCGCGCCGACGGGCAGGACGACGTTGCCGGAGCGGGCCTCGAGAATCCCGCGGTTTTCGAAAATCATGGAAGCGACCGACGACGTGCCGTTGCCGGACTTGCGGAGCACGCCGGTGTTGGAGAAGCGCGGGAGGATGTTTCCCGGGCCGCCCAACGAGACGAGGCTGGTGCTGGAGACCAGATTCCAAGTGCCGGAATTAAGGAACACGACGCCGTTGAACAAGCCGCAAGGGTTGGAGTTCGCGGCGCCTTGGACGACGTCGCCCCGGTTGTCGAAGACGGTCTCGGCGAAGGTGCATCCGTTGATGTCCATGTGTCCGCCGACGGCGTTGGTGACCGGTCCCCTGACGCCGCAATCCCGCAATGCGAGCACGCCGCCGGCCTGGACGGAGATGCCGCCGGGAATGGAGACGGCGGCGAGCGACGCGTGGGCGCCGGGCAACACGACGAGTGGCTTGGGTAGATTGCCATAGGTCATGACCAGGTTGCCCGCGACGGGAAGCGTGGAATCCAGGTTTGCGCCCGAGAGCACGAGATCCTGGATGGTGCCCCCTTGGAACGAGGCATCGAGACGGACGGTGCCGCCGCCGAGCAGGAGATTTTTGGGTACGCCGTTGGCGGAGACGTCGAGTTCGCCGTCGACCAGACGGCAAAGGCCGGCGCCGTCGAAGACGGGTTGGGCGATCTCGGTGAAGGTGCCGGCGAGGTCGAGCAGGCACCCGGCGGCAGCGGTCCAATGGCCCCGGAGGATGGAGCC
>JANYDN010000035.1 GCA_025363585.1 Verrucomicrobiota bacterium | reverse complement strand
ACCTGGAACGCCACGTTGGCCTTGTCGTTGTACACGGACGTTTTCAGCAACGCCAACGCCCCGCCCACCGCCTCGGCCTGCGAGCGTCCGAGGCAATTCGTCCGCGGCCAGGTATCCAGCATCGGCGCCGGGTTCTGGTTGTCGGCGTCGTAGCGGTCGGTGCCCGGGTTCGGGTCGTCGTGGCCGCGCGCGAAATTCCACGCGAGCAGGCACTGCGCCGCGATCGCCGTGAGGCATCCCCGCCGGAGCGCCGCCTCCACCAGGCTGATCGACGGCAATTCCTCCTCCATCCAGTCGCCGGCCTCGCACGCCGCGAATTCCACGACCGCCGGCAGGCGCGGCAATTGCGGCATCCCGTTTTGCGAGGGCGGCAGGTTCACGAGTTTGTTCGACGTCCCGTGGTCGGCCACCGAGAGGAACCCCGCCGCTCCCATGTTGGCCCCGAGGTATTCCATCAACCGGTGTTCCTCAAAATCCACCCCGAGGAATCCAAACCGCAATTTCTGCCCCGTGCCGATTCCCCCGTACCGGGCGTGGTACCGGTCACGGATGCGTTGGTTGAGATCGGCTTCCTTGAAGACCGGATCCGAGTTCACCACGAACAACTCGTTCACCACCGGGGCCGCGTGGTTCGCGAGTCGCCCGAGATATTCCGCGTCGAGATGGAAAATACGCGCGACCCATTGCGCCTGCACGTAGTCGGGGCCCGCGCCTTCGAGTGCCGCGACCAATCCGGCGACGTCCCATGCCGGATGCCGCGTCGCGTCGCCCGGCGCGAATGGCGTCGAGAAGAACGGATGGTCCGAACCGAAAGGGAGGTCGGTCGCGCCGCGGCTGTCGAGCGTTGTGCCGGGATAGAAATAACGGATCCGGAACGACGGGAGCGTGGTGCCGAAGATCTGGATGCCCCTCGCGGTGCCGCTGGTCACCAGCGCATGCGCGCGGATCGCGTCCCTCACCGCGTGCGGCGACGTGTCGTCGACCTCGAGCACCGCGCACGGCCAACCGCGGCGTTCCATGACCGCGACGTACTCGTCGAGCAACGGATCGCGGGCCGCGCGGTCGACGACGGCAAGGATCCAGCCCCCGGCGGGACCGGCCGGCGCGCCGGGAATGGGGCCGGGACTCGAGGCGGATGAAACGGCCGGGGCATTCGATGGTTCCATGGGGGGGTGGATTTGCGGACGTAAGGCGGCGTATTGGGAGTGAAGACAAACGTGCTGTCCGGTGGCGATGGGTGTCGAGTTCGGTTTTCGATTGGTAAGACCGCGGGGCGGAAGCCAGCGTCGACGCGTGTTCCGCAAGCCCACGCTCGCCCCCGTCCTCTCGATATTCACCGAGACGTTCGGCCTCGGGCGCGCCGCCGCCACCGCCGCGGTCTCGCTAATCGTTCTCACCCTCGCCGCCGCCGCGTTCCTGTTCATGCGGTCGGCACCGCCCAGGACCCTCGTCATCACCAGCGGCCCCCCGGGCAGCGTCTTCGAGCGGAACGCGCTGCGTTACTCCAACATCCTCGCGCGCGACCACGTCCGGGTGGAGATCGTCCCCTCCCATGGAGCGGAGGAAAATCTCGCCCGACTGCGCATCGAGGGCTCGCGTTACGACGTCGGGTTCGTGCCCGGCGGCTTGGATGCATCCGCGTTCCCGGTCGGCAAACAACGCCCGCTGAATTCCCTCGGCAGCGTGATGTACGAACCGCTCTGGGTGTTCTGCCGCACCTCGTCCCCCGCGGTGTTGCTCTCCGATTTCGCCGGCCAGCGCATCGCCATCGGCGCGCCGGGCACGGGCACCCTTCCCCTCGCGAAGGCCCTCCTCGCCACCAACGGCATCGTTGCCGGCGGACGAACCACCCTCTTGCAGATGGACGGCGACACCGGCGTCACCAACCTGCTCGCCGGGAATGTCGACGTCGTCTTCCTGATGAGCGATTCCGTCACCACCAACACCCTGCGCCGCATCCTGCGCGATCCCGGTTTCCGGATGCTCGATTTCCCCCAGTCCGCCGCGTACTCGCGGAAGTTTCCGTTCCTGACCCGTCTGGAAATCCCGCGCGGAGGGCTCGATTTCGGAAAAGACCTGCCGCCGCGCGACATCCACCTGCTCGGTTCCACCGTGGAACTCGTCGCGGGCGAGGACCTTCATCCGGCGCTCTCGGATCTCCTGCTGGAAGCGGCGAGGGAAGTCCATGGCAACGCCAGTTTGCTCCAGCAGAAAGGGGAGTTCCCGGCGCCGTTGGAGCACGACTTCAAGATCAGTCCGGCGGCCACGCGGTACTACAAGACCGGCAAGAGCTGGCTGTACCGCAACCTGCCGTTCACGGTGGCGGGGATCGTGCAGGGCGTCATCGCGTTGATCGTGCCCATGGCGATCGTGTTGATTCCTGGGCTCAAACTGATACCCGCGATCCTGCGATGGCGGGTGAAGCTGATCCTATACCGTTGGTACCGCTCCCTGCAGGCCGTCGAACGCGGGCTCCTCGTGGAGGCCTCGCCGGAAGCGCGCCGCGAGCTGATGGAGAAGCTCGATCATATAGAAACCACGGTGAAAGGGATCACGGTTCCGGCGTCGTTCGCCGACCAGTTCTACGGCCTCCGCGGGCACATCAGCTACGTGCGCGAGAAGTTCCGCGACGCGTGAACGCGTGAACGCGTAGTTTCAAGTTTTCAGTTTCAAGTTTGAAGTGCCCAAGATCGTGGCGGCGGTCGTGAGACCG
>JANYDN010000031.1 GCA_025363585.1 Verrucomicrobiota bacterium | reverse complement strand
CGATCTACTTCGCGGCCCGGCGGCGACGGATCACGAGGGTCGCCGCCAGTCCGCCGAACGCCAATGCCGTCGGGACCAGCGTGGAGGCTTCCGGCACCACGTCGTATCCGATCACGTCCAACGTGTATTGGTCGACGAGGTCCGTGCCCAACATCACGCCCGACGTCCCGAACGCGTTGTAGGCATCGGTCCCTTGGCCGCTCGCCCAATCCTTGTCGTCGCCGCCATTGGAGCCGTTGTTGAACAACCGGAGACTAGTCACGCCGCCGTCGATCGAGAAGTAGCCGTTGGCGACCGGCTTGGTCAGGTAGATCGTGCCGGGGGCGGTATAGCCGAAGAGATCGAAGGAGTTCTCGAGGTTCGCGAGTCCCAAAAGGCCGATGCGGCCCATGACTTCCGAAATCTCGTGCTGCGCGACCCCGATGAAATCGAATGCGCCCGCCACGGTGCGGTTGGCCGGGTTGAAGGTGTACACGCGGTCACCCAGGGTCACGGTACCGTCGTTCGCCGCGTTGTTCGCGGTCCGAAGGCCCAGCGCCTTGGCGTTGGCAAAAGTGAGGTCCCAATTCTTCGTGCCGGCGCTGGGATCCGTCGCGGGAAGATGCGAGTAGGCGATCGAATCGATGCTGCCCTTCGAGTCCGCGAGCAGGGCATTCTTGAGCGTCGTGAACGTCGGGGCGCCGGCCGATTGGATCGAGGGGGAGGTTTGCCCGAGAATGCTGGCACTGCCCGCCTTCAACGTGATGTTGATCGTGATCGGGTCGGAGTACACCGAGCTGAATTGGGTGGTCGCGTAGGTCCACGCGCTGATCCATGAGGCAGCGTCGCCGCGACTGGTCACCGTGGCGTCGAACGTCGTGTTGAATGTCAGGCCGCCGGCCTGGACCCCGCTGCCGGCAAGGATCGCGAGGGCGATCGACGCCGCCCATGCCGGGCTTTTTCCCGCCGTGCGGTGGCTTGGTTCGAGGGATATTCCGGCGGTTTTGGCGCTGTTCATGTGCAGGGAAGGGTGTGACGCGCTTCCGAAACCGACCCGCAAATACACGCGATTCCACGGCGTGAACAGGGGACAAGTCGGCTCCTTAGGCGCATGACTGGCGCGTTTGTCTCATTTTGCGAAAGCGGAAGTCAATTCCGAGTTTGGACCGGGCGCATCTTGACACTGCCCCCGAATTCAAAAGCGTCGAAGAAGGCGCCCTTGCGCCGGGTTCTGGGTGAACGGTGGTCGCGCCAGTGAATTCGGGGTGTTTCGCGCGGTCCTACAAAACCGATTTCGGTTTGTTCGTTGCATCGAATCTCCTTTCCGGAGCTTTTCGTGTGTTTCGTGTGTTTCGTGGTTCACCCACCCAACTTGATGCAAGCCGGGCAGGCCCGTGGAATTGGCATCCACGAACCACACGAACCACACGAAAAGTTGAGGCACCCGACGAGGGGGTTTCGGAATTGATTGCAACAACGTCATGGAGTTTCGCTCGGTCCCACTTCGTCGATTTCGTTTGATCGATGGCAG
The DNA here is from genome assembly GCA_025363585.1 of Verrucomicrobiota bacterium. GTDB lineage: Bacteria > Verrucomicrobiota > Verrucomicrobiia > Limisphaerales > UBA9464 > UBA6176. The sequence continues at coordinate 19,063 of JANYDN010000031.1, read as the reverse complement.
CCTCGGACTTTTCGGGGGCAGTGTCCGGATGCGCCCTCCGGCCGCGGGTCCCGAACTTTTTGCATGCGGCCGATGCCGGGGGTCGGCATCGTCGATGGTCAAAGGTTGTTCGCGTGGCGATTCATCCGGGCAGCACGGGGTTTTCCGCCGATCAAATTCCATCATGTCGAATTCCCATCCACATCCGGATTCCCCGGAGCCGGGTTCCGGTAGCCGGATCGAGGCACGCACGGTCCGTCGCAAGAACACGGGACCGCTCGGGGTGCGGTCGTGGTGGTTTCGCTACGTGGCCGGGGCCTTCCTGCTCCTGGCCGTTGCCGGCGTGGTGGCCGGCCCGCGCGGGTATCGCGAGCTGAAGCGGTTCCGGGCCCTCGGGATGGGTCGCACGGCCACCGGATTGATGGCGGCGGGGGATCTCGAACACGCCGCGCCGCTCGTCCACACCGCGCTCCATCTGGCGCCCAAGGATCCCGAGGTCAGCCGGGTCGTGGCACGGTTTTGCGCGGCCGCGCGGATTCCCGAGGGAGTGAAGTATTGGTCGACGGCCCTGGAGAGTCCCAACGCGACCCGCGAGGAATTCCTCGAGGCCACCGCGTTCGCGATCCTTGTCGGACGGGTTGAACTCAGCGACGGATGGTTGACCCAACTGTCCGCGCGTTACCCGAGGGATCCCGCGGTCCGGCGCATGATGATCCGCCAATTGGAACGCATCGAGAACCGCGCCGGGGCCGTGGCCATGGCCCGCGCGGTGCTGGCCGACCAGCCGACCGATCCGGAATCCGAATACGCGTTGGGAAACCTTTTGATCGGGGAGCCGTCGCCGGTGGATCGCGAGGAGGGCCGGCGGCTGTTGCGGGGCGTGGCGGCGGGATCGTCGGTGGACCGAGAGATCGCGCTGAGCGCGCTGATCGCGTGCGAGGAATTGCCCCGTTCGGAACTGGAGATGTTGGCGCGGACGATCGACGCGCAGACCAACGCGCCCGCCGCGATCCGGCTGCAGGTCATCGACCTTCGGCTCCGTCTGGATCCCGATTCCCGCGCGGCGCGACTGCGCGAGGCGGTGGGATTGGCCACGGCCATGGGTCCGGAGCTGGACTTGGGCCGGGTGGCAGCGTGGCTCAACCGCAACGGCGGCAGTTCGAACGCCATGGAGTTGCTGGAGCCCGGACGTTGCCGGACGAACGCGCGGCTGATGGGGGAACGGTTGAAGGCGATGCTGGCACTGAACCGCACCAACGAGATGGGACGATGGGTGGCCGAAGGCACAGGACATCGCGGCGGCCCGCTGCTCGCCGCGGCGCGCGGCTCGCTCCTCGCGCACGAAGGCCGGAAGGCCGAGGCAGAGTCCGCGTTCCGCGAGGCGCTGCTCACCGGCCGCAAAACCCGAGACGTGATGCCGTTCGTCGCCGCGGCGGCCGAGGCCGCGGGATTCCCATCGATGGCCATCGAGGCCTACCAGACGTTGCTCGAGAGTCCCGGATGGTCGTTCGACGCGGCACGCAGCATCCTTCGGCTGGGACGGCCGATGGCGGACATGTCGGCGGCGCGGATCGCGGTGGACCGGCTCAACGCGATCATGCCCAACGACGAGGCGGTGGCGGGGGAGCGAGCGTGGATCGAGTCGATTTTCGACGAGCACTCTCTTTGGGCCAAAGCCACGTTTGAGCGGCTCGCCCGGGCGCATCCGCGCCAGCCGTACTGGCGGTTCGGATGCGCGCTGGCGACGCTGCGGCACGGGGACAAGGCGGGCGCGTTGGCGTTGGTCGAGGAATCCGGAATCCCGTGGGAAACGCTGGAGCCCCGGATGCAGATGGCCTACGTGGCGGTGCTCGGCGCCAACAACCGGCGCGACGTCGCGCGGCGCTACGCGCAGTTGATTTCGTTGGAACAACTCCGGACCCAGGAACGGGCGTTGGTGGTCCCGTGGCTTTGAGGCGGCCCGCCGGAACATGAGTGGGTGACGGCGGCCCCGCCGTCACCGTCGGCAATTCGACGCAATTCCCGCGGCGGGCATTGCCACCCCACGTCCACCGCGTCACCGCGGCGGCCACGTTGCGAACGGGCCACGCGTGGCGACTCACAGCTCGCGGAGGCGGATGAAGCGCGCGGGTAGGTCGGTCGCGATCGCGGCCTCGCCGGTCTCGGTGTTCACACTCACGGTCGGACCCGGCGTCCACACCGCGGCGGCGCCCAGCGTGTCCGCGAACTCAAGCCGGTAGGTCTTTCCCGGCAATCCATGCACGACAAGCCGGCCCGGCGCGGGCACGTCGGCCAACGGCCGGCTGTCCACCACGAAGACTTTTCCGGCCCCCGACGTTCCCTGGACGTGCCGGACACCGGTCGCGTCCACGCCGCCCACATCCGTCGGCGACAGGACGGCGACCGTCGACAATCCGACCGGCGTGTCGAAATGGATCCGCGCGAGATCCAACTCGCCGTCGAGCGACGCGTCGGACTGCACGAAGAACGTCGCGCCGTAGCCACCGCCGGCCCGCGGCACGATCTGCGCGCCGAGCAATGCGGGCGCCAACGGTTCGATCGACAGGTCGACGAGTCCCGGACCCGGCGAGGGCAGGACGAATTCCAGATCGCCCAGCGCGATACCGGCGACGAGGTGCAGCGGGACGCTCGAGGAATTCCCCGCGCGCACCTGCGTGCTTCCGACCTCGAGCCGGAAATCGTTCGCGCGCTTGCGCACGACGACCACGAATGCCTGCTGGTCCGATTGCTTCGGCAAGCCGTCGTCGGTCACGGAAATCGTCAGCGTGTTGGTGCTGCCCGCCGCGAATTCCGCCGTCTGCCAACGGAAGACTCCCGACACCGCGTCGATCGTCGCGCCCGCGGGCGCGCCCGCGCCGAGCGCGAATCGCAGGGAGCCCGGCGCCGCGTCGTCGTCGCTCGCCGTCGCGACGAACGTCACCAACGCGCCCGCCGTGACCACCCGGTTCTTGATTCCCGCCAGCACCGGCGGCGAGTTGGTCGCGATCACCGCCAGATCGAACGAGATCGTGTCCGAGAGCGGCGGGACACCGTCGTCCGTCACCGACACCACCAAGTGCCGCGTGGTCCCGCCCAATGCCCTAGGGGCCGTCCATCGCACGAGGCCCGTGTCCGGTTCCACCGTCATTCCAACCGGGCTTCCCGCGCCGAGCGAGAACTCGAGCGTTTGTCCGGGCCCGTCGGGATCCGTCGCCGAAAGCCCGAGCACGAAATCACGTCCGGCGATGACCGACTGGGGAGGGATTGCCGCCAAGTGCGGCGCGCCGTTTTGCAGCGCGGTCGTCGTGACCGCCTGCGGCACGCCCGGCGGGAGCTCGCGGTTTCCCGCCGCATCCGTCGCGAGGCTGTAGAATGCGTAGCGATGCCCGTGCGCGCCCTCGTACAACCCGCCGCGCAGCGTCGTCCCGCCGAGCCAGAGCGCGAACGGGCCGTCGTCCTCCGCCACGTAGACGTCGAACGCCGCGACCGGTCCGGACCCGTCCGTCCCATCCCAACTCACCGGGAAGCGATCGAACGACATCGACGGCAACGCGTCGACCGCACTCACCGGCGCGGTCGTGTCCGTCGGCGCGATCGGTTCGTAGACCAACCGGTAGGACGCCGACGGGCCATGGTCGAAGAGGTGCAGCAGGTTTTCGCGGACGGGCCGGCGGCCGACGCCCACGAAGGTTCGGTCGGTCTGCCAGAAGTTCGACGCTGGAAGGACGGTGCCGTCGTCGCGCGTGACGCCCACCAACCGGAATTTCCGTTGGCCTTGGCCTCCCTGCGGGTCTGGGACCCGCGCGTAGATCCAGCCGTTGCCGCTCGCGATCGCCACCGAGATTTGCCGGTGGGTCGTCGAGACGGCGTCGTCGGCCGTCGCCGTGAGCACCGTGACCACGGGCTCCACGGCGCCCGTGCTCAGATGGACCGTGTCCGGCAAATGGTCGGGATCGGTCGCGGGATCCTCGTTCACCAGGAAGTCCGGCAACGCGTCCGCACCGGATCGCGGGTCGTTCACCAAGTGCGTCATCTCATGGATGTGCACGCCGTTGGGATCGATCGCCGAAAACCCGCCGACGCCGAGCGGGTCGCGGTTTTTGAACGTCGCGCTGTAGTCGACGAAGAATCCCTGGAGCGTCGAGCGCAGCAACCACCGCCCGATCGCCACCTCGCCCGGCGCGATGTCGCCGAAGTCCGCCACCAGCGAGGGCACGAGTTCGCGCGTGCCGTCCGCGTCGAACACCTCGGTGCCGAGGATCGAGAAGTCGATCAGCAGGCCCTTCGCATTTTCGATGATCTTGGGTTGCGCGGACTCGATGGAAACGGACCGCGCGGAACCGGCGCCCGTGTTGCGCAGCATCACCGCCAGCGTGTACGGCTCGGCCGGCTCGATCTCCGGAGTGAACGGGTCGTCGGAATAGACGTCGCGCTGGTTGTAGTAGTCCACGGTCAGGCGCGGTTGCGGCAACACGCTGATCGGTGCCGGCGCGAGGCGGATCGTCACCGGGCCGGTCGCGTCCGTGTAATGCAGCGTGCCGCCCACCGCGTACGGCGTCGCGCCCAACGGTGCCGCGTCGACCGACGGCACGATCGTGAACTGCGCCGTTCCCGCCGTCCCCGCCGCGAGTTGCCCGGTGCCGTCGAGCGACGTGATCCCGCCGAGCACCGGTCCGCGAATTTCGAACAGCGCGTTCGCGGAACGTCCGTTGGCGTCGGTGAATTCCAGTTGGAATCCGAGGTCGGTCAAGCCGGTGTCGGGCGAACGGTTGTCGATACCAAGCGCGGCGCTGAATCCGGCGCGCGTCAACACGGCGTCCTGCACGATGAGCAACCGGACCTGCGCGCAGATCCCGCCGTCACCCGCGGGCCGAGGCGTGCCGCGACGGGAGTTGTCGGCGATGGCCACCGATGCCCCGCGCGGCGTTGGCTTCATCACCAGCGCGACGGTGTCTCCCGACGACGTCGTCTGCGGGGAATAGGCGAGCGAGGCGGAAGCGCCGGGCGCCGCGCCGGTCGGAATGATCGAGCAGTTCCCCGAGCCACCGCCCGGTGGCGGCACATAATTGCCGACCGGAATGGCGCCGCCGTAGACCGCGCCGGTGTCGCCTTCGCCCTCGAGGCCGGGACAGATGCAACGGGCCATGCCCTCGACGTCGAGACACAGAAAGGCCGCCACGCATTTGAGGTCCGGTGGAAGTTCGCCACTCCCTCCGAGCGCCGCGCCGATTCCCGCGACGGCTTGGCCGAGGCAATCGCACGCCGCGCCGCCCACGTTGCCCGGTCCCTTCGCGAGCGCCTTCAGGCACTTCGCGAGTTCCTTCAACATGGCGACCGGTTTCACGTCGATGCTCACGATGTGGAACAGTCCGTCGCTCCCGCACACGACGAGATAAACCGCGTCCAGCGAGATTTCCTCGCAGTTGTTGCCGCCTCCACCGCCGCCTCCGGCTGCCAATCCCGCCCCGCGCCGGCCGGATCGGGCGACCGGTCGTCCCTGCTCGACGAGACCCGCGACGATGCGCGCGTCGAGATCGGGCTGAAACTCCACGCGGACCGGCACGGAGATGCTGCTCTTCGCGGGAAGGTCCCCGAGGTCCGTGAACAACGGCGTGATGAGATACGTGCCCGTGCTGCGCGCCCGCACGGTCAACGCCTTCGCGGCGATCAGGCCGTGGTTCGTGAACGTGATGTTCATCGTCGTCGCCTGCCCCGGGAAGACGATGGGGAACACCTCGGGTTCGATCGCCGTCACCAACGGGAACGGCACGTTCGCCTCGAACTTCGTCTCGAGCGCGAACTGGTACCGGTCCGGCACGTCCGTCGGCACCACGCTCCACGTGTAGGCGACGCCATCGACCGGCACGAGCACCCGCGTGCGGTTCGTCAGGCCGGGTTGCACGTGCACCGCGACCTCGCGGGCCTTGTGCTTCGGCGCCGTCATCCGCAGCCGATAGTCGCCCTCGGCCACCGTGGTCATCTTCGCGAAGCCGTTGGTGTCCGTCGTCGCCGTCCGCAGCACTTTGCCCGTGTAGGCGTCGAGCAATTCCGCCAGCGCGCCCGCGAGTTTCGGCGCGCCCGCCGCGTAGTAGGTGTACTCGTCCTCCGCGACGATCTCGAGGTCGCCCGTCGCGTCGCTCACGAGCCGAACGGAGAAGGGGACCGTCGTCGCGAATCCCTCGGCCACGAGCCCGATCTGACCCTTGTATTCGCCGAGCGCCTGGTCCGCCGTCGGCGTGAACAGCACTTCGAATTCCGTTCCCGCGCCGGGATCGAGCGACGGCCGCGTCGTCGGCGAGGCCGACGCCAACCACGGGACGTCGGGCAACGCGATGCCCACCGCACCGCTCGCCGCCGCGCCGTTGTTCGTCACCGCAAAACGGATCACGGTCTGGCGACCCCGGACCGCACCCGCCACCAGCGTGTCGGGCGTCGCGTGCAGTTGCGGGACCGCCGGCGCGAGCACGATCGCGAGCGGAACGTCGAGCCGCGCGCCCTCCGCGCTGGTGAGCCGCAGCACCGCGTCGGTCCGCCCGGCCGGCGCGTTGCCGGCGGACAATTTCGCATTCACGTCCACCTGGCCTCCCGCCGCGATCGTCGTCGGCAACACCGCCGTCAACGTGACGCCCGTCGGCAATCCCACGCCGCTCCCGGCCAGTCCCGTCAGGGGCGTCGGCCCCGGGTTGCGCAGGTGGAACACCACGTTCGATTGGCCGCCCAACGGGACCATCGCGCGCAGCGACGCCGGGTCGGCGAGCAACCCGAAGAGGACGAACTGGGCGGTCGCCGGCGGATTCGCGACGCGCGGGTGCGCCACCGCGACCTCGTAGAATCCCGCCTCGTCCTTCGCGGGTCGGAAGGTCGCGACGAACAAACCGTTCTCGTCCGACTCGCCGCCGACCACCCGCTCCGTGCCGTCGTGCCGCACGTAGACCGCCGCGATCTCGAACGCCGCCGGGCTTCCGTCGGGCCGGACCAATCGTCCGCGGATCTCCACCGGTTGTCCGGACGGTCCCGTCGGGTTCTTCACGGACACGTCCTTCGCGAGGAACGACGGACCCACGGTGATCGGCGTCGCCACGATGCCCACGTTGTTGTCCTCGTCGATCTCGTCGAACGTGTCGTCCGGGTCCACCCGCACGAACACCCAGTAGTCGCCCGGTTGCTCGGGGAGGAAAACCGTCCGCGAGAACGCGACGGACACGTCGGGCCCCAGCGTGCCGTCGATCGTTTGGTCGGCGATGACCACGTCGTCCGGATCGAGGCGGTTGTCGGCGGAGAGGTAGACCAGTTGCCGGATTTTTCCGGTGGCCGCGGCGAGCCCTTGGTTGCGGACGCGCCAGCCGACGCCGGCCTGTCCACCGGTCACGGCGGACGACGGCGCGGTCACGGCCTCGACGATGAGGTCGGGTTTCGAAAGATCCGTGACGACCAGCGTGGCCGAACCCGGATTGAACCCGGCGCTCGTCGCGGTGATCGCGACCGGATGGCTTCCCGCATTCGGTCCCGACGGCAACGTGTCGATCGGGAAATCCACGGACGCCGCGCCGGCGGGAATCGTGACGACCGGCGGAACGGCCACCAACGACTGCGGTGTCGCGGCCAACGTCACCGCGAGCGCGCCCGCGGACACCGGGCTGCGTTTCAATGTCGCCGTCACGGCGGCCGCGTGTCCGGTGCCGGCGACCGTGCGCGAGAGGACCAGCGAGAGACCCGGGCTTTCGTTGTCGGTCACCCGCACCGTCGCCCGCGCGGGATAGCCGACGGGTTCGCCCGACGTCGTGTACGTCGCGACGGCCCGCAGTTCGGACGTCTGGTTTCCGGTCGCCGCGGGATTGGAAACGGTACCGACGAAGAACGTCGCGGAGTCGGAACCCGCCGGGATCAACACGGCCTCCGGAACGACGACGGCGTTGGTGTTCGTGCTCGAGAGCGCGACGACCAACGGAAAATCCAGACGGCCAACGCGCGTCACCGTCGCCACCGCCGCCATCGGTCCCGCGCGCTCGTCGAGGTTCGTCCGCGACAGCGACAGCGAAAGCACCGGGAGGGAACCCTCGATCACCGTGACGTTGTCCGTGGCCCCGGCATATCCCGCGGCGGACACCGACGCCGCCACGATCTCCGGCGGCAGCAGCAAAAGGTTGTCGGCCGCGACGAACGCCACGTGCGCGACGAGTTGTCCCGCCGCGAACACGAGGTCGGCCGGCGGCATCAACCGCGCGGGCTCGGTGCTCGCGAAGTGCACCGACAACGGCGCGTTCGTGCCCGCGTTGCGCGTCACCGTCGCCGACACCGTTTGGCCCTTCGCCACCTGCGGCGTGGCGAACGCCAGCGTCAAACGCGCCGCGTCGGTGTTGACGACCAGGATCGTCGCGGTGCCGTCGGATCGGCCGGCCGCTTTCGCCGTGACGACGATCGGGCGGTCGGGTCCCGCGATTCCGTCCGGGACGACCGTGAACGGAACCGAGACGGCCGATTGCCCGGCGGGAATCGTGACCGTGGCCGGCGCGGAAAGCGGTCCGGGCGGGGCAAATGCGAGCGTGACCTGCAATGCTTGGTCCGTCGGGCCGTTGCGCGCGAGGCGGGCCACGACGACCGGCGGGACGGTGTCCTCTCGCACGCGGTCTTGGGCGAACGCGAGATCCAGTGCCACGGGGATCACGGTCGGATTCGCCGCGGTCCCTTGGTTGTTCGCGAAATCCGTCTCGACGATCGTCCGGTCGAGGTTCGCCACCACGACGAACCGGGCGTTGCTCGAAGGCTGGATCGTCGAAGGAATCGGGACGCTGCGCACGCGCCCGACCGTTGCCCCGGGCCCAATCGCAGCGTCGGCGTCGAACACCGCGAGCGGATGCGCGAGGTCCGGGGGCGTGCCGTCGAACTGCAGGAAGACCGCTTCTTTCCACGGCAGACTGGCGGCCGCGGTCCCGAGATTCTTCACTTGGTATTGGACCGCCGCGATGGCGCCCGGCCGCGTCTGTGCCTCGGACGCGACGGACAAGACAGCGAGATCGGGAAGGGGAGGCCAGATCACGGCGAGTGCCGCCGTCGCGCTGTTGTTGGCTTCGGTCGCCTCCGGTTGGGCGTGGTCGGCGTTGGCCACGACGGCCACGAAGTACGGTCCCGGCGGCGTCGAGACGTCGAAGGGAACGGCAACGGTCATCGCGTTCGTGTAGCGCTCGCCCGGCTTCAGGACGGCCGGTCGCGGCACGGTGGCGAGCGTCGTCGACACCGTGAAATCAACGGCGTTCGTTCCGAGCAACAACGCGTCGCGCCACACCGCGTTCGCGTTCGTCGTCCCGGTGTTCGCCACGACCCAGCGGATTTCGAACGGGACTCCCGCCGTCACCGGACCGGCCGGCAACACGACGTGTTCGGTCACGAGGTCGGACGACGCCAGCGTGATCGTCCCGTCCGACACGCGGCTGTTGTTGCCTTCGTTGTCGCCCTCGTAAAATTCAAAGCCCGCGTCGGCGGTCACGACGAGTTGCCACGTCCCGGCGATCCCGTCGGGCAGGATCAACAATCCCGTGTGATGACTCTCGCCGTTCGCCGGGAGCGTCCCGTCCACGGCGATCGTGCCCAGCACCCAGTCGGGAAAGCCGCCGCGTCGCAGCGCGAATCCGTCGTGGCGGACACCCGCGACCGCAAGGGCCGATGCGTTGGTCACCGTCCAACCGACCGAGAGGGGATGTCCGGCAAGGCCGGTCGTTGGAACCGTGATCGCGGTCACCCGTAGGTCTGAAGCCGGGGGGAACGTCGCGCTGCCGCCGAGTTGGTAGCCGAAACTCGTCGTGCCCGCGTCGGTGAGCCGGTCGAATGCCACCGCCATGCCGTTCACGGTCACGCGGGACTGTTGCACCGAGACGAGTTGGTCCGCCGGAAAGATCCCGCCGCCGAAGAGCGACAGGCTCCCGCCGACGATCGAACGCAGCGAGGGAATCTCGATTCGACCGCCGTTCTCGACGGAGAAGTCCACGGCGTGCGCGGTCGTGATCGGGCCGAATTTCACGAGGCTGTTGGTGCCGTTCGAGTCGACGGAGTAGGCTCCCGTGTCGAGGTGCGTCACCCCGCCGAACAACAAGGTCGCACCCGCGGATGCATCAAGGCTCAGCGCGCCGGAGAACCGGGTCTGGCTTCCCCATAGCTCGGTGATGGACGACAGGTCGAGGATGCTTCCGGCGCCGGCTGCCTCGAGGCGCACGTTTCCGGGCCGGCCGTCGTACGTTCGAAGCAAGGGGAACCGCAGCACGGCGCCGTCGGACGCCCGGATCCCGGTGGCGACCGCGGTCGTGATCCCGAGGGTGGTGATCGATCCGCTTCCGCCGGCCACGAGGCTGCCGCCGTAGACCTCGGCGAGCGACGGCGCGTCGATGCGGCCGCCGGCCGAGCCCTCGACATACATGCCGGAAATCCGGGTCAGCACCGGCAGGCCGATCCCGGTGTCGGTGCCGCTGGCAAGGACCGAGATCGACCCGGCTTCCAGCGAATGCACCGCCGGAAACAACAAGTGGCCTCCTGCGACCGCGCGGATTTGGCTCAAGGCGAAACGGGCCGTCGCGCCCTGGACGGACGACAGCACCGGAAAGGACAGGACCGTGCCGACATTCACCGACTCGATGGTCGAGCCGTTGCCGTCCGGGCCGCTGTCAAAGGTCGTGAGTCCCGCGAACGATACCACCGAGCCGTCGCTCGCCGCCAACGACGACTCATGGACCGCCGTGATCTGGTTGATCGTCACCGAGGTTGTCGGCCCACGCATCGTCAGCGAATCGGAGACGAGTTGCTTCACCAACGGCATCGACAGCGTCCCGCCGCCCCGCGCCTCGAGCGCCTGCCCGACGATTTGGTTGAGCGTCGGGAGATCGACGAGCGATCCCGTTCCGTCGGACAGGAATAGCCCGTAACCGGTGGTGACCGAGGCGACCATGGGAAGCCGAAGGGTCCCGCCGGAGAACGCCGCCACCGCGAGGGTGGCGAAGCGTGCCTGCGCCGTGCGGAAATCCGCGACGAACGGGAACGCCAGCACGCTGCCGGCCCCGATCGACTGGAGTGTCGGACTAGTAATGGTGCCCGCGTCGTAGTGGTTAAGGCCGGTGAAATTCAGCGTGGCCCCGTCCGTCGCGTAAAGATTGGAACCATCCGCGTCCGTGATCTGTGCGACCGGAAGCACCGTGGTCGGACCCCGCGAAATCAGCGTCGCGTTGCGGGTCTTGGCCAGAGCGGGACATTCCACCGTCGTTCCGAACCGCGCCTCGAGGTAATTGCCGTCGATCGTCGCGAGCTTGGGCAACGTGAGTTTCGAACCCGCGCCGTCGCCGTAGAACTGCGTGTATCCGTCCGTCGTCGCGACCAGCAATGGCAGCCGCACCGTCCCGCCGGACAGCGCGAGGATGTTCAGCATGGCGAACCGCGCGCGCGCGCCGCGCAGCGCCGTCACTGCGGGGAATTCCAACGCGCTTGCCGCGCCGACCGCCTCGAGCGTCTCGCTCGCGTCCTCGCCCGCATCGTACGCGGCGAGCAACGGGAACGTCGCCACCGCGCCGTCGGTCGCGTGGAGCGACGTGCCGGTCACCGACATGATTTTCGCCAGCCCGATCTTCGTGTCCGGATTCCGTACGATGAGGTTCGCGGCCTCGAGCGTCGTCAGGTTCGGGCAGAGCAGTTGGGCACCGCCGCGGGCTTCCAGCGCGCCGCCGTGGAGACGCGTCAACCCGTCGAGGTCCATGACGGAGCCGGGACGGTCCGTATAGAACTGGGTCGAACCGAGGGTGACCTCCGTCACGAGCGACAATCCGATGTGTCCGCCGTTGATCGCCTCGGCCGAGAGGATCGCGAAACGCGCCGTGGCGCCGCGGATATCCGAGAGCAACGGGAAATCGAGCGCCGATCCGACGCCGTCCGCCCGCAGCGTCACGGAGCCGACGTCGAGGGCATCGAAATGGTCCAGTCCGGGAAACTCGAGCGCCGCGCCGCCCACCGCATAGATCGTGCTCCCGTCCACGGATATAAACTGGTCCACCGGCATCGTCGTGGTGGGCCCGATCACCTGGAGCGACGAGAATTTCATCCGGACGAAGGCCGGACAAACGACCGTCGCGCCGTTCCGGATGTCGATCGCCACGCCTTGCGCCTCCGCAAGCGATTGCACCTCGATCCGAGAGCCCGTGCCGTCGGCATACAGTTCGACCGCCCCGTTGGTGAGATGCGTCAGGACCGGCATCGAGACCAGTCCGCCGCGCGTCGCGCCGACGAACACCGTCGCAAAGCGCGCGGTGGTTCCCTGCAGTTGCGCCAACGCTGGAAATTGGACCGCGCTCCCGGTGCCGTCCGCAGCCAACGACAGGCTAGGGGCGTCGACCCCGTCGTACGCATTCGCCGTCGCGAGTTGGATCACGGCCCCGGCATCCGTCGCAATCGTGGCCGCGACCAACTTCCCGCCAAGGTCGACGTCGAGTCGCGCGCCCGCCCCGGATCCGCGCAACGCCGAGTGGTCGAGCGTCACCGGGCCCTTGAACCGGCTCGCGCCCTCGGTCACGCGCAGCGAACCGCCCGCGAGCAACATCGTCGCGGTGCTGTTGATCCGCCGCACCGATCCGCCGTCGACCGCGAGGCGAACCACGGTGTTGGTGCCGTTGGCGTCGATCACGACCGCATCGCCCTCGCCGGGAGCCCGGTTCAGTTTCCAATTCCCGGGATCGACCCACGAGGTGCCGTCGCCGGTGCCGGTCCACACGTTGGTGGCCGTGGCCGCCGACACACGGGATGCAACCAGCGCCGTTGCCGTGGCGAACACGATTGCCATCCCGCGTTTCAGGAGGCGCGCGGGATTTGATGCGGGAATTGGGATGCTCATGGGGTTGGGAGGAATCGGCCGAGGGAACGCCCGCGGGGATCGTGCCATCCCCACCGATGCGAAGCGCCTCTTTGGAACCCTTTCCAAAGACGTGACGCAGTGCATCCCAACAAGCCCCGGACGGCGAGTGTTAAGCCGCCAAATGGAGCGCAAACACCGTGGATTGGCGGGAACGATGCCTCCGTCGCGCCTTGCAACGCCGGTGCCGATTCGTCGCGGGTTCCACGCACGATCCCGGACTCGACGCCCTTCCGCCGCCCGCCTAATACTCGCCGACACCATGAACGCGCGAACTACGTTCCTCGCCATTCTGTCGATTGCCGCCCTCACGGCGCACGCGATCGGCGCGGAACCCGAGCCGGCCCTGGCTGCCGATCGCGTCGGCTTTCCCACCAATTACCGGACCAAATACAAGGTACTGCGCCTCGTCGACCGCTCGAAGGAGGGCAAGGTGGTCACGGTTTACGGGAACGAGATCGCCGCCTCGGTGGTCTCGACCAACCAACTCCCGTATCCGAACGATTCGGTCATCGTCATGGAAACCACGCTGCTGACGAAGGGTGCCGACGGCAAACCGGTGCCGGACGGGAAAGGCGGATGGACCCGGGGTGCGGTCAGCGGCATGCACGTGATGCGTCGCGCAAAGGGATTTGGCGAGGCCTACGGCAAGAACCGGAGCGGGGACTGGGAGTTCGCCGAGTACAAGCCCGACGGCTCTTATATAACTCCTCCCGCCAAGTCGGCCGCGTGCGCCCAATGCCACATCAAGGCCGGCGCCGAGAAGGACTTCGTCTACCAAGCGCGCCTCGGCGCTCCTGCGAAATAGCCCCCCGACGCCACGAGGCGTGGAGCGGCGTAGAGCGTGCGTGGAACGGTGTAGAGCGTGCGTCCCCGCCTGCGCACTCCGAGCCGTCCCCGGCTCGGGATATCGCCCTCGCTGTCGTGGCGCGGCTGCTGTCGTAGCGCGGCCCTCCCCGGCTGCGGTAGCCGCGGGCGTCCCGCCTGCGTTTGCCGCGTCAACCCAACGCGCCCCCCACCTGTAGGCCGCGTGCCGCCACGCGGCGTTGCTACCCGATGGAACTTGTTGCCAGTCCCTAGGTCGCCGGGTCGGGGGACCCCGGCCTACAAGCGTATGGCCATGCCTCATCTCCCGCGACTTTCGTCCTAGTCGCCCCCGATTTTGTCCTAGCGCATGCAAGCGCCTGCCAGATATAAACCGCGTTGAAATCCCCGCAGAAGTTCGGCAGTGCAGGCAAGGACCGCGTCCACCCGCCATGGGTCGGCCGTCCTTTGGTTTGCGACCGGGTTCCATCGTGCCCGAAGCCGCGAACGCGATGCCCTGTCGTGCGGTTGCGGCCAACCAGAACTCGATCCCACGACCCCATGCACTCCATCAAACGTTGGTTAACCACATGCTGCGCCCTCGCGGCACTGCTATGCGCCGGATCCCGGGCGCTCGCCGTCGTCATCTACCAGGGCGGCGACAGCCAGAACGTCGTTTGGGAAGGCGAGGACGTCGCCTCGATCAGCAACGCGGATCCCACCCCGTGGGAAATCCGCGCCGATCCGACCGCCAGCGGCGGCCGTGCCCTCTACCTCAACCTGACCGGCGCGACCCAGCAGACGGCGTTCCCGGTGAGTTTCGCCTATTACCAAATCCGCTTCACGAGCCCGGGAACCTATAACCTCTACGTCCGCTGGCGCGCCGACAAGGCGCGCTCGGACCAGGATGCCAACGGTGCCAATAGCTATAAGGTCCCGATCGGGTTCGGCGACCTTGCCACGGATCCCGCCAGCCTGAACTACGGCACGTCGTCCGCGAACAACACCCGCGTCCCGCCCGACGCGAACAATTATTTCTCGATCAAGGAATCCCAGACCTTCGAGGTCACCCAGGCCGACATCGATGCCGGCGGCCAGTTGGTCCTGAAGATCGGTTCGCGCGAATGGGGAATGTTCCTCGATCGCTTCGTCCTCAGCCAGAACGCGGCATTGACCGATTCGGATTTCAACGGTCTTGGCAATTCCGAGACCAGCCAGGTCGTGCAGGGGAACACCGACGATTTCGTCGCATGGGAAGGCGAACGGGTCTCGGAGCTCCGCAACGCCGATCCCACCCCGTTCGAGGTCCGCACCGACGCCGCGGCGAGCGGTGGTTCCGCCCTTTACCTCAAGTTGACCGGCGCCACGCAGCAGACTGGCTATCCCGTGAGTTTCGCCCTCTACGCGCTGCAGTTCAAATCCCCCGGGACCTATAACCTCTACGTCCGCTGGCGCGCGGACAAGGCGCGCTCGGACCAGGACGCCAATGGTGCCAATAGCTACAAGGTTCCCGTCTCGTTCGGCGACCTACCCACCGACACCACCAGCCTCAACTACGGCACGTCGTCCGCGAACAACACCCGCGTCCCGCCCGACGCGAACAACTACTTCTCGATCAAGGAATCCCAGACCTTCGAGGTCACCCAGGCCGACATCGATGCCGGTGGGCGGCTGACGCTGAAGATCGGTTCCCGCGAATGGGGCATGTACCTGGACCGCTTCGTCCTCAGCCAGAACGCCGCGCTCACGGACGCGGACTTCACCGCGTTGCCGAACTCCGGGTCCGTGGCCCGGCCGGTCCTCTCGAAGGCGATCGGATCCGCCTCGCGCGACACGATCCGCGTGACCTTCGACCGAGCCGTGAAGCCGGCCTCCGTCGATCCCGCCAAGTTCAAGCTGAGCGGCGGCGTCGCGGTCACCGGCGCGGCCGTCGACGCCTCGAGTCCGACCGACGTGGTGGTGACCACCGCCACCCAGGCGGCGGGCACGCTCTATACGCTCACGGTGAGCGGCGTCACGGACGTGGGCGACCATCCGATCGTCCCGAATTCGACGGTTAAGTTCACCGCGTGGCGCCTCGCGGAGGGATGGGTCAAGAAAGAGATCTATTTCGGCACGGGAACCACCGTCGCCGAGCTGACGTCGAATCCCAAGTATCCCGACCATCCGGACAGCTCGGAATTCGTGCGCAGCGCCGGCATGGTGAACGATCCCTATGCCGACAACTACGGCGGGCGTTTCACCACCTTCTTCGTCCCGTCGCAGGCCGCGGCATACGAGTTTTACATCGTGGGCGACGACAACGCGTCCCTGTATCTAAGTTCGGACGAAACCGAGGCCAACCTGCAGGCGGTGCTCGACGCGGACCCCACCTTGACCGCGTTCGATCCCGCGGTGGTTTATACCAGCGGGCAGCTCGTCGCCGGGAAGCGATACCTATTGCAACTCCTTTTCCAGGAAGGCACCGGCGACTCGCGTGCCGCGGTCGGCGTCCGTCGCGTCGGGCAGGCCATCGACATCCCCTCGATCCCCTGGCTGGGCGGTCCCGCGACCACGACCTACGTCAATCCGGATGCCGGCGCGATCACGTTCAAACATCATCCCGCGAACGCGACGGTCGCCGCGGGAACACGGGCGACGTTTAGCGTGGACGCCGTTTCCCCGTCGGGCGGCCACTTGTTCTACCAATGGCAGCTCAACGGGAACGACATCGTCGGCGCGGTCCGTCCAACCTATGTGACCCCCTTGCTCTTGGCGGCGGATGCAGGCAACGCCTACCGGGTGGTGGTCAGTGCCAACGGATCGTCCAACACGAGCAACGCCGGAACCGTTGCGGTCGGTGCCGCCGTCGTCGCGACCGAGGCGCCTTATATCGGCATCAACTTCGTGGGCGGGGGCAACGGGTCTCCGGGTGCCTCGCTCAGCGTGTACGATGTCGCGGGCGTGGTCCCGCAGGACCACTACAACAACCTCGAGGGCGGCGTCTTCGCCGCGGTCCCGTTGCGCGATGCCGCGGGCGCCGCGACGCCCGTGACCTTCACGGTCGACACCGGGTCGACGGTTTCCACGGGCACTGGCGAAAGCAGTGCCGACCGAGCCTTGCTCCAGGGATATCTCCACAACGCGAACGCGGTGTTGGTCCTCAAGTTCGCCGGAGTCCCGGCCGACAACTATAACCTGGTCATCTACAGCGTCGGCTTCGATTTCCAGACCACCTATGAGCAAAGCCTGCTGCTGGAAGGCGGCGGGACCTATCCGGTGATCTCGGAGAAAGCCGAGCATGCCGGCAACTATGCCGCCAACCCGACCTGGGTGGAAATGAAGAGCACGGACCCGGCCGCGCGGGACACCGGCAATTATACCGTGTTCCGCAACGTGCATCCGGCGGCCGACGGCTCGCTGGTGCTGACGGTGACGCCGGAGTCGAGCACGACGGGCATCACGTTCCTGCCCGCGGTCAACGGCATCCAGTTGGTGCGGGAACTCCCGGTCCCGCCGCAGTTGAGCCTCGCGCGTGCGGACACGAAGATCACGCTGGGCTGGACCGGACTGGCCTCGGGTTACCGCTTGGAATCGTCCGCGAAGGTCGGCGCCGGCGCCGATTGGACCGCGGTGGCCGGCGTCGCCAATCCGATCGCCGGCGCCGGTTCGACGGTGATCACCGTGGGGACGGGCAACGTCTACTATCGCCTTACGAAATAACCGCGGGCGACATCACCAACGAAGGCCCGGCCCCGTGCCGGGCCTTTTTCGTGCCGCGACTTGGCGCGGTCATGTAGCGCGACGACGTAGCGCGGGCGTCCCCGCCTGCGGTATTCGCGGGCGTCTCGCCTGCGTGAGGCATGGTGAGGCATGCGGGCGAGGAAAGCGGCGTGGCGTCGCTGACGCTCCTTCCCGCCGCACTCCAAAGGCACTTCGTGCGGGGCGCTACAGTGCGCTGAACGGCGTGTCGTGCACGGCTTTCATCGCCCTCGCCCGCTTAGTTAGACTTTTCGTGTATTTAGTGTATTTCGTGGCTAAATACTTCCTGAGCAAGGACCACGAAATACACGAGCCATACGAAAAGGTGAGCTAACTTTCCCAACGCCTCGTCCTCGTTCCCGGACGTCCGCCGGGCCTCTCGCCGGACCGCGCCGCGGGAGCGGCCGCCGTCCGCGCATGCCGTTTTAGGCCTTCCGGGGTCCGCGCCGGGCACGGAACGCCCCGTACAACGTCAACGCCGCCATCGTCAACGCCGCGTATTGGCGCGGCTCGGGAACGTTGAGAAACGAGGTCGGTTCCGCGCTGCCGTAACCGTTCATGACGAGTCCGCCCGTGACCCCGGTGAGGGCAAGCGTGAAGGGAAAGCTGGTTACGGAATCAAAATAGTCCGTCAGTGCAACGGTTCCCACGCCGGGGGTCACCGTTCCAAAAGCGTCGAGGAACCCGGTGGTGGCCGTGGAATCGGTGATACCGGTGAAGGCTCCCGAACCGGCGGGGCCCGCCGCGAACCGGAGACCCGCCGGTGGCGTGGTATAGGTGCCGTACCCATCCACCGTGATGCTGAACGAAGTCACCGGGTAGGTGTTGCCGCCGAAGGCAAACGGACTGGGCGACGAGAAATCGAAGGCCACGTCGTATGAAAAGCCCGTCTCGATCTCGAACACCACCCCGCCGAAGGTCGAGGTGCTGTCGAACGAGCCGGTGTGGTGATCGAAATAAGTCTGCGCATGGGCGCTGCCGGCGGCCACCGCGACCACGACCGCCGCAAGAATCGACCGGACTGGACCGGAGGCATTGAGGGTTTGTCCAACCATGAGCCCCAGCATCCGGCAATCGATTCCGCGGCATCAAGCCGAATGTTCAGCGGTCCGCGAAATAGGCCGCGTGCAACTTCCCAACCGGGGATCCCGGGTCGCATCGACATCCCGGGACCGGCCGGCCTCGAAAACCCTTCATGTGGCTCGTGGTTCCTGCTCGGGAAGTATTGAACCACGAAATACACGAACCACACGAAGAGCTATTTCGGGCGGACGGAGATCCTTGAGACAAAAGTCCGATGCGTTGATAGGCGAATGAATCAAGCTCACCTTACCCAGGGTGGTTCCCGCCCATCCTTTCCCGGCGCGCCCGCCCAAACGCATCCTCGCGCGTCATCTGCATCAACAGTGTCCCGATCGGTTGGTGGACTGCCATGGCATTCACGGTTTCCGGTCCCCATAAGACTTTTCGTGTATTTCGTGTATTTCGTGGTTCAATAATTCCTGAGCAAGAACCACGAAATACGCGAACCACACGAAAAGCTATTTCGTGGTTCCTGCTCAGGAATTATTGAACCACGAAATACACGAAATACACGAAAAGTCTCAGTGGGGGGGGCGGGAACCATGAATGCCATGTCAGTCCACGATTCGATCGGAACAC
>JANYDN010000009.1 GCA_025363585.1 Verrucomicrobiota bacterium | reverse complement strand
AAGGCGGGAACGTGTATCGGGAGCCAGAGATTGGATCCCACCGTTCGGTGAAATGACACGCCGGCGGTCTTTGCCCCCTTGGATGGCCTTGGCCCGGCTTGGCGTGAGATAATTCCTCGGCCGCTACTGCATGGATACGGCCAAGGCGCCACTAGGGTTGATGGGGATCCGACCATCAAATCCCGTTCTCCGGTGAAATTGCATCCCGACGGTCTTCCGTTTCTTGGATGCGTTTCCTTTGGTCTTGGCCCGCCATGGTCCGCCTTTGCGTGATACGATTCTTCTCCCGCCACTCTTTCCTTCCCGCGAAAAGCGCCCGAACTCGGCGCGCCCGAACTCCGCGCTTGAATCTCCCCGCGTCGCGCACCCACGGTTTCGTGGTACATCACCCCGCCGCCGCACGTGCGGGGTGTCGTCCACGCGTTCTCCATGAGATCCGCCCTCGCCCTGTTCCTCGCGACCGCGTTGTCTGCCGCGGCGGCGGAAACCGCGCCGGCAACGCCGCTGCCACCGGGCCACGTCAAGACCACGCCCCGCGCCCTCGACACCCTCCGCAAATGGGACCACTCCGCGGTGACCGACGCCGATCGCGGATGGTGGGCTTTCCAACCGCTTCACCGCGCCGAGGCACCCAAGGTCCACGACACGCGTTGGATCGCGAATCCCATCGATGCCTTCGTCCTCGCGCCGATCGAGGCCAAGCATCTGAAGCCTGCCGCGAGCGCGGACCGCCGCACGCTGGCCCGACGCGCCTCGTTCGACCTCCTCGGAATCCCGCCGACGCCGGCACAACTCGACGCGTTCGTCCGCGACACGTCGCGCGACGCGTGGACGCGGTACGTGGTTCGCCTGCTCGACACGCCGGGATACGGCGAGCGTTGGGGACGCCACTGGCTCGACGTCGCGCGATTCGCGGAAAGCTCTGGATTCGAACACGACTACGACCGCCCCAACGCGCATCACTACCGTGACTTCGTGATCAAGGCGCTCGAGGCCGACATGCCCTTCGACCAGTTCGTGCGCTGGCAAATCGCCGGCGACGAATTCGAACCCGACAATCCGCAGGCATTGATGGCGACGGGATTCCTCGGGGCCGGCGTGTTCCCGACGCAGATCACCGCGAACGAGGTCGAGCGCGTCCGCTACGACGCGATGGACGACATGCTCGCGACCACGGGCAGCGCGATGCTCGGGTTGACGATCGGTTGCGCGCGTTGCCACGACCACAAGTTCGACCCGATCCCGACGCGCGATTACTACCGGATGCTCGCGACGTTCACGACGACGGTGCGGAGCGACATCGATCTCGATCTTCAACCCGAGGCCAACCGGGCCGCGCGCGAATTGTTCGATCGCGAGCACGCGCCGTTGATCTCGGCGGTGAAAGGACACGAGGAATCCGTCCTGCCCGCGCGCTTCGCGTCGTGGATCGCGTCCGGCGCGCCCCGCCCCGCCGCGCCGACCTGGCAAGTGCT
The DNA here is from genome assembly GCA_025363585.1 of Verrucomicrobiota bacterium. Lineage (GTDB taxonomy): Bacteria > Verrucomicrobiota > Verrucomicrobiia > Limisphaerales > UBA9464 > UBA6176. The sequence goes on along the minus strand of JANYDN010000009.1, from coordinate 9,521 downwards.
CGAGGCCAAGCCACTCGCGTCCAAGGCCGGCGCGACGTTCCGCAGACTCGACGACGGCTCGTATCTCGCCGAGGGCGCCAACGGCGACTCCGACGTCTACACCTTCGACGCGATCGCACCGGAGGCCGGCCTTCGCTCGCTCCGTCTCGAGGCACTTTCGCATCACGGCATGGTTCACGGCGGTCCCGGGCGCGCGGACAATGGGAACATCGGGTTGAGTCGAATTCGTGTGTACGCCTGGCCCGACGCCGGCGGCACGACGAACGAAATCGCGTTGGTCCGGCCGCGCGCGACGTTTGAACAGAACGCCGCGAATCTGGCCGTCGCGACCGCGCTCGACACCGACCCGCACACCGGCTGGGCGATCGATCCAAAGTTCGGGACGAACCACGCCGCGATCTTCGATTTCGCCGCGCCCGTCGGCACCGGAACGGCGACGCGGTTGCGCGTGCAACTCGAGTTCGCGCTCAACACCCGCCACAACATCGGGCGTCCGCGCCTCTCGGTGTCCACCGCGGACCATCCGGATTTCGGCGGCGACACGATCCCCGCCGAGATCGCGTCGATCCTTCCTAAAGTCGCCGCCGCGTTGACGGCAAAAGACCGCGCCGCGTTGTTCGCGTGGTGGAAGACGTCCGACGCCGAATGGCGCGGGTTGAACGATCGCGTCGAGGAGCACGCGCGAAAGCAACCGAAACCGAAACTCACCAAGGTGTTGGTCTGCGCCGAAGGCTATCCGGCGCTGCGCATGCACACGCAGGGCGCCGATTTTTTCCCGGAGACTTATTTGCTCCAACGCGGGAGTCCGGACCAGAAGCGCGGTGTTGCCACGCCGGGATTCCTCCAGGTCTTGGCAAAGGACGGCGAACCTGGAGAGCCATGGAAATGGAGCCCGCCGGACGGCGCGAAATTCTCCGGACGCCGCCGCACGCTCGCTTCCTGGATGACCGATCCTAACGACGGCGCCGGGCATCTGCTCGCGCGCGTGATCGTCAACCGCCTTTGGCAACACCACTTCGGCCAGGGCCTCGTCGCCACGCCGAACGATTTCGGCGCGCAGGGCACGAGGCCGTCGCATCCCGAATTGCTCGACTGGCTCGCGTCCGAATTGATCCGCAACGGATGGCGTTTGAAACCCATCCATCGCCTGATCATGGACAGCAGTGCCTACCGGATCGCGTCGAAGCCGGATCCGAAGGCGGCGGCCGTGGATCCCGCCAACGCGTTGTTCGCGCGGCGCGTCCCACAACGTCTCGAGGCCGAGGCCATCCGCGACTCGCTGCTCTTCGTGGCCGGCGTCCTCGACACGAATCGCTTTGGTCCCGGGACGCTCGACGAGTCGAGCCGACGCCGGAGCGTGTACTTCACGGTGAAGCGCAGCCAGTTGGTGCCGTCGATGCAATCGTTCGACGCGCCGGAACCGCTCGTGAGCCAGGGCACGCGTCCCACCACGACGGTCGCGCCGCAGGCATTGATCCTGATGAACAGCCCGCACGTGCGCACGTGGGCCGCGGCATTCGCCTCCCGCATCGCGCCCGGCGCGGACACGCGGTTGCCCGACGCGGTGGACGCCGCGTATTCGCTGGCATTGAACCGCGCGCCGGACCCGCGGGAACGCGCCGACGGCATCGCGTTCGTCGAGGGCCAGATCGCGCGGCACCGCGGCGACGGGCGGAAGGATCCCCGCGCGATGGCGCTCGCCGATTTCGCGCAGGTGGTGTTGAGCCTCGACGAATTCGTGTACGCCGATTGACCCGACTTCCCATGCAACCCGATCGCATTCCCATCGACCGCCGCCAGATGCTTCGCCGCGCCGGCGGAGGCGCCGGATTCCTCGCGTTGGCCGGACTGTTGGGCGACGCCGGCCTCCTGCTGCCGTCCGCGTTCGGCGCGTCGCTCGACCCGCTCGCGCCGCGTCCCGCGCACCGGCCCGCGCGCGCCAAATCCGTCATCTGGCTGTTCATGAACGGAGGCCCGAGCCAGGTCGACACGTGGGATTACAAACCCGAGTTGGCCAAGCGCGACGGCAAGCCGCTCGACTCGTTCGACAACAAGACCGGATTCTTTCCCGAGTCCGTTGGGCCCTTGATGAAGTCGCCCTTCGAATGGGCGCGCCACGGCGAGAGCGGCACGTGGTGCAGCGACTTGTTCCCGCACCTCTCGCGGCACGTGGACCGGATGGCGTTCCTCCATTCCTGCCACACCGAATCCAACAACCACAGCCCGGCGTTGTTTATGATCAACACCGGCTCGACGCGCATGGGCTTCCCGTGCGTCGGGTCGTGGGCGACGTACGGCCTCGGGAGCGAGAGCCGGAACCTGCCGTCGTTCGTGGTGATGAGCGATCCGCTCGACCGCGGGCTTCCGAAAGGAAACGCGAGCAACTGGGGCGCGGGCTTCCTGCCGAGCGTTTACCAAGGCACCTGGCTTCGGCCCAAGGGCGAGCCCATCGACAATCTCAAACCCGCCGATGGACTCGGGCCGGATGCGCAGCGCGCGCAACTGGACCTCCTCGCGAGACTCAACCGGCGGCATGGCGCCCGGTCCGCGGCGGCGGGCGAACTGGACGCGCGGATCGAGAGTTTCGAGCTCGCGTACCGCATGCAGACGGCCGCGCCCGAGGCGTTCGACATCGCCCACGAACCCGAGCACGTCCGTCGTCTCTACGGACTCGACCAACCGCATTGCCGCCACTTCGCCGCGCAATGCCTCACCGCGCGGCGCATGGTCGAGCGCGGAGTCCGCTTCGTGCAGATCTACTCGGGCGGAATGGAAAACCAGCGGAGTTGGGACGGCCACGAGGACATCGTCGGCAACCACCGCGGCTTCGCGCGGGAGACCGACCAACCGATCGCCGGGCTGCTCGCGGACCTCGCGCAACGCGGGATGCTCGACGACACGCTCGTCATTTGGGGGGGCGAGTTCGGCCGCCTGCCGGTGTCGCAAAAAGGCGGCAAGCCAGGCCGCGACCACAATCCGCACGCCTTCACCTATTGGCTCGCGGGCGGCGGCGCGAAGGCCGGCGTCCACCACGGCGCGACCGACGAGATCGGGCACAAGGCCGTCGTCGACAAAGTCAGCGTGAACGACCTCCACGCGACGATCCTCGACCTCCTGGGTTTCGACCACGAGCGCCTGACCTACTTCCACAACGGCCGCAATTTCCGGCTGACGGATGTCGCGGGCGAGGTGGTGCGAAGCGTGGTGGCGTAGCCCCTCCGGGCGTGGAAGAGACCACGGCCGGAGCGGAATCCCGAAGCATGTCCGGTTCAGAAGAACAGGTCGAAATCGTCGCGGATCGGATCGCGTGGTTTCTCCCCGCTCAGCAGTCCCACGAAGACGTTCGCGATCCACGCGACAAGCACGCTCATTACCGCCGAGGCAACGATGACCAAGACGAATACCAACGCGCCGACAGCATCGCGAACGATCCGGCCGATGGCAACGGCGGCAACATTGTCCCAGGAGCGATCGTTGACACCGGGGTGGGCGCGCCCAACGATTGCCGCACCCACCGCCGTTTGCCCGCAGGTCCCAACCCGGGCACGGAGGTTGCTAAGGAAGTTCCCGCCACATGAATTCGTATCTCAAGACCGTGATCGCCGGCGCCGCCATCGCGTGCGCCGCCACCAGTGTCCGTGCCCAAGTCTTTTCCGACTCCTTCGCGTACGCCGACGGCGAGATCGCCACCGTCTCCGGCGGAGCTTGGTCGGTGTCCACCGCCGGCACCGCGCTCAATGTCGCGGGTGGCGCCGCCGTCATCAACCAGGGCGACCTCGTCGCGGGACGCGAGACCGTGGCCCATTCGCTCTCGACGCCGTTCACCACCGTCGGGAATTCCGTCGCGTACTATGGATTCAAGGCGACCTGGACAGCGCTGCCCATCGGCAACACCGGTTCCTATTTCTCGGACGTTTCCGGCAGCACGCTCCTTTACGGACGCGTTGGCGCGGACGTGCAGGGCGCCGCGGCCGGCAAGTTCCGGATCGCCGTCGCCAACGCCAACTGGAACGCCGCCAACAGCGTCGAGTTCCCCACCGACCTTTCGCTGAACGTGCAATACAAAGTCGTCGTGAAGTACGACCTCGCCACGCAGCAAACGACGCTCTGGGTGGATCCGAGTTCGGAGGCGAGCGCGAGCGTGACGGCGATCGACGCGCCGGCCGGCGTGCAGCAATCGATCGGCGGGATCAACCTTCGCCAGGGCCGATCCACCGGAAACACGACCGCGCCCGGCGTGATCCTCATCGACGATCTCTCCGTCGCGACGTCGTTCGGGAAGCTCACCGTCGTGCCCGAGCCCGGCGAATACGCCGCGATGTTCGCCGGCGGCTTGGTCGCCTACGGACTTTTCATGCGCCGCAAGGCGTCGCGCTGAACGGACGCCGGTTCGCCGGCAAAATCCATCGCCACGGCGTCCGGCTTTGATCCGGACGTCGTGGATGCAGTCGCGCGTGGCGTTGGCCGGAAGCTCACTCCGCGCGGGTCTTCCGAGACGTCGAGATCGATGGGACTACCGGTTGTTTTCTCCAAGGAACACCGTGCCGACGGCGAACAACACGATCCGCTCCTTCCGGCTGAGTGGCTGGTAACGGGTTTCCATCGCGCCGTAAATCGAGATGGAGGAGCGAACGGCTCAACCGCCCGCCATCACCGGCCGGAATCCCGCGTTGGAAAGGATGCGCGCCACGGCCTCGCGTTGGTCGCCCTGGATCTCGATCTGGCCGTCCTTCACCGTCCCGCCCGTCCCGCACGAGCGCTGCATTTCCTTCGCGAGCTTTTCCTTTTCCGGCAATCCGATCCCCACGAAATTCTTCACGACGGTCACCGTCTTGCCGCCCCGCCCGGCTTTCTGGCGGACGATGTCGACGCGCCCGCGGTTTTTCGGCGGCGTTGGTTTTGCCGCCGCGGCGGGAGCGGCATCCGGTGGCGCGGGCGGAAAGCCCGTGCCGTCCAGCGCGCCGAATGGATTGTTGAACTCGCTCATTACGATTCGGTTCGTTGTCGTCGACGGGGACGGGGGAATCAAGACGCGCGGTCCTTCAATCGTTCATTTCGCGAACGGGCGATTCAACTCGACCGCCGAAAAATCCAGGGCGCACTCGGTTCCGACGTCCGCGAGGATCCCCGCCGCGATGAGTCGGTTGGTCGGCTCGAGGATTGTGAAATGACTCGCCCGGTGGACCGGGTGGAACCGGACTTTCGGGTTCCTCGACGTTTGTTGCAGCGCACGAAGACTCGAGAGGTTGCCGCCGGCGTCGCCTTCGAAGACGAACGTCGGGCTCCGGATCGACGACATCCAATATCCCGGCGAACGAGCCTTCCATTCGTCGGTGACCTGCAGGTCGAACGGGAGGTTTTCCTTGCCGTAGCCCCGGACGTCGTCGACCGGACCGAAGGCAAACACGGCGCGGAAACGGTCGGTGCTTTCGGCCGCGAGCAACGCCAACGTTCCGCCGGTGCTGTGTCCCCCGAGATAGATCCGGTGGCCGTCCACGTACTCCTGCGTCTCGAGGAATTTGGCCGACGCAATCACGTCGTCGACCTCGCCGAGGAACATCTCCCGTCGCCCGGGGTTGTCGTTCCCGCCACGACGCGACGGGAACATCATCACGATACCGGCCTGGCGGTACGCCGCCGCGGTCTGGTCGTTGACAGGCTTCGCCGGGCTCCACACGTCCCCGATCCCGTTTCCGAATCCCCCTTGGATCCAAATGATGGCGGGATGTTTTTTGCCGTCGCCCGGGTCGGGCGTCAGGTACGCCGGCAACCTGCCGACCGCGGAATCGTAGTCGACCCGGCGGAAGAGTTTCTCCGGCGGGCGATCGGCCGGTTCCCGATGCGATCCTGGACCGTCGGACGCGACCAGCGCGGTGTGCAACGCGGCCCGAGCCTTTACCAGCGGCGGGGTCGCCTCCGAACGGTCCGCACCGGGCCAAGGCACGTCGGAGGCCGATCCGTTTTGTTTCGGACGGCAACCGGCAAGCATACACACGGCGAGGAGGATGGCGACGCTTCGTTCCATGGGTTTCATCGGATCATTCCGTCCGGGTTGTTTCAATCGCACGCACGCACGGGCATGAACCGTCGGCGTGGCGGCCCTCTCACTCGACGCGCTTTCGCGTCAGTGGTTTCCCGGGTGCCTCGGGCGGCGCGATCGCGCGTCCCACCGCGGTCGCGAGCGGACGCAGGTCATCCATCAACGCGGCGAAGCCGGCCGGGGTCAGTTGCTGCGCGCCGTCGCTCAGCGCCTCGCGCGGGTTCGGATGCACCTCGATGATCAGCGCGTCGGCGCCCATCGCGACGGCGCCGCGGCAGAAAGCCGACACGAGATCGGCGCGTCCCCCGCCCTGGCTCGGGTCGATGACCACCGGGAGATGCGACTCGCGTTTCACGATGGGCACCGCGGAGAGGTCGAGCGTGTTGCGGGTGTAGGTCTCGAAGGTGCGGATGCCGCGCTCGCACAGGAGGACGTTGCGGTTGCCGTTCGCGAGGACGTATTCCGCGGCCAGCAGCCATTCCTCGACGCGCATCGACAGGCCGCGTTTGAGAAGGATGGGCAACCCGGTCTTCGCGGCGGCGACGATCAACTGGAAGTTCTGCGAATTGCGCGCCCCGATCTGGAGAAGGTCGGCATGTTCGGCGACCAACTCGACATGGTCCTCGGACAGCAATTCCGTGACGATGGGCAGGCCGGTCTCGCGGCGTGCCTTCGCGAGCAGTTTGAGTCCTTTCTCGCCGAGGCCCTGGAACTCGTACGGCGACGTCCTCGGCTTGTAGGCACCGCCCCGGAGGATCCGCGCGCCCGATGCCGCGACGGCCCGGGCGGTTTCCATCAATTGCTTTTCGCTCTCCACTGAACACGGACCCGCCATGACGACGATCTCGGGCCCGCCGATGACGACGTCGCGGACGCGAATGGTGGAATTCGCCGGGTGGGCCTCGCGGCTGGCGAGTTTGTGGCGCTTTTGGACGGGCGTGACGGACTCGACCTGGGGCCACGCGCGGAGGGCCTCGAGGGTCGGGTGGCGGTTCTCGTCGCCGATGGCGCCGACGACGGTGCGGGAGACGCCGCGCATGATGTGCGGGCGGTAGCCGAGGCGTTTGATTTCGGCGAGCACGGCACGCTCTTCCCGCGCGGGAAGATTGGGTTTCAACACGATGATCATGGTATGTTCGGTGGGTGGTGGTGATTGCCGAGGACCCGCGTGCGGAAACAAAAACGCCGCAGGCTTGGGGCCTGCGGCGTTTTTTGGATTCGCGATTTCAAGCGATGCCACGCCAGCAAGCCGGAGTCCGGCCAAACCAATAGCCAAACCCGAAGCTGGAGTGGGAATACGCGATCACGTGCGGCGACCCTAGACAACCACCCGTCGTAGTCAACGCCGCCGACCAACGCACGGCGTGGCAGCCGTCGTGAGACGGCGGATCGAAACAAGTCCCCCGCCCCGAAGCCCGCTCGGACTGCATTCGGGAAGAAGCGCCCACCCAGGCCGGCGTCTTGCCGCCAAGCTGTAGGCCGCGTGCCCCCACGCGGCGTTCCACGGCGTGGTTCCACCCTACGATTGTATCTTGCCGATCCTCGCAACGCCGGGTCGGGGACCCGGCCTACACCCAGGGGGCTGGCCCCTTTTCGCAACGCCGACCGCGCCTGTAGGCCGCGTGCCCCCACGCGGCGTTCCTCGCTGGATTCCGGCCCGTGCGTTGCCGTTCGATTGGACGCCGGGTCGGGGACCCGGCCTACAAGTCCATCGGACGCCCGCGCCAGGGTCCGCCGCGTCTTCGGGTCGGCTACCTCGCCCTGGGGAATTGCCGGACCGCCCGCACGACTGTGGAGTCCACGCACGCCACGGAATCCAAGTTCTTCCCAAATCCCCCATCGTCCCGCCGACCCAATCCAAAACCAAAATCCGCGGAAATGGGTTCCAATCCGTGGCTAAAAACCATCCGAGAAAACCTGAAGACTTTCTGCGGCGATGGATTCGTCCGTGGCCGAAGCCACCTCCCTTGTCTCCGTTATCTCATGTAAAACATTTCCACCGCAGGCTGTGGCCATACGCCCCAGCTCAAAAAAGCAAACGCCCCGCCGGTGAAGGCGGGGCGTCGCATGACCCGGATTGAAGTCCCGGATTACTTGCGCAGGCGCAGGAACAGGTTGCCGCTCGTGGCAGGCAACGTGACCGAGTTGTTCGCGACGCCCGGCACCGTCGTCCATCCGGTCGCACCCAGCGCGCCGTTGGACTCCAGCGTGAAGTCGGTCAGGTCGGCGCCCCAGGACACCGTGACCGTTCCGGCCCCATGGACCACCTTGACCGTCGGGGGCGCGACCGGGGCCGCGACCGCGACGTAGAGCGGGATGCCGTCGGCGTTGGGTCCGCCCATCGCCTCGATCTCCGCATTGCTGAGCCGGCCCGAACGGAACTGGACCGAGTTGACCCACATCTTGCGGCGCTCGTCCTGGTCGCCGTCGCCGAAGAGCAGCGCGGTCGGCTGGAGCGCGCGGCGCGCGGCATCCAGACCCTGGTTGGCCGTCCAGTTGTCCTGGAAGATGCCATCCACGTATTTCACGACGACGGGAGGCGTGGCCGCCTCGTCGTAGGCCGCCACGACGCGGTGCCATTCACCCGTGGTGAAAGCGCCCGTGCCCTTGTAGCCGTCGCCGCCCTGGCCGAAGTTGTTGCCCTGCCAGAACAAGTCGCCGTCGCTCGTGTTGTTGCCCGCCGTCGGCGTGTCGATCTGCAACAGCGACGCCGCCCCGGGTCCGGTCGTGTCGACCATGATGTCGAGCACCAGCGTGTACTGGTTGACCTTGGTGCCGCCGCCGTTGGGCTTGATGCCGTGGTCGACGATCAGGCCGATGTTGCGGTCCACGTTGCCGGGGACCTCGATGATCTTCGCGACCTTGCCGTTGATGTCGGCGACGCCGAGTTCGGTCGTCGTGCCGTACTTGTACTCGAACGCCTCGCCATTGTGGTCGGTGCCGGTCTGGCCGTTGTAGTATTGCAGCGCCTTGCCGACCGTCGGCAGGAGGTCACCGAAGTCGAAATCCCATTGGCCCGTGACCGAGCTGTTGGGAATCACCACCGGGATGCCCGCGGCGGAAGGCCCGCCCAGCAGCGCGCACTGCGCGTCCGTGAGCTTGCCGGCGCGGAATTGGACCGAGTTGACCCACATGGTGCGGCGCTCGTCCTGGTCGCCGTCGCCGAAGAGCAAGGCCGTCGGCTGGAGCGCGCGGCGCGCGGCATCCAGTCCTTGGTTCGCCGTCCAGTCGTCCTGCTTGATGCCGTCGACGTATTTGGTGACCACGGGCGGATTCGCCGCCTCGTCGTAGGCCGCCACCACGCGGTGCCACGCGCCGGTCGTGAACGTGCCGCGGCCGTTGTACCCGTTGCCGCCCTGGCCGAAGTTGTTGCCCTGCCAGAACAGGTCGCCGTCGCTCGTGTTGTTGCCCGCCGTCGGCGTGTCGATCTGCAGCAGCGACGCCGCCCCGGGTCCGGTCGTGTCGACCATGATGTCCAGGA
>JANYDN010000403.1 GCA_025363585.1 Verrucomicrobiota bacterium | reverse complement strand
CCACCACCGCCGCCGCCGCCGCCGCCACCGCCACGGTAGCCGCCGCCGCCCCCACCACCGCCACCGCCGCGGTAGCCGCCGCCGCCGCCGCCGCCCGAGGGGCGATCCTCGCGGGGTTTGGCCTCGTTGACGGTCAGCGCGCGACCATCAAGATCGGTGCCGTGCAATGCCGCGATGGCTGCCTGCGCCTCGGCCGGCGTGCTCATGGTGACGAATCCAAACCCACGCGGACGGCCGGTCTCCCGATCCATCATGAGGTTGGCTTCGATGACCGTCCCGTGCGCCGCAAATGCGTCGTTCAGTTGGTTCTCGGTGGTATTGTAGGAAAGGTTACCTACGTACAATTTGGTGCTCATTCGACGCCTCACTATTGGGCATACGGCCGGCTACTGCAATCTCTCCGTGACACTGGATTTTCCTGCCGGGTGGAAGGCCGGAACCCGGTCCGGAGCCCGGTCCGGGCCCAAAAGACGGTGCGAACCCATGCTTGCGTCGCGGCAACGGCATGGGAGAAAGATGGCTCTGGCCGGGACAAAACGCATGTCAAGCAGCGCTCCGCCCCCTCCGATCCTCCCCGAGACGTCCCGTTCCCTCCTGGCGGCCACCCGCGAATTGGCGGAACTGGCGCCTTGGCGGTTCGCCACAGACAGCCAGCCGGTCGGACTTCGGGACCCGGCTACCGGCGAGGCGAGGATCGGGTGCATTTTCGGACGCGCGCGGGAGGTTTTTGCCGCGGTTTTCTACCGGCGTCGCGGCGTCGCGTGGTACCTCTCGATGCTCGCGGGGGATGGCGATTCCGGGATCAAGGAGGACGGGGAAGGCTTCGATTGCCTGAAGGTCGGATGGGTGACCAAAAAGGAGCTTTGGAAGGAAGACCTCGCGGCGTTGAAGGAGGCGGATTTCAAGCCGAAGGGGACCGGGCACGTGTGGCCGATGTTCCGCTCGGTCGGGATCGGGTGGCAACCGTGGTTCATCGACCCAGCGGAAGCCAACCAGTTGCTCGCCGATCTGCCGCGGCTCACGGCTTTCTACCGTCTGCTGGAGAAACATCCCGACCTGTTCGCGGGACGATCGGCGCGGGAAATCCCTTTCGTGCCCCTTGCCCTTCCCGATCGTCCGCTGGAGCCGAAGGATCTCGGATGGGAACCGATGGTTCCGGCGCCGGAGCCCGAGCCGTTTCCGTATCTCGCGACGCTCGACGAACTCTCGGCGCTTCGTGGGTTGGGAAGACTCCCGGAGCTCGAATTGGAATTCGCCGCTCGCATCGTGTTCGGCGCGTCGTTCCTCGAGGCCGGCCGGCCGTGCCTCGCGCGCCTCGCGCTGTTGGTCGAGCGCCAGGAGGGATTCGTGGTGGGAACGGTGCTGGAGTCGGCGGCGCTGGACCCGATCGACATGGCGGGCCGGGCGTTGGTGGAACTGTTGGTCAAAGCCGGCGTGTTGCCGGGCGTGCTGTTGGTGCGGAACCCCAGGTATCCGCCGGCATTCGCCGAACTGTGTTCCCCATTGGGAATCCGGATCCGGCTCGCCAAGGACCTGCCCAAACTCGAGGAATGCTTCGCGGGAATCAGCCAAGCCTTGAAGTCGCAAGGGAAGTAGCGTCGTCAGAGTTTGCCGCGGGGGCGCTCCGGGACGCCGTTCGTCATCGCCACCACGCAACGACGGGCGAGCTCCGCGAGTGTCGTGGGATACAGATGCGAGAGCGCTTCGGAACGCGACACATCGGACTTGGCCATCGCGTAGTCACGGAGAATGCCGGTGTGGTTGGCGGCCAAACCAGGCCATAGGGGAACGAGTCTTCGCGGGCAGACATCGGCCGGGTACAAAGAGAAGGAACTGGGCTTCGGGAGGGTGCGGTATAGATAGGTCGCCGTGGTGGTTTCGGCGAGCTCCATGTCGTCGCATCCGATGGAACTCCGACGGAGTCCGTAGCGTCTGGCAAGGCTCGTGTCCATCCCGCGGCTTGGCACGGGACATCCCGGGATGCGCGCGAGGTCGATCGCCAATGGCAACACCTTGTCGTAGACGCCGACGGAGTTGGTCCCGAGCGACGTGAGCCAGAGCAGCAGCGGAGGCGCCACGTTGGCGTTCGTCAGGTAGGGACGGATCAACGGCACGCAATCGGCGCGGTCGGCGGCGACCGATGTGAACGCAAGCGCGGCGGCCGTGCGGACGAGCACGTTGGTGTCGGGAAACCGCCGGACCAACGCGGGAATCGAATTGCTCGCGAACGTGCCCACCGACTCGAGCGTGGCCAGAAATTCCAGTCGCACCGCGGCCTCGTCGGGGTCCGCGGGGTCGCGCACGGGGCTGTCCGACCGATCCAGGCCCGCGCCGACGAAAGCCGCGGCCCACGGCGTGCGGACCAGCGGGGCAAACGAGGACTCGCGCATTACCGCGAGGAGCCGGCGGGCATCGTGCGCGGACAACTCCATGAAAATGGGTTCGAAATATTCGGCCGGCCGGAACCGTACGGGATCGATGCGCGCGAGCATCAAGGCGGCGGTCGCCGCGGAACGCCGGTGGGTGGCGGTCAACTGGCGGCGGAGGGCCACGACGATTTCGTCCGGAACAACGGGAAGAGCCAGGATGGGGCCGCGCAGCCCGTTGTGCCACCCGGGACGTCCTCCTTCCACTCGTTCCAAGCCTCTCCGAAGGCGGAACGCTCTTTCTCGGCCGCCTCGAGGGCGATCGCGATCGCGACATCCTCCTGGACGCATTCGAGGGGGATTTCCGGCAAAACCTCGAGATCCAAACGCATGACCGGGGTCCGGTGCCACGTCGGGAAATAATATTTTATGTCCGAGCGCCGAGCCGGGCCAAACAACACGAGAGCCAGCACCATCGCAAAACCCGTCGCCATCCAAGCCGCGAGTCGGACGGGTCTTTTGCGTTTGCCCACGTTTTCTGAGACCGCGACCAGGAACGTTACTCACATCCCGAAATCCACGTTCCGTCCCTGTCGCTTGGGATTCCTCCCGTCGAGACCCTGCTTCGTTCGGGCCTGGCGCGGAGATTTATACTGCATCCTTCGGCGCGTGCGGAGACAACGCCCACCTCCCATGCGCCGCGCCCTGGTTGTTTGCCTCGCCCTCTTCCTCGCCTCGTGCGCCGCGCCGCCGCGCCATCCCTCGCACATTCCCGCGCCGGACGATGCCGACTTTCCCACCCACGAGCCGAGTCCGCGCCACGACGAGAAAGTGACGCAGGTGAAGTCGGGTCGACATGATCTGGTACTCGTCGGCGATTCAATCACCCATACCGTCGGCGAGATGCCGGGCGGGATCTACGAACCGTTGAAAGCCGTGTGGGAACGGCATTATGCGCCGCGGCACGGGATCAATCTCGGTCACAACGGATTCAGGACGGAGAACATCCTTTGGAACCTCGAGAACGGCGAACTCGAGTTCTCGCCGTCGCCGAAACTGTTCGTGATCCTCATCGGCACCAACAACACCGACGACCGGAATTTCCGCACGGTCCACACCCCGGCACAAATATTCGACGGGACGAAAGCCATCGTGGACCTGATACGACGGCGGCATCCGGCGGCAAAAGTCCTCGTGCTGCGGATCTTTCCGCGCGGCGGCGACGCGGAGCACGGCGTGGCTGCCCGCGTTTTCCACGCCAGCCAGCGGTGCATTGACACCTGCCGCGAGGCCGGCGCGTTGACGGCGAGGCTTGCCGACGGCAAACACGTCTTCTGGCTCGATGTCGGCGGGATATTCCTTCGTCCCGACGGCACGATTAATACCGACCTCATGCCCGACCTATTGCATCCGAATCTCGCGGGCGCCGAGGCGTGGGCCCGGGCGATCGACCCGACGGTCGCCAGACTCCTGGGGGAGCGTTGATTCCACGGCGTGGAGCCGTGGCGGTTGATAGGAGGACGCCGGTGCCCGTTACTGGAAGTGCGGCTCGTCGTCGCGGTTCCAAAGGCGCGACACGCGTTGGCGGGCCCCCACGTCCTTGTTCAATTGCCCGATGAACTGGATGCGTTTCATCGCCTCGACGTGGCCGTCGCAAAACAGCAGCGTCGCGCGCCCGCCGTGCAATTCGAGCGGCCATTGCCGTTCCTCGTACATGCCGATGAAGCCGCTCCAGTCCGGATCGCCTTTCTTCTTGAGGTCCCAGTTGCTGTCGCCGAACGAGATCATCGAGGAGGGACTGCGCACCGACGCCTCCTTGGTCTCGCCCCAGATCGGGTCCGCGA
>JANYDN010000371.1 GCA_025363585.1 Verrucomicrobiota bacterium | reverse complement strand
GGGCGTCCCCGCCTGCGGTATTCGCAGGCGTCTCGCCTGCGTTTGCTTCCCGAGGCTTCGCGCAGGCGGGGACGCCCGCGCTACGGCTTCTTGATCCACCGCGTCACCGCGGCGGCCACGACTCGAAGGGAAGCCGCGGTGGGTCGCGCGGGTTGACGCGCCCTTCGCGCGCGGCAAACACTCGCGGATGTCCAATACCGACTTGAAGATCGAGAAGCTCGTCGAGGGAACCGGGGCTCCTGCCGCCAAGGGAAAAACCGTCACCGTCCACTACACCGGGTGGTTCACGACCGGCGGGAAGTTCGACAGCTCGGTGGATCGCGACGAACCGTTCCAGTTCACCCTCGGCGCCGGGCAGGTGATCGCGGGATGGGACATCGGCGTTTCGACGATGAAGGTCGGCGACAAGGTCAAGCTGACCATCCCGCCCGAGTTGGCGTACGGACGCGCCGGTTATCCGGGCGCGATCCCGCCGAATTCCACGCTGGTGTTCGATGTGGAGTTGTTGGCCGTCAACTGAGTTTCAAGTTTTCAGTTTCAAGTTTGAAGCCGGCCGGACGGGGCGTGGCCGACGTCGTGAGACGGTGGACCGTGGCAAGGCCCCGCGCGAAGCGCCTTGGGAGTGCGGTGGGAAGGAGCGGAGCGACGCGACACCGCTTTCTTCGCCACCGCCGCCCCGCCCGAAAGCGGCATCGCGAGTCTGTAGGCCGGGTCCCCCGACCCGGCGCCGAAACGAACTGCAGGGCGTGGTTAGGAAATCCGCGAGGAACGCCGCGTGGGGGCACGCGGCCTACAGGCGGGGCGCCTACGCTACAGGGAACGTCCGCGTCACGGAATTACGCTCGCCTAAATGGGGTCTCCGCCTAGGGTAACCCCCGATTTTGTTTACGTGATGAGTACTCCCTCTGGCGACATCGCCCTGATCGGACTGGCCGTGATGGGACAGAACCTGATCCTCAACATGAACGACCACGGCTTCACCGTCGTGGCGTACAACCGGACGACCTCGAAGGTCGACGATTTCCTCGCGAACGAGGCGAAGGGAACCCGGATCCTCGGCGCCCATTCGATCGAGGAGGTCGTGTCGAAACTCAAGCGACCCCGGCGCGTCATGCTGATGGTCAAGGCCGGCGCGGCGGTCGACGAATTCATCGCCCAGCTTCTCCCGCACCTCGAACCCGGGGACATCATCATCGACGGCGGCAATTCGCTCTATGGCGACACCGATCGCCGCGTGAAGGAACTCGAGGCAAAGGGACTGTTGTACGTGGGCACGGGTGTTTCCGGCGGCGAGGAAGGCGCGCGGTTCGGCCCGAGCATCATGCCCGGCGGATCGACGGCCGCATGGGAACACGTCAAACCGATCTTCCAGTCGATCGCCGCGAAGGTCGATGGCGACACCCCGTGTTGCGATTGGGTCGGCAACGGCGGCTCGGGCCATTACGTGAAGATGGTCCACAACGGCATCGAGTACGGCGACATGCAGTTGATCTGCGAGGCCTACAACCTGATGCGCGACGGCCTCGGGATGGGCGCGGACGAGATCGCGTCGGTCTTCAAGACGTGGAACACGGGGGACCTCGACAGCTTCCTGATCGAGATCACGGGAAACATCCTTGGATTCAAGGACGAGGACGGGACGCCGTTGGTCGACAAGATCCTGGACACCGCCGGCCAGAAGGGCACGGGCAAGTGGACGGTGATCGACTCGGCGAACCTGGCGCAACCGGTGACGCTGATCGCCGAGGCGGTGTTCGCGCGGTGCGTGAGCGCGATGAAGGACGAGCGCGTGAAGGCTTCGCGGAAGTTGAAGGGCCCGCGGCCGGCGTTCGCACAGGCGAAGAAAGAGGCGGCGAAGGCGGCATTGATCGAGGACATCAAGAGCGCGTTGTACGCGTCGAAGATCGTCAGCTACGCGCAGGGCTACATGCTGATGCGCGCGGCGGCGAAGGAGAACAACTGGGCCCTCAACTACGGCGGCATTGCGTTGATGTGGCGCGGCGGCTGCATCATCCGCTCGCGGTTCCTGGGCAAGATCAAGGAAGCCTTCGACAAGAATCCGAAGCTCAACAACCTGATGCTCGACGACTACTTCCGCGGCGAGATCAAGAAGAGCCAGAAGGGCTGGCGCAACGTGGTGTCGCTCGCGGTGAAGAAGGGCATTCCGGTGCCCGCGTTTTCGACGGCGCTGTCGTTTTTCGACGGTTACCGGACCGCGCGATTGCCGGCGAACCTGCTCCAGGCGCAACGCGACTACTTCGGCGCGCACACCTACGAGCGCGTGGACAAGGAGCGGGGCCAGTTCTTCCACACGAATTGGACCGGCGCGGGCGGCCGGGTGAGTTCGAGCACCTACAACGCCTAGCCGGACGGCCGCGTGAAGCTGTTGCGCGCGGTCTTTCGGTGGTACCGGGCCGATTGGCCACGGTTGGTGGTGGCGCTCGCGTTCGCGGCGTTTTCGACCGTCCTTGGCCTGCTCAAGCCGTGGCCGGTCGCACTCGTCGTGGACCGCCTTCGCGGTGACGCCGCGACGCCGCGGTTCCGCCTGTTCGAGGGTCCCGGCCAATTCGTGGCGCTTGTCGCGTTGCTGGCCGGCATCTCCGTCGCGCACGCCGCGATCAACGCGCTCCTGAACCTGGTGCTCATCGACACCGGTCTCCGGGGCCTGCGACGCATACGCGCCGCGGTGTTCGACTGGATCCTGGGATTGTCGATGCGCCGGCTCTGGATCAGCGAGGCGGGCGAGATCCTGTATCGCGCCACGTGGGACACGTTCGCGTTCCAGACGTTGTTCCAGCAGGGCGCGTTCGCCTTTCTCACCGCGACCGGGTCGTTGGTGGCGATGGCCGTGGTGATGTGGCGGTTGGACCCGATGCTGACGGGCGTCGCATTGGCGACCGTCCCGCCGTTGCTCGTGACGATGCGTTGGTTCGGGCGCGGGATGTCGTCGCGGGCCGCCGAGGCGCAGAGTGCGGACGGAAGGCTGGCGTCGCGATTGCAGCAGGCGGTGGCGTTTCTTCCGGTGCTGCAGAGTTTCACCGGCGAATCGGCCGAGGCCGGTCGGTTCGCCCGAGATTCGGATGCGGCATACAAGACGCGTCGCCGACAGCATCGCCACGAGTTGGCTTACCTCGCGGCCGTCGGCGCCATTTTCGCGTTGGGCACGGCGGGCATCGTGTGGTTCGGAGCGGACGCGGTGCGGAGCGGGCGGATCTCGGTCGGGGAATTCCTCGTGTTTCTGGCGTATCTCGCGCAGTTCTACGATCCCCTGAACCAACTTTCGAACGTGGGGGGAACCGTCAGCCAGGCGCGGGCCGGCGCCGCGCGCGTGTTGGAACTGCTGGAATCTCCCGACGAACTCCCGGTCGTCCCGCGTCCGGTCGCCTTGCCCGCGACGAAGGCTGGGCGGACGATTCGATTCGAGTCGGTGGAGTTTCGGTACGGGCCCGGGCATCCGGCGTTGACCGGGATCGATCTGGAAATCCGGCCCGGCGAATGCCTGGCGTTGGTGGGGCCGAGCGGCGCCGGGAAGACCACCTTGCTGCAAATGATCCCGCGGTTTCTCGATCCCGATTCCGGCACGGTGAGGATCGATGGCGTGGACCTGCGGACGGTGGATCCGAAGGCATTGCGCCGGGGCGTGGCGGTGATGCCGCAGGAATCGCCCCTGCTGGCGGGAACGATCGCGGACAACCTGCGTCTCGGCCGGGAGTCGGCGACGCGGGAGGAGTTGGAGGAAGCCGCCCGGCGCGCGCAGGCGCATTCGTTCATCGAGCGTTTGCACGCGGGTTACGATACCGTGGTGGGTGACGGCGCGGTGCGGTTGAGCACGGGCGAACGACAGCGGATCGGATTGGCCCGGGCGTTTTTGAAGGACGCGCCGATCCTCCTGCTGGACGAGCCGACCAGCGCGTTGGACGCGGAAAGCGAACTCGCGGTGTTGCAGGCCCTTCTCGAACTGCGTCGGGGCCGGACCACCATCATGGTGGCGCACCGTCTGCGCACGATGGAAACGGCCGACCGTATCGCGGTCTTGAACGCCGGGCGTCTCGTGGAGGTCGGAGCGCCGGCACAACTGTTGCATTCCGGTGGTTGGTTCGCGCGGATGCGCGAGAATCAGGGATGAATTTGGGCGAAGACGACAAACGTCCCGCGGAAAATTGTTCGATGCGAGAACACGGATGGCTTTCGGTTTTGGGTGCGGTCGCTGTCGCCTGCGGTTGGACGGCGTCCGCCGCGCAACTGCGCCCGGTTGTGCCGGAAGACTTGGCGGCACGGGCCGAAATGGTGGTCGTAGCGAAAGTGGATGCCATCGAGACGGTGCGGGAAGGGACCAAGGGAATGGTAACCCACGTCGAATTGGACGTGCGCGACGTTTGGAAAGGCGCCGTGACCAACCGCCTCGTGTTGACCCAGCCGGGCGGGACTTTGGGAACACGGAAAGTCGTCGTTACGGGCGACGCGGTGTATCGGCGCGGCGAGGAAGTGGTCGTATTTGCCGTTCGGAACAAGGCGGGCGAATGGCTTACGCTGGAACTTGGGCAAGGCCGATTCCAAGTCGAACGTCCCGGTTCCGGCACACCCTGGGTGCACGGGGTGTTTTTTGGCGGAGACCCCGCGGGCCCCGTCGCGCGGCCTTCCAATCGATTGCCATTGACGCTCGAGGCATTCGAAGCCCGCGTGAAAGGAGGCGTCCGATGACTTCGCGCCGTAAAATCGGATTGGGTCTCGGCGGGGCGCTCGCGTTCTGGCTTTCGGTGACGGAGGCCGCGGTTTCCCGAAGCGAGTCGGGGTCGGCGCCCTTGAAATGGAACTTCGATACCTACCTTTCGGACTTCCAGCCGGACCAAAATCCTTCGACGCGGGCGATCCGGTTTCATTTGGGAACGACCGTATCGACGAGCGGCGTCCAATCGAACGAATGGAACGCGGTGCGTGCGGCGTTCGGGCAGTGGCAGGCGATTCCCGGAACGAAGATCCAGTTCGAGGAAGCCGCGCCCCGCACGGCGCCGACCACGGTGAGCGCGTTGGACGGACACAATGACATCGCATGGCTTTCCAAGGGGACCTATGGCGATGCCGGCCTGAACGAAAAGATTTCTTTCGGCTCGGGAACCATTGCCCTCACCGTACTTTCGCTGGACGCCGAGCCGGGGAGTGCGACATCCGGTGCGATTGTCGAGAGCGACATCCTGATCAATCGCGACCTGATGTACCTGACCGATATCGATGGCAGCAGCGCGAACAGTCCGTTTTTGGAGAGCGTCGCGTTGCACGAGATCGGACATCTTCTGGGCTTGAACCACTCCCCGGTGGGTGCCGCGACCCTCTGGTGGTACCAGGGCGGTGGGATCGGGCCGGCCGCGGGTCTATCGGGCGACGAGACGGCGTGGGCCAGGTCAACCTACGCATTGCCCGCGACGTTGTCGGCCACGGGCACGGTGAAAGGCACCGTGAAGGTGGGGGGCGCCGGCGTCCTGGGCGCGATGGTCTTCGCGGAACGGGGCAACGGCGGGATCGTGGAATCGGGAACGGTGACCGCGGCCGACGGGTCGTTTCGATTGCCTGGATTGCCTCCGGGAACGTATCGGCTGCGAGTGCAACCCTTGGACCCGAACTCTGGCAACGATGCGTTTCTGGTGCGGGGATTCGACCTCGATGTCTCGGACGCGCGAGTCTACTCGAACGGATCCACGACGTTCGTTGGGTTGGTCGACGCGGATTTTTCCCTGGGTGCGGGTGCCGTGGTCGAACGCAATTTGGCTCCGGCGGCCGGAAGTCCGGCTTTTCGAATCACCGAGATGCGGGTTGGGCTGGGCCGAGGTGACCGACAGAGCGCCGATCAACCCGTGGGTTTGGTTCAAGGGCAGAGCAACGTCTGGGTCGGTGTCTACATTCCTTCGGTTTTGCCCGCGAACACCGTCATGAAGATCACGGGCGACGGGCTGGAATTCGGCGCGACCGACGTTGTGCGCCCATCGCTGCGTCAATTGACTTTGGTGCAAATCCCCGTAACGGTGAAGACCGATGCGAGTCCCGGGATGCGGAGCGTGCAGGTGACGGCGAACGGTTTCACCGCGTGGGCCAGCGGTTTCGTCGATATCAGGGCTGCCTCCATGGATTTCAATTTCGACGGGTTGGACGATGGATTTCAGCGGCATTTCTTTCACCCCTTTACGCGTCCGGAAGCCGCGCCGGAGGCGGATCCGGACGGCGATGGATTCACGAATCGTCGGGAAGCCTCGCGCGGTTCTGATCCGACAAATTCCGCGTCTCATGGATACCAAATTGTCTCGGTTCGATTGACCGGGTCGGGGACGACGGTGACTTGGGAAAGTGCGGCGGGTCGGAAGTATCAGCTTTGGAGTCGGGAAGCACTGGGTGTGGGGAACTGGGTGAAGGTCGGTGGGGCAGTCGTCGCGGGCGGGGTGACCGTTTCAACGGTTGATCCGCGACCTACGGAACAGATACGCCTCTATCGCGTGCAGGACGCGCCGTGATTCAGCGGGCTAAAGAGCTTGTGGGCACGAAACGGGAATTGTTAAACAAGCGGATTGTCGTGCCCAACAACGGTGTCCTCGGGAGTCACGAACCAAATCGGAAGCGACTGCAAGCAAACATGAATCAAGATCGAAAGCCCCGTTGTTGGATCGGCCGGGTTGTCGGCGCCTGCGTTCTGGGCGGGCTGATCGCACCGGTCGCGCGTGGACAAACCCCGGGCGATCTTCGCGTCCCGGATTTTTTGATAGCGCCGCCAAAGATCGACGACGCGCCCGCGACGCCCCGCGCGCCGGCGACCGGCGATCCCGCCAGGGCTTTCTCGGGAATGCCGGGACAAGCGTTCCAGGGGCCGATCGGCGGCGGTGGCGGCCAACACCGTGCCGCGGGATTGACCTACGGCCTGTATGCCGCGGTGGACACATCGTACACGGACAACGCGCTTCAGACCGCGGCGGGACCCGGTGTGGTGAGTCGTGACGATCTCACGGTGACGAGCACCGCCGGCGTCCGTTTGTCCTACGGGATCAACGAACACAGCTCGCTAGATCTCAGCATCGGGGTTTCGTACCGGTACAGCATGAACTACGGGGCGTTCACCCGGTTCAACATCGTTCCCGACAGCTATATCTCGTACAAATTGCTCGTCGGGCCGGTCCTGCTGGATTTCTATAACCGGTCTTCGTCCGCCGCGAACAGTCGCGGGGAGATCGCCGGCAACGGCAATGCGGCGGCCGTGAGCCTGAACCGGATTTCGAATTCGACGGGACTCACCGCGTCATGGCAACCCACCCAGGACATGAGCGTCTCGGTCGGGTACTCGTTCGCCATCGAACGCGGGTTGGGCGACAAGTTCTCGATCCTGGATTCGAACATCCACTCGCTCTACGCAGGCGTGTACGAGCGCCTGTCGCCCTATTGGACGGTGGGTCTTTCTGCCAGTTGGTCCGCCACGAGCTATGTCGAGCGATTCCAGAACGACTCCACCAGTTACGGTGCGGGTCCGATGATTTCCTTCACTCCAAACGCCTACATCTCGATCACGGCGTCGGTGCGTTACCAAGTCATCGACTCGTCGTCGACGGGCACGGTCGCGGACCAACGAAATTTCGGCGGCGTGACGTGGAACGTTGCCGCCAGCCAAGTCCTGACGCGGAACATTTCGCATTCGATCAGCGTGAGTTCCGGGGTCCAGTCCGGATTGGGAAGCAATTTCACCGAGACCTTCGCGGTGGGGTACCAAATCTCGTGGCAGTTCATGAAGGCCATCGGTCTGAGCGGCGGCGTCTCGTATGCCGACATGAAGCAGTCGGGAAAGTTGAATGGGGTCCAGATCTACTTCAACCCCGACGGTACCATCAGCTTGGTACCCGCGAGCATCACGACCAACGACTCCGCGGCTTCCTACGACGCACACATCGGGACGGGGTACCAATTCACGCCGAACATCAGGGCCAGCCTGTCCTATTCGTATCGGTTGCGTGACTCCACCTCCACCTCGCGGAGCTACCATTCGAACACGGTGTCGCTGGGTGTCGGTTTTTCCTTCTAAACATATGCGCAGTGGAATCGTTCATGGCGCCCTCTTGGGGTTCGTGCTTGGCATTGCCGGCATGGGATCCGGAGGGGCGGCAGAGCCCGCACCCAAGGTGTCCCCCTCGACCCGGGTCGCGACCAACGCGCCGCCAATCACGGGCACCAATGCTCCCGCGGGTGGGACCAACTCGCCCGTCGTCTTCGGCGGGGTGGTCGATGCCGAGACGCGGGAACTCAAGCCGCACGACACGTTCCGGTACCGCATCGCCCAGGATCCGAATTCCGGCGCCGAAGCGATGCGGGTGAGCATCACGGATTCGGGGGAGGCCCATTTCAACGTCAGCCGGGCCCATTCCACCTACGTGACGGTGAAAGCCGCCGGACGCCGCATCGCGGACGTGCGCAAGGAATTGAAGGAGAAGCTGGACGCGGAATATTACATCGATTCGACCCTCAATCTCGACCTCGACTCCGTGTACAACCCCGCGAATCCGAACGGCTCTGGTCCCGGATTGGCGGCGAACATGGCGAAGGTCCAGATTTTCGGCGAACTCATGGGAAATTATCCGGTCACCCAGGGAACCCCGCTTTGGCTTTCGGACGTGATCCTCGCGTATCCCAAAAACGACTATGCGAACCTCAGCAAGATCAAGGTGTTTCGCGTGGACGCCGATGGCAAACCCGAGACCCACATCGTCGACATCAACAAAGTGCTCAACAAAAACGATCGCTCGGCCGACTTCGAATTGAAGGAAGGCGACCGGATCCATGTGCCGCGGAAACTCATCCTCGGTCTCTGAGCGACGTTCCCAATGAAACCCTATTCGTCGTACAACACGCCGCTGCCCGGGTATGGCACATCGATGGTCGACAGGATCAACCTGTACCTCCATTTCCGGCGCTATTTCAAAATCCTCGCGGAACGCTGGCTCCTGTTGCTGGTGTGTTCCGCGGCAGGATTGGGCCTTGGGCTCTGGCAGGCGTGGTCGAAGCCCGATCAGTTCCAGTCGCGTTCGGTGCTGTCGGTGCCGCCCAAGGTCAAGATGATGCAAATCATGCAGGGCGTGCAGATCGAGGAGGATTCGAGGGTGGTCGAGACCCAGATCTCGATGATGAAAAGCGCGGCCGTGGTGAACCGCGTCCTGCAGCGTCTCCAGGAAAGCGGCGGCAACACGAACCGCATGGCACGTCCCGACTACGACGCGCTGCCCGCGCGCGGCGGCCAGTACATCCTGACGGTGCGCGGCACGAATTTCGACTACTGCCAGAAATTCGCGGTCGTGTGGGCCCAGGAGTTCATCGACTACAAGAAACAGGTCCTGGTGAACCTCAAGAGCAGCGCCGAGGCGTCGCTTCACCGCGAGATCCTGGCCAGCGAACGCCAGCTTGAGAATGTCCGCGACGAGCTCGACCAGTTCACGCGCAAGTGGAACATCGCCAATGTCGCCGATGCCGGCGCGCGTTCCCGCGAGCGCCTGGAGAAGGCCAAGAGCGAGTACTTCGCCTTGCAGACCGAACGAACCCTCTACGAGTCCGCCACCGCCGAGGAAGTCGCCGCCGGCAGCGTCGACCCCAAGCGCGCGCCCCGGACGCGACCCACGCGCGATCGGACCTCCGACGACCCGGACGAGGAGGGAATACGCACTGCCGCCTTTCCCCAATTGAAGTTCGACTTGGTTCGATTCCGCACCCAGTACGCCGAGAAAACCAACACTCTCCGCACGAACCATCCATCCATGGTGGATCTCTCGCGCGAGATCGCCTTCAAACAGATCGAGATCGACGAGGCGTTGCGCATGGCCGACGACACGCGCCGGGCCACGATCCGCCAACTTCGGAAGCGCGAGGAAGCCTATCCCGCCCTGATCAAGACGCTCGAGGAAGAGGTCTTCGAGAAGAACCTGAACGAGCAGGAATACGAACGCCTGAAAATCAGGGAAGCGCGGGAGAAGGAACAGTTGGAGAGCCAGAACCGCGCCTTGGCATCGACCTCGCGCCTCGCGGTCGAGGACGAGCAGTTCAACGTGATCGAGTCCGGCGGCGGCGATCCGGTTGCCGTGGGGCCGTTCCGGCCGCAGATGGTGCTCACCGGGGTCGGCATCGGGTTCATCCTAGGTCTGGGCGCTCTCCTCCTGCTCCACAAGCTGGACGATCGTCTGGACGATCCCGAACGCATCGAGGAGGCATTGGGCGAGCCGATCCTCGGGCAGTTGCCGGAGGTGGACAAGAAGCACTACAAGGAGGGCTACCTGCTGCTGCACCGCATGAAGGCGCACACGATGTTCGCGGAGTCGCTCCGTGGCATTCGTTCCGCGCTGCTGCTCAGCCCTGAAGGTACCAGCAAACGGCTCCTCGCCGTGACGTCCGCCGTGCCCGGCGACGGCAAGACCACCTTCACCGCCAACTTCGCGATCACCCTCGCGAACGCCGGACACAAGACGCTCCTCGTCGACGCCGATCTTCGTCGCGGCAACATCCACGGCTATTTCGAACAACCGCTCGAACGCGGCCTTGCCGAGGTGCTGCACGGCACCCTCGGGATCGCCGAGGCGCTCCGCGAGACGCCCATCAAGAACCTGACCCTCATGTCCGCCGGCGCGCGGCCCAGCAACCCTTCCGAGTTGCTCATCGGTGCCGCCACCAAGGACCTCGTCATGGAACTCCGGCGGCAGTTCGACTACATCATCTTCGATTGCCCGCCGCTCACCGCGATCGACGACACCTTCTCCATCGCGGCGTTTCTCGACGGTTTGTTCTTCGTCGTCCGCGCCGGCAAGACGTCGATGCGTTTCGCCAAGATGGGCATCAACACCGTCCAGCAACGCGGCGCGCCCATCATCGGACTCATCGTCAACGGCGTGCCCATCGACAATCCGTACTACTACTACACGACGTATTACTACGCGTCGTATTACCATCGGCCGTTGACTCCCGACGAGGGAACCTACGGTACGGGCGGGGCCGTTCCTCCCCCGTCTGCCGGACCCGGGCCGCAATCAGGCTCCTAAAACCGCGGGGATCGGCATCGCCACCATGAGCACCGGAAAAATATTGGGCGCGATGCTTCTCGCAGGCGCGTCTGCCGGCATCGCACGGGGCGATTGGACGGGGTGGCGGGGCAACGACGGTCTCGGCGTCAGCATCGAGCGCAACCTGCCGGTCCATTGGTCCCGCACCAATGGCTTGGCATGGACGACGGTCCCGCCGGGTCGCGGTGCCTCTTCCCCCATCGTGGCCGGCGGACGCATCTGGATCACCGCCCAAACCCCGGACACGGCGATGCACGTGATCGCTTATTCGCAAAAGGACGGAAGCGTGATCTGGGACCAGACCCTCGCCAAGGGACAGGCCAAGTCCCATCAATTGCACAACATGGCGACGCCCACCCCGTCGACCGACGGCAAGAATTCGTGGGTTCTTTTCGGGACGGGCGACGTGGCTTGTCTGGACGCCGACGGCAAAATCGTCTGGCACCGCGAGCTTGGCCGCGAATACGGGGCCTACCACGCGAACCATGGGTTCGGTTCGTCGCCCTTGTTGTCGGGTGGCAAACTCTATGTGCCGTGGATGCACCAAGGGCCGTCCTACGTGATCGCGCTCGATGCGGCCACGGGGACCAATGTCTGGAAAATCGACCGGACCCTCGGGGCGCGCGAGGAAGGCCAGGATTCCTATTCGAGCCCCTTGCTCGTCCGCGGCGCGGACCGGACCGATCTTGTCGTGGCCGGTGCCGAGGCATTGACGGCGTATGATCCGTCGACGGGCGCCGCCATTTGGTCGCTGGGTGGCATCCAGGCGCCGCATCCCTATGGCCGCACGATCGCCGGTCCGGCCGCCGGCGACGGACGCGTCGTTGCCGTGGCGTCCGGATTCCAAAACCGGGGGTACATGGTGGCGGTGGCCTCGGGCAAGAGCGGCAAGCTCGCGGAAAGCGACCGGGCGTGGACGATCACCCGCTACGCTCCCGATTGCCCGACGCCCGTTGTTTACGGCGGACGCGTCTACACGATCCGCGACGACGGCAATGCTTCGTGCATCGACGCGTCGACCGGCGAGGTCAAGTGGCAGGAACGCTTGTTTTCGGCCGACGTCAAAGTCTCGCCCGTCGCCGGGGACGGAAAGGTGTACTTCACCAGCGGCCGCGCCAACTGCGTGGTCGTGCGCGCGGGCGACACGCTCGAGGTGCTGGGTCGAAACGATCTCGACGAGACGACATTGAGCACGCCGACTTTCGTCGGTGGCGCTGTCTACCTGCGCACGGAGAAGGGGCTGTACGCGTTCCGGAACTAGTGTTCCGACCGGCACGACGCGAAATGCGGCGGCCGGGCATGGCGGTTTCAAGACAGCGTTAGTTTCAGCGCGGCGATGATGGCAAACGCCAGCACGAGCGTGTCGAAGGCCCGCTGCGGTATCCGTGCCACCAGCGCTTTCCCCGCGAACAATCCGATCGCGATCGCAGGAACCAAAATCGCGTTGAACGCCAGGGAAGGCGCGTTGATCAGCCCGAGTTGGGCGCTGAACGGCACCTTGAAAACGTTGATCAAAAGGAAAAACCAGGCGGCCGTTCCGACAAACGCGTCCTTCGGCAACGCGACCGCGACCAGATAAAGAGCCATCACCGGGCCCGCCGCGTTGGCGAGCATTGTCACCACGCCGGCGACGAATCCGATGGTCCATGCGAATCCGCGCGTGTGCGGGAACCGGTCGAAGAGTCCGGGGCGCCAGTTGCGCAGGATCTGCAGCACCGCCAACCCGAAAACGATCGCGCCGATCACGAGGTTCCAATGGGCGGCGGGATAACTCCCCATCAACCACCATCCGACCCCGACGCCCAGCAGAGCCGGCGGCAACGTGCGGAACACGTGGGGCCATTGCGCGTGGCGCCTAAACAACAACACCGCGCCCACGTCCCCGGCGATCAACATCGGCAACACCACGCCGGTCGATGCACGCGCCCCGAACAACCGCGCGAAAATGACGACGTGGAGGAGACTCACGCCCGGCAAGCCGCTTTTGGAAATGCCGATGCCCATGGCGGCGAGCAGTGCCAACGCCCATTCGAATGGCGACAAATCGGGCAGCATTGGCCCGCGACCGTGCGCAACGGCCTGTCGCTTGGCGAGTCCCTTTGCCCCGCTTGTCGGCGTGATCCAAACCAACCACTGTTCCCAAATGCCCCGCGATATTCGCTTCCGCACGGTCGCGCGTCTGGGACGTTGGCTCCTCGCTTTGGGTGCGGCGTTTCCGATTTTGGCCACGGCCGAACGCCCTCCCGGTGTCGTCGTCGCCCATTCGCCCGCGTCCACCGGCGTCTTCCTGGGTTCGCCTTCGATCGCGATCCTTCCGGGTGGCGGGTATGTCGCGACCCGCGGGACGGATCGTACTGGGCGCTTGCGAACGAAGTGTTGCCCGCGGACGCGCGGCGCGATGCCGAGCGCACGCGAAACAAAGTGTCGTTGCTGCATTCCCCGGACCTTCGCCATTGGGAATCCCGGCGCGTGGTGCTGCATCACGACGATCCCGGACGCCACGCGTTCCAATACGCCGATTGGCAATTCGACGGGGTTGATCTCATCCCGTTGGCACGGACCGCGGGCGACGATGACGAAGGCGGGGCGCGCAGCCAGCATGACGCCAACTACATCACGTTCCACGGCATCGCGGGATTCCGGGGCCAGCGACCGTGAGGCCTCAGCCGGACGCATGTCGTCGCGGCAGAGGAATTATTTCACGCCAAGGCGGACCAAGGCGATCAAAGGGGGCCGAATCCGTCAGGGTAACCTCTCACCGAACGGTGGGATTCGATGAGGCCCTCCCAATCAACCATCATGGCGCTTTGGCCGGCCTTGGTTCCCCCTTGGATGGCCTTGGCCCGGCTTGGCGTGAGATAATTCCTCGGCCGCTACTGCATGGATACGGCTAAGGGTGGCCCGCCGGCGCGAGTTCCCCCGCGTTCACGGCGATGGGCAACCAGTTTTCACGCGGAGGCAGCGGACAGGTGGCGTGCCGCGTGAAAGCGCAAGGCGGGTTGTAGGCGCGGTTGAAATCTATTTTCGTCCGTCCGTCCTGCCCGGGCATCTGCACATGCAGAAACCTTCCCGAACCGTACGTGGTACGGCCCGATGTCGTGTCGCCGAACAACACCCACAAGTCATGCGTCTCGGGGTCTTCGAGCGCCTCGAGCCGCATGCTTCGTCCTTCGATTTCAAAGACCAAGGTCCCGGCCACGTTCTCCATGGCGCTGCCGCCGGTGACATCCGCGATGCGGATTTGACGTGGCGGCACCGCCGGTTCCCATCGTGCCGGGAATACCCAACACGCATCGTGGGCGTGCGTCGGGATTCCATGGAATGCACGTCGCTCCGGCGTCTCCGGATCCCGGACGCGGATCGCGCGTCGCTCCCCGCGCGCGAGCATCCAGAAGCGCACGCGTCCCACCACGAGTTCGTCCGGTTTTCCGGGCGCGTCGGATTTGAGATCGATTCCACCCACGGCAATGCCGCGAAGCCGGACATCGACGCCGGGGGCGGGTTCGAATCGCACGCGGGTCCCGGAACGGACGAGCGTTCCGACGATTTCGGGCGCGCTTCCCACCGGCAGCTTCACGCCGCATGCCGGCCCGCTGCCGATGGTTTGCGTCCCTTCGGAAAGCCAATGAAGACCCGCAAGAGTGGTCCACCCTTCGGGCCCGCCAATGGATTCCGCGCGCGCGGCTTTCCACGCGGCGTGGTCGTCGACGGCCGGCCGAACCCGGCACGCGGCGTCGGCAAGGAGCGCGAGAACAAGGACCGCGATTGCAAGGATCGGTCGGCGCGGCGGGCGCGTGGCGCTACTCGTGGGTTCGATTCGGTCCATGGCGATGCCGCGTATTGGCGGCGTCAAGGCAACCAGCCGCGGCGGCGCGGAGTCAACCGGTGGTTGGCGGTCGGCCCGCGCGTCCGCGAATCGGCGAGGGCCCGTGTTGGCGTCGGTCGGAAGCGGCGATACGTTCCACCGATGGATTCGCTGTCGCTTCACGAACTGCATGCATCGCTCGGCGCGGTGTTTGCCACGGTCAACGGAGCCGAGGTGGTCGAACATTACGGCGACCCCGCGGCGGAGCACCGGGGCCTGCGGGAATCGGCGGCGGTGTTCGATCTGGGTTTTCGCGGGCGATCCTGCCTGACGGGCGCGGATCGTGTGCGCCTGTTGCACGGGCAGGTGACCAACGACATCCAGGGGCTTCGCGAGGGGAAGGGCTGCTACACCGCGGTGGTGAGCAACAAGGGGCGGATGCAATGCGACGCATTCGTGTACGCGTTGCCGCAGGAATTGTTGCTCGACGTGGAACCCGGCGTTTCCGCCGCGCTGCGCCAGAGACTCGAGCACCACGTCATCGCGGACGACGTGCAAGTGGTGGATGCCGCGCCGTATTACGGACTGCTCTCGGTCCAGGGACCCCGCGCGGCGGAAGTCGTGGCGGCGCTCGAGCTCGGTGTCGAATCACCGACCGGTTTGCTGGGTTTAGCGACCGCCTCGCCCCCGGGTCTGGGCGACATCTATCTCGTGAACCAACCGCGGGTCGGGCTGCCGGGTTTCGAGATGTTCGTGCCGACCGATGCGCTGGGAATGGTCCTGGACCGATTGGTGACGGCGGCCAAGGCAGTCGGAGGACGGGGTGCGGGTTGGCGGGCTTGCGAGTTGGCGCGGATCGAGGCCGGGATTCCGCGGTTCGGTGCCGACATGGACGAATCGAACCTGCCGCCCGAAGCCGGGATCGAGGGTAGGGCGGTGAGTCTCGACAAGGGTTGCTATATTGGTCAGGAAATCCTCGCGCGCCTTCGGACGTACGGCCAAGTCGCGCGGGCGTTGCGCGGCTTGCGACTGGAATGCACCGCGGAAAACCTCCCCGTTCGCGGCGCCAAAGTGCGCAATGAGGGCCGCGATGTCGGCCAATTGACGAGCGTGGCTTGGTCGGATCGCGCGGGCGGCGCCATCGCGCTGGCGTACGTGCGACGCGAGTGCTTCCGGATTGGGACCGAGTTGACGGTGGCCGTCGAGGGCAGGCCGGAATTGCGCGCGCGGATCGTGGGAGTGCCGTTTGTCGTCGCTTGAGCGGCGCGCGGATTGCGCGACGGCGAGGGCACGACAATCGGCGTGCCGGCGGAATTGCCGCTGTGCAACGAAGGTTTGGGTCCTTAACTTCCGGGCGGTTCCGGAAGGGCGGAAGGTCGCTCGCGGCTTCGGTCGCGGGAGGAAAGTCCGAACTCCGTGGGGCGCGGGACCGCGTAACCCCGGTCAGGCCGGGGATACACGCGGGGAGTCCGTCCGTAAGGGCGGGTTCACAGACAGTGCCACAGAAAACAAACCGCCGGGTTCCGTTCGCGGAATCCGGTAAGGGTGAAAAGGCGGGGTAAGAGCCCACCGCCCGACGTGCAAACGGCGGGGCATGGAAAACCTTCCCGGGAGCAAGACCAAATAGGGGATCGCGGAGCGGCCCGTTCCATTCGTGGCGCAAGTCACGACGATCCCGGGTATCGGTCGCTCAGACAAATGACCTTCTCCCCCGTCTTCGGACGGGGAAGACAGAATTCGGCTTACAGCTCTTCCGGAACCATTCTTCGCCTTGCCGCGGCGGCCCCGTTCGATTTCTCGACCGCAATCCCGTTCCCGCTTGTCTCGGTGTCGCGTCGCGCGTAGAGGCCATCCAATGTTTCCAGCGGCTTGGCTTTCGGGGACGATACTCGTCGCGTTTTTCCTGGCGTGCGGATGCGCTTCCGATCGTCCCACCGGCCCGGTGATCCCCCCCAGCGGGATCGTCATCAACCAGCCGACGAATCGGATTTCCGCCGCGCCATCCGGTGCTCGCGTTCCCGCGCCGGTCGTCGCCGAAGTGGCTGCAATTCCCGAACCCGTCGTTGTGCCGGTGCTTCCCGCCGTGCCGCTTCCCATCGTACCGCCCCCCGCCGTATCGGGGGCCGCCCTCCATCTCCCCGGCGTGACGGCCCTAACCAACGATGTCTCGGCGTGGCTTCGCGACCAGGGATGGTCCACCCCGCACCCGGTCGCGCGGGGACGCGAGCTTCACTATGAATCCGAAGGCCCTTCGGGACGGCTTTCCGTACTGGTTGGGCAAAAGGACGCGGAGTGGAACGGGCGCAAGATGTTGCTTGGATTCGAGCCCAGGATGGTCGCGGGCAAACTGTGGATGCATCCGCTGGACATCGAGGCGCACCTCGCGCCGCTGGTCGTTGGGGGACCATGGCGACCCGAAGTGCGGACGATCGTGATCGATCCGGGCCATGGCGGCCGGCAGCCCGGAACGCGGAGCATCCTTGGCAACCAGTTCGAAAAGGATTTCACGCTCGATTGGGCGTTCCGTCTTCGGGGACTCCTGGAGTCGCGCGGATGGAAAGTGACGCTGACGCGCACCAACGATGTCGACCTGACGCTGGCGGAGCGGGTGGACATCGCGGAAGCGACCGGGGCGGAGGTGTTCCTCAGCCTGCATTTCAACTCGTCGTTTCCGAGCCAGCACGCGGCAGGTCTGGAGACTTATTGCCTGACACCGCACGGAATGGCCTCGCATGTCGTGCGCGAGTTTCCCGACGACGTCGGACGCGTGTTCCCGAACAATGCCCACGATGCCGCGAACCTTCGTCTCGCCGTGGAGATCCACCGCGACGTGATCGCCTCGTCGGGAATCGAGGATCGCGGGGTCCGGCACGCGCGTTTCATGGACGTGCTCCGTTGGCAGAACCGTCCGGCGGTCCTGGTGGAAGGCGGTTATCTTTCCAATCCAGACGAAGCGCGACGCATCCAAAATCCGGAATTTCGGCAACGGTTGGCAGAAGGCGTCGCCGCGGCCTTCCGGTGATTCGTGACGGTGCACCGGGCAATCGGGTCGCGGTCATGCCGCGTTGATTCCGTTGTGGTGCCGCAGGAGGGACCGGGCATCCTTGCCCCGTGCAGCAAGGACCTGTCGTGGTGACCGGCGGTGCCGGTTTCATCGGTTCGCATTTGGTCGAACGATTGCTCGCCGACGGCGAATCGGTCGTCGTCGTCGACGATTTCTCGACGGGCCGTCGTTCCAACCTTGCAGACGTCGCGGACCACCCACGATTGCGCATCATCGAGGCGACCGTGTCGGGCTGTGCGGGTTTTGCCGCGTTGGTCGCCGAAGCCTCGTATGTCTTCCATCTTGCCGCTGCGGTCGGCGTCGAGTTGGTCCTGGATGCGCCGATCCGGACGATCCAGACGAACCTACGCGAGACGGAGGTCGTGCTTGCGGCTGCCGAGTTGCGGAAGACTCCCGTCCTGATCACCTCGACGTCCGAAGTCTATGGTCGTAGCGACAAGCCATGGTTTGCCGAGGAAGACGATCTGGTGATCGGATCCCCGTCGCTGAGTCGGTGGAGCTATGCGTGCAGCAAGTTGCTCGACGAATTCCTGGCATTGGCGTTTTTCCGCGAGAGAGGGGTCCCCGTCACGGTCGCGCGGTTGTTCAACATCGTCGGTGCTCGGCAAACCGGGCAATACGGAATGGTGCTACCTCGTTTTTTGGAGGCGGCACGGCGGGGCGGTCCCATCCGGGTGTTTGGAGACGGGAGCCAAACCCGTTGTTTTTGCCATGTCCGCGATTGCGTCGAGTCGCTGGTCCGGATCCGTGCATGCGACGCCGCGCGCGGGGAAGTGATCAATATCGGTCACGACGACGAGGTGACGATGCTGGCGCTCGCCGAGTTGGTGAAACGCACGGTGGGAACCGCCGCAGAGATTGAACGGGTGCCGTACCAGCTTGCGTACCGACCCGGGTTTCAAGACATGCCGCGCCGCCGCCCGGACGTCCGGAAGCTGGAACGGTTGGTCGGCTTCCGTCCGAGTGCAGGGATTGCAGAGGTCGTGCGTCTGGTGGCGTCCGGGAATTGATCGGTAGCCACGCGCTCCCAACCACTCGGACAACAAAAAGGGCACCCGGTGAAGGGTGCCCTTTGATGCGTAAAAGACCGGGTCTTTTGGTCGGAGGATCAGTTCGGGAGCGACCAAGTGATGCCGTTGCCGGTGCTGGAGGCTTCGTCACGGATCGCCTCGCGGGAGCGGGCAGACGTAACTTGCTGTACGGAACCGTCGCCGAGCAGGAACTGACCGGCGTCCTGGTGCGTGCGGCTGGTGAAGCCGAAGGTCTTCGAGGTCGGCAACGACTGGGCTTTGGCCGCAGTCATCACGTACGCCGCGGGGCCGACGGCGCCCGTGCTCTTGAGCAGGACGACGGTGGCGGCGGTGGTGTCCTCGCTCAGGTTACGATCACCGCCGAGAATCGTCTGGGGATTCTCTTCGGAAGCGCCGAGGCCGACGAAGTAGCCGATGTACTTGTTGCCGTTGGGTCCCGGGAGGGGGGTTCCCGCCTTGACGATGGCGGTCCAGTTGGTCGCATCAAGACGGGCGGGATCGCTGGTGACCAATTGGCCATCCGACGGGCAAACAACGATCTTCGGGGTCGAGAGTTCGTTCGAGACGGCGGCGAAGTGCTGCCACGTCAGCGCACCGTTGGTCTGGCTGCCACCTTGGCTGGCATCAACGTTCCACGGGAAACTGCCGTTGTTGTCGGTCGAGAAGATACGGAAACCAAGACCGACGTTTTTGAGGTTGTTGACGCACTTGATGCGTTGCGCCTTCTGCTTGGCCTTGGCCAAAGCGGGGAGCAGCATTCCGGCAAGGATCGCGATGATCGCGATCACCACGAGCAGCTCGATCAGCGTGAACGCGCTGCGACGCTGGAAACTGAGACGATTCATAGGTTTTGTGTGATGTAGCGGGCTTAACGCGGCGCGCACTCTAGTGATCTCACTTTCCGAGTGTCAACGCCTTTCCCCTCGTTCAAAGCACTGATGATGCCATCCGTCGCGTTCCCTCGCTGCCATTCTCTTTATCAACGGGTTGTGGACGAAAACCCCCGGACCACTCTTTTGCCCGCGCGGTTCCCCGCGTGATGCGCGCGAATCTCACGCATCCCCGTTTGCCGTCGCGGTACCTCCTTTCCGGAGCTCCACTCAATGGTCGCTCCGAGGGATCCCCCCGTGGAATCGGCGCGCCTGTTTCGAATCGATATGCCTGTCCAAAAAAAGCCAGTTCCAGATGTTCAGTATTGGGTTTCATGGAAAAGATGAACGTGTAATATGTTTATAATCATGTAGTTAGGTTTGACTAAATTAGGATGGCATCCCCGCTGCTTCGTCGGCGTCGCCCGCCTACGTGGATACGTTTTGGGTGCGATTCTGACCGGACCGGCGGAACGAATCGACAATCAGGTTCCGGAAGGACAACTGCGCATGAAGAAAATCGAAGCAGTCATCAAACCCTTCAAACTCGAAGAGGTTAAAGACGCCCTCCACGACGTGGGGATCGAAGGAATGACCGTCAGCGAAGTGAAGGGCTTCGGGCGGCAAAAGGGGCACACGGAGATCTATCGCGGCAGCGAGTACACGGTTGATTTCCTCCCGAAGATCAAGATCGAGCTGGTGGTCGCCGACGCGAAGGTCGGCGAGGCCACCGCCGCCATCATCAAGGCCGCCAAGACGGGCAAGATCGGCGACGGCAAGATCTTCGTCTCCCAAGTCGAGGAGGCCATCCGCATCCGCACCGAGGAGAAGGGCGACGCCGCGGTTTGAGCCCGGAAACCACACTCCCAACACAGACACAATCCATGAAAAAGTTCTTCCTGCTCCTGACTTTCCTTTCCTCGCTCTTCCTGGCCTCCGCCAGCCTGCGCGCCGAGGACAAGAAACCCACGGTCGACGACCGTCTGGCCGACCTCGAGGCCTACGTCACCAACGGCGCCCGCCAGACCAATTCGTTGACCGCGCTGGCAACCTCGCCCGGTCCCGGCCACAACGCCTGGCTGATGACCAGCTCGGCATTGGTCCTCTTCATGACCCTGCCCGGACTGTTCCTTTTCTACGGCGGATTGGTCCGCCGCAAGAACCTGCTCTCGGTGGTCGCCCAGTGCTTCGGCATCGCCGGCCTGGTGACCATCCTCTGGATCGCCTTCGGCTACAGCGCGGTGTTCTCGGGCGGGAGTCCCTACATCGGCAGCTTCACGAAGTTCTCCTTCCTGAAGGACGTGGGCGCGGCTCCGAACACGGACTACACCGGCTGGGTGTCGCACAGCGTGTTCGCGATGTACCAGCTCATGTTCGCGATCATCACGCCGGCCCTGATCATCGGGGCGATCGCCGAGCGGATGAAGTTCTCCGCGATCATGCTCTTCGTGGGCCTTTGGATGGTGGTCGTCTACTTCCCGCTGGCGCACATGGTGTGGGGCATCGACGGGCTGATGAACGGGGTGTGGAACGGCACGGCGAAGATCAAGTCGATCGACTTCGCCGGCGGCACGGTGGTGCACATGAGCTCGGGCTGGAGCGCGTTGATCCTGTGCCTGATCCTGGGGCCGCGCCTCGGGTTCGGCAAACAACCGATGCAGCCGCACAGCATGGCGCTGTGCGCGATCGGCACGGGCATGCTGTGGGTGGGCTGGTACGGCTTCAACGCCGGCTCGGCCGGGGCGGCCGACGGGATCGCGGCGAGCGCGTTCATGGCGACGACGATCGCGGCGGCGGTGGCGTCCTTCGTGTGGCCGGTGATCGAGTGGATCCGGGGCGGCAAGCCCTCGATCCTGGGTTTCTGCTCCGGTGCGGTGGCCGGGCTGGTGGTGATCACGCCGGCGGCGGGCTTCGTGTCGGCCAAGGGCGCGTTGGTCATCGGCGTGCTGGCGGGCGTGGTGCCGTACCTGGCGTGCGCGTTCCTGAAGCCGATGCTGAAGTACGACGACGCGCTGGACACCTTCGGGGTGCACGCGGTGGGCGGGACCTTGGGGGCGTTCATCACGGGTATCCTGGCCACGGCGGACGTGAACTCGAACCTGACGGCGGCGAACGCGGCGGCGAAGGACAATGGGCTTGAGAAGCTGGTGTCCGGTGGCGGGCTCTGGCTGGAGCAGGCCAAGGCGATGGGGGTGACGATCGTGCTGTCGGTCGTGGGCACGCTGGTGATCGCCTACATCGTGAAGGCAGTGGTGGGACTGCGGCCGACGGAAGACGTGGAGACCCAGGGTCTCGACCAAACCGAGCACGGCGAGGAAGCCTACCACGGCTGATTCGAATCCAACCCATGAGCCGCGCCCGGCAACCACCGGGCGCGGCTTTGTGAACAAGTAGCGTTTGAAATCATTCCACTGAATCCTTAGAACCCCGCGTCCCGTTGCAGGGACGCATCACAGAAATCCTATCATGAGCGCCAGTCCCGCACGTCAGGCTGCAATCGCGGCCGCAAACTACCAGCGCGTGTCCAACACGCTGGCATTCAAAGACAGCCACACCGCCGCGTTGTACGGCAAGAATGTCTTCAACGAGAAGGTCATGCAGGCCCGCCTGCCGAAGGCGGTCTACAAGTCCCTCCGCAAGACCATCGAGACCGGCTCGCCGCTCGACGGCAGCACGGCCGACGTCGTTGCCTTGGCCCTCAAGGACTGGGCCCTCGAGCGTGGCGCCACCCATTACGCGCACATCTTCCAGCCCCTTACCGGCATCACGGCCGAGAAGCACGACAGCTTCCTCGAGCCCGACGGCAAGGGCGGGGCGGTCGCCGAATTCAACGGCAAACAGTTGATCCAGGGCGAACCCGACGCCTCCTCGTTCCCGAGCGGCGGCATCCGCGCGACGTTCGAGGCCCGTGGTTACACGGCGTGGGACGTCACCAGCCCCTGCTACCTCGAGGAAAACGCCAACGGCGTCACCCTCTGCATCCCGACGGCCTTCGTCTCGTGGACCGGCGAGGTCCTCGACATCAAGACGCCGATCCTTCGCTCGATGCGCGCGCTCGACGTGCAGGCCCGCCGCATCCTGAAGCTCTTCGGACACGAGAACGTCGCGATGGTCACCGCCACGGCGGGACCCGAGCAGGAGTACTTCCTGATCGACCGCAACTTCTACCTCACCCGTCCCGACCTGTTGTCTTCCGGCCGCACGCTGTTTGGCGCGCGTCCGCCGAAGGGACAGGAATTCGAAGACCAGTACTTCGGCGTCATCCCGGAGCGCGTCCTCGCGTTCATGCATGAGTCCGAGGCCGAACTCTACAAGCTCGGCATCCCCGTCAAGACCCGCCACAACGAGGTCGCCCCGAGCCAGTACGAGATCGCCCCGATCTACGAAAACGCCAACGTCGCCGCCGACCACCAGCAGCAGATCATGACGGTGCTGAAGCGCGTCGCCCGGCAGTACGGTCTCGAGTGCCTCCTGCACGAGAAGCCGTTCGCCGGCGTCAATGGCTCCGGCAAGCACCTCAACTGGTCGCTCGGCAACGGGACGCAGGGCAACCTGCTGGAACCCGGCAGCACGCCGCACGAGAACATGCAGTTCCTCGTGTTCTGCGCCGCCGTGGTCCGCGCCGTCCACCGCCACGCGGGACTCCTCCGGGCCGCGGTCGCCAGCGCGTCCAACGACCATCGCCTCGGCGCGAACGAGGCGCCGCCCGCCATCATCTCGATCTTCCTCGGCGACCAGCTCGCCGACGTCTTCGAGCAGCTCAAGAAGGGCGCCGCCAAGTCGTCCAAGAAGTCCGGCACCATGCACCTCGGCGTCGATACCCTCCCGGTGTTGCCCAAGGATGCCGGCGACCGCAACCGCACCTCGCCGTTCGCCTTCACCGGCAACAAATTCGAGTTCCGCGCGGTCGCTTCCAACCAGAGCATCGGCGCCCCGTTGGCCGCCCTCAACACCATCATGGCGGAGTCCCTCGACTACATCGCCACGAAGCTCGAGAAGGCCCCGAAGGGCAAGTTCGAGGCCGCCGTCCAAGCCGTCCTCACCGAGATCGCCAAGGACAACGGCGCCGTGATCTTCAACGGCAACGGTTACTCCGAGGAATGGCACCAGGAGGCCGCCAAGCGCGGTCTTCCCAACCTGCGCACGACCATCGATTGCCTCCCGATCCTCGCGTCGAAGGAAACCGTCGCCGCCTACGAGAAGTACGGCGTGCTCAGCAAGCGCGAACTCGAGGCGCGCCGCGACATCGCGTACGAGCAGTACGTGAAGGCCATCAACGTCGAGGCCAACCTCGTCGTCGAGATCAGCCACACCAAGATCATCCCCGCCGTGACGCGGTACCAAACGGAGGTCGCCACCAACGTTGCCGCCCTCAAGGCCGCCGGCGTTGCCGCCGACACCGCCTTGCTCGAGACCGTTTCGAGCGGATTGGCCGCCATCAAGTCCGCCGTCTCCGCCCTCGAGACCGAGCGCGGCCACCACGTCCACGGCCTCGTCGCCGAGGCCGCGCACTACTGCAAGTCCATCCTCCCCGCGATGCTCGAGATCCGGAAGGCAGCCGACGCCCTCGAGGCGATCGTCGCCGACGATCTCTGGCCGTTGCCGTCGTACGAGGAGATCCTCTTCATCAGCAAGTAAGCCGTTTCTCCGGCTTTCACGGGGCGTGGTCCGCAAGGGCCGCGCCCCTTCTCTTTTGCCCGACCTGTTTCAGCAGGCCCGTGTGGTGGTGCGGCCGTCCCGCCCGCGTGGGCTGTTGCCGCCCGAACGTGCATTCGCGCCGTGGCAATGTTCGTGCTATTGCCGTCCATGCCCCGATCCGTCCGTTCGTTCCCGCGCGTCGTCCCATCCTGTCTGGTATCCGCCTTGGTCGCCGCGTCGACCGTCCTTGGCGCGCCACCGTCCGCGCGGGTCCTGGTGATTTCGATCGACGGCCTGCACGACGTGGATCTCGCGAACCATCTCGCGGCCCATCCGGATTCCGCGCTCGCGCGACTCGCATCGACCGCCGTTCGTTATACCTCCGCCAGCACCGTCCGGCCTTCGGATTCATTCCCGACGTTCCTTGCGCTGTTCACCGGTGGCTCGCCGGCGTCGACGGGCGTGTACTACGACGACTCGTACGACCGATCGCTGTGGCCGCCCGGAATCACCGAGGGCCCGGTCGGGACCGAGGTGGTGTTCACCGAGCTGGTGGACATCAACTTCGGCACGCTCGACGGCGGCGGTGGCATCAGCGTGGACGCGCTCCCGCGCGATCCCAAACGTGGCGGGGCACCGGTTTGGCCGCATGATTTCGTACGGGTCAACACGGCGTTCGAGGTGGTCCGCGCCGCCGGAGGACGCACCGCGCTTTGCGAGAAACACCTCTCCTACGAGATCGCCAACGGACCTTCCGGCCAGGGCGTCGACGATCTCTACACGCCGGAAATCGCCTCGTATAATGTCTATGGCACCAGCCTTACCAAGAGCCTCGCGGCCACCGAGGCCTACGACGATCTAAAGGTGTCCGCCGTGATCTCGCAAATCGGCGGGCACGACCACACGGGCACCGGCACCTTCCCCGTGCCGACCCTTTTCGCGATGAATTTCCAGGCGCTGAGCGTCGCGCAGAAGGCGAAGTCGACCTCGGACATCAAGGGAAAGTCCATCGCGGGAGCCGGTGGATATGCCG
Source organism: Verrucomicrobiota bacterium (assembly GCA_025363585.1). Lineage (GTDB taxonomy): Bacteria > Verrucomicrobiota > Verrucomicrobiia > Limisphaerales > UBA9464 > UBA6176. The sequence continues at coordinate 34,715 of JANYDN010000371.1, read as the reverse complement.
ATGGCTTCGGAACCCCGGGCCCATTGGTTGCCGAGGCACTCGCGCACACGGACGCTTCGATTGGCAACATTCTGTCCGCACTGGGGCAACAAGGTTTGCTGGATTCGACTTATATCGTGCTCACGGGCAAGCACGGGAACTCTCCCATGGATCCCGCGCGACTCAACCAAGCCATCGGCGTTGACTATCCGGGTCTACTCGCGGCATCCGAAATCCCGACGGCCAAGGTCACCGCGGACGACGGTGTCCTGATCTGGCTGCAGGATCCGGCGCAGGCTCCCGCCGCGGTCGCCGTTTTGCGGGCGGGAGCGGGAAGCAACTATGCCGAGGAGATCTTCGCCGGCGCCGCGTTGAAGGAACTCTGGGCGGATCCGGCGACGGATTCCCGCGTGCCCGACATCATCGTGTTCCCGCGGCCGGGAACGGTGTTCACGTCGTCTTCCAAGAAGATCGCCGAGCACGGCGGCGGCGCCGAGGACGACACGCACGTCGGCCTACTGATCTCCAATCCCAGGATCTCGCCGCTCATCGTCCGCACGCCCGTGAGCACGACGCAGGTGGCGCCCACCCTCCTGCAACTGCTGGGCTTGGATCCGTTTTTGCTGAAGGCAGTGGTGATGGAGCGAACGCCGGTCCTGCCGGGATTCGAGGCATTGCAGGTCGCGTCGTTGCCGGTGTTGTCGCCCGGAAAACTCGCCTTCGAACCGCTCGCCCTCGCCTATACGGCGAACGGTCTGAAGGGACTCCAACTCACCGAGACATCAAGGCGGACTTATATCCTGCAACGAAGCGCCGACCTCTTGGTTTGGCAACCGCTGGCCACCAACACCGTGCCGCTGCGGGCCACGATCTCGCTCGAGGATCCCGGCACGCCGCCGTCGGGTGATTTCTTTTATCGCGCCGTCGTTGCACCGTGACCCCGGAATGTCGCCTTCGGCCCCACATCCACGCTGGCGCGATGTCCGGCCCTTCGCTATCAACCCCGCATTCCATGAATGCATTCTGGTATGGGTTGGCCGCGATGGTGCTTGTCGTCGTCCGCGGGCTCGCCGCCGATGGCCCGGTGTTGCCCGGCAAGGGCGTCGGCCAGCATCCGTTCCTATATGCCGGGGAATGGGACGTCCGCAAACCCCGCAAGCAATCGATGTTCGTGGTCCGCGACGGGAAGGTCGCCTGGCAGTACTCGATCCCGTTGCGCAATGCCGCCGGCGGGGTCCAGGAATTCGACGACGCCACGATGCTATCCAACGGCAACATCATCTTCTCCCATATGTCCGGCGCGGCGATGATTTCCCCGGAGAAAGACATCGTGTGGCAATGTCCCGCCCCGCCGGGGACCGAGATCCATTCGGTCCAATCCATCGGGCCCGACCGTGTCCTGGTGATGCGCAACGGGAATCCGGCGCAGGCCATGATCTTCAACACGACGAGCAACACGCTCGAGAAAACCATCCCCATCCCCACGACGGTGAAGGGCACGCACGGGCAGTTCCGCCACATCCGGATGACCCGCGCGAACACGATCCTGGTCCCGCACATGGGCGAGGGAAAGGTCGTGGAATATGATTTGGAAGGGAAAGAGGTCTGGTCGGTGCCGGCGAAGTCCGCGTGGTCGGCAATTCGCCTCAAGAACGGGAACACCCTGATCGCGGGCGATTCCGCGCGTTATGCCCGCGAGGTGAACCCGAAGGGGGAAACCGTGTGGGAATTCACTCCCGACGATGCCCCGGGTTACAGGCTTGGCAATTTCCAGACCGCGAACCGCCTGGCGAACGGCAACACCGTCATCTGCACGTGGATCGCCGGCATCAAGGACACCCAGCAGTGGGCCGGCAGCGTGCAGGTGCTCGAGGTGACCCCCGCCAAGAAGACCGTTTGGGCATTGTCCTCGTGGGACAATCCGGACCTCGGACCCGCGACGTCGATCCAATTGCTCGACGAACCCGGCTCGCCCGAGGCGATGGACCAGGAGCGGTGAGCCTCGCGCCCGACGCATCGCCTAATTAGGCACGCGGTCGACCGGATGTAATAAGACATGTCCGCTGGACCCGTCCCGCGCGGCTTCACTGCTCCCGACCCTTCCATTCCCGCGTCACTTTTTCGTCGTCGTGTGGTCCCGCAGCCATTTGAGATCCGCGCTGCCGGGCGACGAAAGGTTGTGCTGGATCCGCGTGCCGACCGGCGAGTTCGCGAACAGTTTGTGATCGAACCATCGGCGCGCCGCCGAATGGCCGTCGGCAAATGAAACCACGCCGCCCCGGTTGTGGTGCGTCGCCGGAATGTGGAAGATCTGGTCGCCGCCCATCACTCCGGGCATCAGGACGATGAACGCCGGTGTGCAAAGGCTCTGCGGGGTCGTGTCCTGGAAAAGGAAAACATCCGAGGGGGAATCGAAATCCGTGGCCTTGCGATAGATCCGATATTGGTTGGAGATCCGGTCGTTGATGGACCCGTCGTTCCCTATGTAGAGGTTCATCGCGTAGCTACGGACCTGCGGGATGGGTTTGCCGTGGTCGGTGACGATCGTCGTCTTGTCCGAGGGGCACTGGTAGGTCTGGCGCGTCGCGAGATACGGGGCGAAGAGGGCGTACTTGCGGTCGGTGAGGAAGAGGCTGTTGGTGAATGCCTGGGGGAACGCGTGGTAACCCCCGAGAACCTGCCTGTAGGCCGCGTGCCCCCACGCGGCGTTACACTCGCGGGATTCCGACCCGATGGTTGTGCCAACCCGGGCTCGCACCGATTGAACGTCCGGAGGTAGGGTTGCGTCTGCTCCCGGGAGATATCCCCGGAATCATACGATGAAACTTAACATTGGTTGGAGGGCGGCGCTTCTGGGCGTCGCGTTGGTGGCTGGAACGGTCCGTGCGGAGGATGCCAAACCCGAGGCACCGAAACCCGTCGAGGCCAAGGTGGAAAAGCTGGGCCCGAAGAAGGTGCTCGAGAAATTCGACTCGAACGGCGACGGCAAGATCACGGGCGCGGAGGCCGAGGCGTTGAGGAAGGCCTTTGCCGGCAAGTGGAAGAAGCAGTTGGAACGCTACGACAAGGACGGCAACGGCAAGCTCGACGACAACGAGATCGCCGCCATCAAGCCGAAGAAGGTCGCGAAGAAGGAGCAGGACGCGAAGGCGACGGAAGCCAAGGACAAGCCCGCCGAGACGAAGAAGTAGATTTCCCGGCGCGCCCTCTCCACGCACCGCAGGAATCTGCTTCCGCCCGCTGCGGTGTTCCGGTTTGCTGCGGGCGTGGATTCATTGCTGAAGTTGCTGCGTCAGGACGCCTCGCTCACGCCCGCACAGTTGGCCGCGATGCTGGACCTCTCCGAGGCGGAGGTCCGTTCGCGCCTCGCCGCGCTCGCCGACTCCGGCGTGTTGCTCGGGTATCGCGCGGTGCTCAACGAGGACAAACTCGGACGCGAGATCGTCCGGGCGGTCATCGAGGTGCGGATCACGCCCGAACGCGGCGGCGGCTTCGACAAGCTTGCCGAACGCATCGCGCGCCACGACGAGGTCCGCTCGTGCTACCTGATGTCCGGCGGCTACGACCTCATGGTGGAGGTCGAGGGCACGAGCCTGCGCCAAGTGGCGAGCTTCGTGTCCGAGAAGCTCTCGACGTTGCAGGGCGTGCTTTCGACCGCGACGCATTTCGTCCTGCGCGCCTACAAGGAGCAGGGCGTCCTGATGAAGGTGGCCGCGACCGAGGAACGCCTCGCGGTGGCGCCCTGAGGGGGCGCGAGTTTTCAGCTTCAAGATTCAAGTTTTCAGGGGCGCGCTGGTTCGCTGAGGCGGCACGCTCCTGGGCGGCATGCTCCTGGGCGGCATGCTCCCCGCCTCCCATTCGCGGCTTTTCTTCGGGGCCCGCGCGCGTCTAGCGTCCCTACGGCAGACACTCCCGCTGCCGTCACCAACCCCGTACCATGGCACTTTCCAAGACCGCACTCTGGGCCCGCTTCCAGCAATCCTATGTCGAGCACCCGTCCATCGGGCTCGCGCTCGACCTCTCCCGCGTTGATTTCCCGGACGGGTTCCTGGCGACGATGGCCGTTCCCGCCGGCCGTGCGTTCGCCGCGATGGAAGCCCTCGAAAAAGGCGCGATCGCGAATCCCGACGAGAACCGCATGGTCGGCCACTACTGGCTTCGCAATCCCGCGCTCGCGCCGACGCCCGCGTTGCGCGCCGAGATCGAGGAGACCAACGCCGCGTTGAAGGCGTTCGCGGCCGACGTCCACGCGGGCACGATCCACGGCGCGGACGGGACGTTCCGCAACGTGCTGGTCATCGGCATCGGCGGCAGCGCGCTCGGCCCGCAGTTCGTGGCCAACGCCCTCGGCCAACCGAAGGCCGACAAAATCACCCCGTACTTTTTCGACAACACCGATCCCGATGGGATCGACCGGACGCTCGCGCGGTTGGACGGACAATTGGGACGGACGCTCGTCGTGGTGATCTCGAAGTCGGGCGGCACGCCCGAGACGCGCAACGGAATGCTCGAGGCCAAGGCGGCGTACGAACGCGCCGGACTCTCCTTCGGCGCCCACGCGGTCGCGGTCACCGGCGTCGGCTCGAAGATGGACCAATACGCGATCCAGAACGGTTGGCTCAAACGTTTCCCCATGTGGGATTGGGTCGGGGGCCGAACGAGCGAGACCAGCGCGGTGGGACTGTTGCCGGCCGCGTTGCAGGGGATCGACATCGACGGTTTTCTCGCGGGCGCGAAGGCTTGCGACGAGGTCACGCGCGTCGCCGACGCCGCGAAGAATCCCGCGATGCGCCTCGCCTTGGCCTGGTATTTCCTGACCGAAGGCCGCGGCGCGCGCGACATGGTCGTGTTGCCGTACAAGGATCGCCTCGAACTCTTTTCAAAGTACCTCCAGCAACTCGTCATGGAATCGCTGGGCAAGGAACTCGACCTCGACGGACGCGTCGTGAACCAGGGCATCGCGGTGTACGGCAACAAGGGATCGACCGACCAACACGCGTACCTGCAGCAACTCCGCGAGGGCGTGCCGAATTTCTTCGCGGTGCTCGTCGAGGTTTTGCAGGAACGGACCGGACCCAGCATCGAGGTCGAGCCGGGCGCGACGTCGGGCGATTTCCTCGGGGGATTTTTGTTGGGCACGCGCGACGCGTTGTACGAGAAGGGACGCCAGAGCGTGACGCTCACGGTGCGCGACGTTTCCCCCTCGAGCGTCGGCGTGTTGATCGCATTGTTCGAACGCGCGGTGGGATTCTACGCGTCGCTCGTGCGCATCAACGCGTACCACCAACCCGGCGTGGAGGCCGGCAAGAAGGCGGCGGCGGGCGTCCTGTCGCTGCAATCGCGCGGAATCGAATTCCTGCGTGCGAACGCCGGCAAGTCGTTCACCGCGGACGCGCTTGCCGGAGCGTTAGGCGCGGCCGACCAAGCCGAACCGCTGTTCAAGATCCTCACGCGACTCGCGGCGAATGGCCGCGGCGTGAAGGTCACCGGCGGCGCGGGCACGCAGGCGGCGTTCGCCGCGGCCTAACATGCGTGGGTGGCACCGGCCCGGTGCCACTTTGAGGCAGGGAGCAGGGAGCCACCACGGTTCGGCGGTCCTGCTTCGTCGGGCTCGCCTCGATCCGCGATCTTACGATCGCCGCCACCCTGCAGCGCCGCCACGCCCGCGCCATGCCTACATCTGCCCCGGCACGCTCACCATCCAGCCCATACCGAATTTGTCGGTGAGCATGCCGAAACACGGCGACCAAAACGTTTTCGCCAGCGGCATCTTCACCTCTCCGCCCTCGCTCAACGCCGCGAACGCCTTGCCGGCCTCCTCGGGCGTCGTCACGGACAGCGACAGCGAAAAGCCATCGAACTTGGACGTCGCATCGCACCCATCCGACCCCATCAGCGTGGAGCCGCCGATCCGGAACGTGGTGTGCATGACCTTGTTTTCCCAACCGGGCGATAGCATTCCTTCGGGCATGGGTTCCGGGCTTTGTCGGTAGTACATCAGGAGCTCGACCTCGGCGCCGATCGCGGCGTGGTAGAACGCGAGGGCTTCTTCGCAGCGGCCGCCGAAGGTGAGATACGGTTGAACAACGGGATTCGACATGGGGAGAAACGGTTTTAGGAGCGCGCCAACCGCGCCGTTGGAAGCCGGACCCTCCGCCGGATTCCGGGAATCCGAAAGCGCGATTTCCACAGCGGCCCACCGGGAGTGGCGCAGCCCCTTGAAACCGAAAACTTGAAACTTGAAACTCCCCCCTTACTTCCGCCGATAGACCTTGTGGAACGCTGCCTGGTCCGTCGGTTTGAGAATCAACTCGTCGACGCAGACATGCGGCGGCCGACTGACCATCCAGACCATCGCATCCGCGACATCCGCGGGAGTCAACGGCCGCGCTCCTTCATAAATTTTCGCCGCGCGCGCCGCGTCGCCCTTGAACCGCACCAAGGAGAACTCGCTCTCCGCCATCCCGGGATCGAGCGTGCCGACGCGGATGCCGGTGCCGTTGAGTTCCAACCGCAGCGCCTGGGTCACCAGCCGTTCGCCGGCCTTCACTCCGCAATACGCCGCGCCACCCTCGTACGCCGAATGCCCGGCGATCGACCCGATGTTCAGCACCCACGCCCCCGCGTGCTGCGGCAACATCGGCAGCGTCGCGCGCGTCATGCGCAGGAGGCCGAGGAAATTGCTCTGCACCATCGCCTCCCAATCCTCGTCCTTGCCCAGCGCCACCGGGTCGAGGCCATGCGCGCCGCCGGCATTGTTGACGAGCACGTCGACGGACGGGTGTTGGTCGCGCGCCCACGCCGCATAGGCGTCGACGCTCCGCGTGCTGGCGACGTCGAGCACATGGATGCCGACCGACGCGGCGCCGGCCTCGCGGGCGGCCGTGGCGACCTCGTTGAGCCGGGTGACGCGCCGGGCACCGAGCAGGAGATGGCAACGCGTCCGGGCGAAAGCCAACGCGGCGGCGGCGCCGAAGCCCGACGAGGCCCCGGTGATCAGGATGACTTTCCCGGCGAGATCCATGGCTCAGGCTTGTTTCAACAACACGAGGATGCCGATGCCCAGCGCGATGCGGTACCAACCGAACACCGCGAACGAATGCGTGCGGAGGTAACCAAGGAACCACTTCACGACGACGAATGCCGACACCCCGGCGACCAGGGTCCCGAACAAGATCATCAGCCACGGCTCGTGCGGCGTGTGGTCCTTCAGCGCGTCGAGGGTTTCCTTGGCACCCGCGGCCAGCAGCGTGGGGATGCCGAGAAGGAACGAGAACTCCGCCGCGGCGGGCCGGCTCAACCCGAGCACGAGCGCGAACAGGATCGTCGCGCCGGAACGCGACGTGCCCGGATATGCAACCGCGAGGAGTTGGCCCGCCGCCATGGCGAGCGCGATCGGCCACGTCACCAGATCGGTGGTCTTGCGTCCGCGCAGCCAGAATTCCGCGAGCAAGAACAGGACGCCGCCGACGAGCGTGGCGATGGCGACGGGTTGCGGATCCTTGGGAAGCTTGAGGCCGAGCTTCTTCATCGCGAGCCCGCAGACGCCGGTGATGACGAAGGCCACGAAAAGCTTGGCCACGTAGTCGCGGTTCTCGGGCACGTTGAACCGCACCACCAGATCCACCACCCGGCGCATGAAAACCACCAACACCGCGAGGACCGCGCCGGTCTGCACGACCACGTTGAAAAGATCCGTGCGTCCCCCGAGCCAATGCTCGGCGAGGAGCAGGTGGCCGGTCGACGACACCGGCAGGAACTCCGTGATCCCCTCGATCAAGCCGAGGATCGCGATCTGAAGCCATTCGGACATGGGGCGGATGAAATCTTAAGCTGGACTCGGGGCAAGCCCCAATGTTCGGGAACGCGCGGTATGTGGCGCGAAGCGTCGCTCGGCAGGCCGCATGCGGTTGCGATCGGGGAAATATTTCACGCCCTCAACCACCAGACCAGCATGAGTGGGTGGCGGCGGCCCGCCGCCACTCGGTGCTGAAAATAGCGTTGGGAAACCAGTCGGGAAGTGGCACCGGGCCGGTGCCACCCACGGCATACCGCGCGGGATGCCTCGGCTCTACGCCGGCTCGGCGATCAGGTCGTAGTCGGTGTGCCCGACCACCTTGACCTTCGCGAATTCGCCGACCGGCAGCTTGCCCCGGATGTAGACGCGTCCGTCGATGTCCGGCGCGTCCGCCTCGCCGCGCGCGACGAGGTAACGGCCGCGCAACGCGCCCAGCCCCGGATCCCCGTCGCGGATCAGCCCGTGTTCCCACGAGCTGACGTTGGCTTTCTGCAACTCGCGCGCGCTCGCCTCGCCCTCGACCAACACCCGGATCGTCGTGCCCACGGCCGCGCCCGAGATTTCCCGGGCGATCGCGTGCTGCGTGGCCATCGCGCGCTCGCGGCGTCCCTGCCGCGTCTTGGGCGTTGTTTGCCGTTCCATCTTCCCGGCGATGGTTCCCACTTCACGCGAATACGCGAACACTCCCAGGCGCTCGAACCGCGTCTCCTCGATGAAATCCAACAGGGTGCCGAACTGCTTTTCCGTCTCGCCCGGGAACCCGACGATGAGCGTCGTGCGGATCGCGATGCCCGGGATTCCCGCGCGGATCCGCGCGATGAGCTCGCGGATGTATTGCCCGCTCGTCTCGCGCCGCATGCGACGAAGCATGTCGTCCTCCACGTGCTGCAACGGCATGTCCACGTACCGCGCCACCTTCCTGCACCCGGCGATGGTCGCGATCAACTCGTCGGTCCAGTGCGCCGGATGCGTGTAGAGAAGGCGGATCCAGAAGTCGCCGCGAAGGGCATTCAACTCGCGAAGGAGCGTGCTCAGCGTCGTCGCGTCCGCGGCCAGCGCGCGCGTCGCGGCGGTGAATTTCTCGGGCGACGAGATCGCGCGGGAGTGGTTCGGACGGAGGTCGAGCCCGTAGTAGGTGGAGTCCTGCGAGATCAGGTTGAGCTCGCGCACGCCTTCCGAGATCAGCCGCTTGGCCTCGGCCACGACGTCGGACTGCACGCGGCTGCGGTGCGAGCCGCGCATGCGCGGGATCGTGCAAAAGCTGCACGGATGGTTGCAGCCCTCCGCGATCTTCAGGTAGGCGAAGTGCCGGGGCGTGAGGCGGAAGCGCGGCGTCTCGTGGTTCGGGATGTAGTCGGGACGCAACGCGACGTCGACCGAAGGAACCGCGGGGTCCGCCGGCGCGGACAGCACGCGACGGGTCTTCCCGAACTCCCCCGTGCCGCGCATCGATTCATCGTGGTCGTGGTCGTGCGAATGTCCGTTGCCGTCCGCGAGTTTCGCCACGCGCGACTTCACGTCGCCGGGCTTTGCCTTCCCCTTGGCCCTCGTCACGGACTCCGTGGAAAGTTTGACGGACCGCGCCTCGACCGCCTTCCGGACGATCGTCCCAACCTCCGCGACTTGGTCGATGCCCATGAACGCGTCGACCTCGGGCAGGAGCTTCGGGAGTTCCTCTCGGAAGCGCTGCGGCATGCAACCGGACACGATGATGGCCTGGCCGCGGTGGTTGGCGTCGCGCACGGCGGTCGACTCGAGGATGGCGTCGACGCTCTCCTCCTGCGCCGCGTCGATGAACGAGCAGGTGTTCACGATCACGGCGTCCGCCTGCGTGGCGTCGTTGGTGATCTCGACGCCGTCGCGGAGCAGCGATCCGAGCATGATCTCGGCATCGACAAGGTTCTTGGCGCAGCCGAGCGAGATGAGGCCGACGCGGAGCGGGGACTTCCCTTTGTTCGTCACAGGTCGGGCACCGTAGCGCACGCGGCCGGCGTGCGTCTACCGCGACGGCGGGACGCTTCGCGCGGGGGCCGACGCTCTCATCTCTGACCACTGAAAACTGAAAACTGAACACCGCCTACTTTCCCCGCGGAATCCTCGCCCGCGCTTGCGCGACCAAGCCCGCCAACCCGTCCGGCTGGAACACCATGAACTCCGGCGTTTCCAACCGATGCTTTCCCGGCGGGCATTCCGTTTGCACCAGATGCCGCAGGCCCGCGGGGTCGCGCGACCACCGGTTGCCGTCGAAATATTCCAGCGGCTCGAACTGCGCCTTGTACAGCGCCTTGGGCGTCACGCACGTGCCGATGTAGAGATGCTCGTACCCGAGCGACGCGAGGTGCTCGGCGGACCGCGTCATCATGAACATGCCGAGATTTCGATCGGAGAGCGTGAGGTCGTAGAACGCGTAGTAGTAATAAGCGACGCGCGGCGCCTCCAAGTACATCACCGCCGAGCCGAGCTCGCGTCCGGTCGCCGTCTCCGTGAAATGGAGGACGTGCGAGATCACGCGGCCGCCCATCACGCGGTCGAGGCGTTCGCCGGGCATCACGCCCTCGCCGAAGCGTTCGTTCGCATAGGCCAGCCAGCGGTCGCGTCGCTCGCCCGCGTAATCAAAGGACTCCCTGGCAACGAGCGCGCAGTCCCAACCCTCGCCCTTGCGAAGGATGCGACGGTTCTCGGAAGTGGGTTTCCAGCCGGCCAACGGGATGCGGAGATGGCGGACGAGGTAGAAGCGTTCGAGCGAGGGAAGGCCGGGAAGAAAGCCGGAGTCGAAGGCGTCGGCGGGCGTCTCGCCGGACTCGAGGAATCCCCAGACCACGTACGGGTAAAGGTAGTGCGCGTAGTCCGGCGTGGTCTCGGAAAACAGCAACTTCACTTCGCGGCGAGCGTCCTGCCGTGCCACGGAACATTCAAGTCCACGCACAGACCACGGACGCGGATGCCGGGAATTTTTACCACGGAGCACACGGAGCTCGAAAGAGCCGTGGAACCTATATTTTTACCACGGAAACCACGGAAATCACGGAAAGGAAAAACAGGTAATCACAAGAAGCAGTCCGAATCCTGTATGCCGTCCGATTCCGTGATTTCCGTGGTAAAAAACGGACGGTCTCTTCGCTTCCACACTTCCGTGTGCTCCGTGTGCTCCGTGGTTAAAAATCCCGAAGCCCCCGGTTCCGTGATTCCCGTCGGTCAGCGTTTCTCCGTGGTCAGGTACGAGAGGAGATCGGCGAGGCGTTGGTCGTCCAGGCCTTCTTCCAGTCCCTCGGGCATCAACGATCTCCCCGTGTTCTCCCAGCGCTTCAGTTTCGCGCGCTCCAGCGTCGTCGTCGTGCCGCCCGCCTGCAGCAACGTCACGCGGCCGTCCGATTCCCGCGCGAGGATTCCCGCCAGCGATTCGCCGCCGGCCGTCTCGGCGAGCCACGCGGTGAAGTTCGGCGCGACCTCGCGGTTCGGGTCCAGGATCGCCACGAGGAGTTTCTCCGGGCCGTTCGACGCGACGGACGCGAGGTCGGGCCCGAGCGTTTGGCCGACGCCGCGGAATTGGTGGCAACCCGCGCAGCGTTCCGCGAACACCGGCGCGCCTTTCGACGCGTCGCCGACCGCGTTCAACACCGCGAGGCGCGATTCGACGACGACGTGCCGATCCGCCGGTGGTTCGCCCAGCAGGCGACGCGCCTCGCGACGCGCCGTGGCGTCGGACGATTGCCGCAAGGCCTGGACGGTCTCGGTGGTCAGGTCCGCGACGCGTAGCGTCCCGGTGCCGAGCGCCGCGACGAGTGCCGCCTGTCCCTCGGGACGTCGAAGCAAAAGGCCGTAGACGCGGGGGCGAAGTCCGCCGGCGCGGTTGGCGCCCGCGACGAGCGCGTCGGCCCATTCGCGACCCTGGAACCGGGCCAACGATTGCAATGCGGCGCCGCGTTCCTCGGTCGAACCGTTCGCAAGGACCAACGACAACGCGGGCAACGCGTCCGCGGCCGACGCGTGTGCGAGGAGAGCGATCGCCGCGCTGCGTGTCTTGGTGTCGAAACCCGTTCGCGCCGCGTCGCGGGCTTTCGCGAACGCGGGCGCATACCGATCGGTCAACCCGACTTTTTCGAGACTCCGCCCCGACGATTCGATTCCATCGGCGAGCGCGGCCAACTCCACGAATTCCGAGTGAAGCGGTGACTGGGTCGGGGCGGCGAGACGTTGAAGATCGGGAGCCGACGCGGTCCGCCCGACCATGCGCGCGATCTCGGCGAACGCCGGGTCGTCGGCCGTCCTCATCCAACGGAGTCTCTCCCAGAGCGCCACCTCGTGGCCGGCCGCCGAATGGAGCGCGAGGCCGCTCGCCAGCGGTGGACCCTTCGCCACCAACGTCGCCAGCACGTCCTCCCGGGACGCAGCCGGAACCTTGGACGCGACGCGCGCGACCGCGAATCGCACCGTGGGCCAGGCGTCCTTGGCGAGTTCCGGCCAGATCGATTCGGATGCAAAGCCCGCGTCGGGCGCAAGGAGGGCGGCTTCGGCGCGCACGGCCGGCGCGGGATCCCTGGCGGCTCGGTCCAACGTCGCCGGCGTCAACGTGCCGAGCCCGCGCAGAATGTTCAGCGCGTGCAACCGAGTCGCGACGGGAGTCGTCGGACGCAACAGGGCGCTCAACGCGGGGACGGCGTCGCGCGACTGCAGTTCATGCAACTTCCGCGACGCCGTGTCGCGCACCCATCCGTCCGCACTTTCCAGATCGCGGACCCATTCGCCCGTCGATTTCGGGCGGATGCCAACGGAACGCGTCAATGTGCCGCGCGCGTCGAATCCCGTCGGTGCGAGGCGCCACAGCCGCCCGCGATCGCTGCCGGAATTCAAATCGAGATGCTGCTTCAACCCGTCCGGCAACGACCACGGGTGCTCGATCGTCTCGCGGTACATGTCGATGACCCACAGGCAACCGTCCGGCGCGTTCGCGAACTGCACGGGACGAAACCAGTTGTCGGTGCTCGCCAGGAATTCGCTCGTCGCTTCCGACGGATCGCGTTCGCCGACGAGCACGATGCCGTCGGGTCCGGGCCGGAGTTTCTTGCGATGGACGAGATTGCTTCCGCAGTCCGCGATGAACGCGTCGCCCGCGAAATTCGGCCCGTAGGCGCTGCCCCGATAGATCGTCGCGCCGGTCGCGCCGGTGAAGTAACCGCTCGGCCGACCGCCGCCCTCGACCGGTCCCGGCACCAATCCCGCCACGCGCCAGCGCGTCCGCAACACGCGCCACGGCTCGTCGGGACTCGCGCGATACACGGTCGCCGCGGGACCATCCGCCGCGATGCTCGCGCGCGCGGCCGGCGCGTCGTGCGCGGGATTCGACGGCAACGTCGTGTCGTCGTAGAGCACCTGCTGGAGATGGTCGGAATTGCTGCAGACGAATTTCCGGCCGACATCGTCGAACGACATCCCATGTTGCCCGCCGCCGGTTTCCGCGCGGAGATCGAGGGTGCGCGGGTCGAAGGAAAAGTCGCAGCCGCGAAGGCGGACGGGCGCGGGGAAATTGGTGAGTCCGACCTTGGCGCGCCACGCGCGGGTGAACGGCGAGTCGACCAATTGCACGGTCCCGCCGCTCATGCTCGCGGAACCATGGATGCGTTGGTCGAGTCCCCAGTGCAGGGAATTCATCAGCGCCTGCACGTTGAGTTTGTTCGTCGCGTACGGCGCGAAGTCGCTCGCGAAGCCGGTGAAGATCACTTCCCGCACGTCCGCCTTCCCGTCGCCGTCGGTGTCTTTCGCGAAGATCAGGTCGGGCGTGGCGCCGACAAACACGCCGCCCTCCCAGCACGTCACCGCGGTCGGCCATGCGAGCCCTTCGAGGAACACGTCCGCGGCATCGAGGCGGCCGTCGCCGTCGGAGTCGCGGAGCAACCGGACGCGTCCGAGCCGCTCGGGACGACGTTCGGAGTAGTCGCGCATCTCGACGACATAGACGCGGCGGGATTCGTCGAAGGCGAGCGCGACGGGGCTCTGGACGAGTGGTTCGGCGGCGACGAGTTGCGCCTCGAATCCGGGCCGGACGCGGAACGTCGCGGCGGCGTGGTCGGCGGGCGTGGCCGGGACGCGGGGCATGTCGCCGGTCCGCGCCGTGGGTTCAACGGCCAACGCGGGAAAACCCGTGAGCAAGGCGAGGGCCGCGTGGAGGGCGACGGTTCGTCGGGACGGCATCCGCGAAGCGAACCGGAAATCGCGGGGGGCGACGATCCTAGAAAGAGGGCGGTTGGCGACAGTGGGGACGGAGTGTTCAGTGATCAGTGTTCAGTCGGAGAGTCCGGACCCAATACGTGGACGCGTGCCGCGGCCTCGGCACGTCTCCGCTACGGGTTGCTCGCGGCGCTGGTGGACGGCGCGCCGGCCGGGACGTCGTTCACGTAGACCCGCCAGCCGGCGGGATATTTTTTCAGGAGCATCAACAGGTCATCCTCGCCGCCGGTGTCCATGTCACGGGTGTGAAGGTGCAGCCGATGCAAGCCATCCTCGGCCGGTTGCTGAAAATCACGGACCGCGCGGAATTCGCGGCGCGCGTACTGGGAGGTCCAGCGCCGGAAAAGGTCGCCGTGCAACGCCGCGGCCTGGGCGTCGGCAACGCCATCGGGAAAGCGGACCAAGTCGTCGAATTCATCGCGCCGCCCTTCCGTGACCGCCTGGACGAACGCCAGCGCGGCTTGCGTCGGGGTGTCGAGGGTCGCCGATGGGTTGGCGGCCTGCCTGCGCATGCCGTGGCCGTGATGCAGCATCACGAAGGCGACGACTTTGGGGACGACCAGCGCCACGGGGACGCCGACGAGGATGATGCCGATGCCGACGACGACCGCGGTTTTTGTCTTGGTCCATGCCATGATGTTCAATGCTCCTTTTGCGAGTGCGAGTGTTGGGAAGGAAACTGTTTTCAACGCGACGCCGCTCGCGATCGCGACGGCCAATCCGGACGGGGCGGCGTGGACGGAATGCAGGGCGAGGACGCTCGCCAGCGAGCCGGTCGACACCCGTGTCCCGCGCTTCTCGAAGTGGACGCGGAGTTTTTCCAGGCCGCGGGCGACGCGTTTCTGCGCGGCGCGTTCCTTCAATCCGAGCGCCGCGCCGACTTCAACGAGGCTCTTGTTTTCGAAATAACGGAGGATGAGCGCGTCGCGATCGGCGTCGCGAAGCCGCGACATGGCATCGTCCAACAACGGCGACAACTGTTCCCAGACCCGATCCGGATCGGTGTCCGCGGGCCCGTTGGATTCCGCCGCGCGGGCATCGGACTGCAGGTGGGCTTCCCGTTCGCGATCCAGTCGTCGGCGTTCCGTTTTCAAGTGGTCGAGCGAGACAAACCTCGTGGTGCGATGCAGCCATCCGGGCAGGATCGTGTGGGAATCCAGGGAGGCGGCCTTGCGCGAGAGGACGAGGAAAACCGCCTGGGCGACTTCCTCCGCATGCGCCGGATTCCCTACCTGACGGAGCGCGGCCGAGTAGACGAAGTCCAGATGGCGCGAGACCAACGCGGAGAAGGCTTCGTCGGAATGATCGACGGCGTAGGCCCTCACCAACGCCATGTCGGGCTCGGTGCCTTGGTTTCCGCCATTCTCGTCGATCCTCATCCACCCATTCATGGCCGCTGGATGCGAAAGGAGACAGGAAATCGGCGGGACGCACCGGGAGCTTTGCCCGCCGCTCTACCGAGCGGATGCGCTTCAACCAAAGGCGGCATGGGGTTGAGCATGGGTGGGTGGCGGCGGCTCGCCGTCACTCGGTGCAGCAACTGCGTTGGGGAGCCGGTCGGGAATTGGCACCGGGCCGGTGCCAGCCACGCCATGCCGCATGGGACACGCCCATTGTGCGCCGCCCCCGAACTCCGCTGTTCCCAAAACCGGACCGACCGGTAGTCTGTCCGCACACGTATCAAACGCGTTATGCCGATTCCGACCGTTGCACCCGAAGCCGTGGCCGCCGCGCTGGCGACACTCGACGCCCATCTCCGCGAGATCATCGAGTGGCACTTCAACCCGAACACCGGGTGTCCGTTCTGGCTTGACTGGGCCGGGAAGAATTTCGACCCGCGTCCCGTCGTGAAGACGTCGGCCGACCTCCTGCGCTTTCCGCATTTCCAGGACGAATCGCTCCGCGATCTCCAGCCCGAGGTGTGGGTGCCCGCCGAATACCGCGGCAAACCATTCAATATTTTCGAGACCGGTGGCACGACCGGCATGCCGAAGCAACGCATCGGGTGGAACGACTACAAGGTCGACTACTCGGAGTTCTCGGAGAAAATCTCCGACGCCCATTTTCCCCGCGGCGGCGCGTGGCTGATGATGGGTCCGACGGGCCCGCGCCGGCTGCGTCTCGCGATCGAGCACCTCGCCCACGTCCGCGGCAGTTCGTGCTACTTCATCGACCTCGACCCGCGCTGGGTTAAGAAAATCCTGGCCGACAAGAAGTACGACCAGGCGAAGGCGTACATGGTCCACGTCGTTGACCAGGCGATCACGATCCTCAAGCACCGCAAGGTGTCGGGACTGTTCACGACGCCCAAGCTGCTCGAGGCCCTGGCGGAGAAGACCAACCTGTGGGACGCGGGCATCCGCGGGGTTTTCTGCGGCGGCACCTCGATGAAGCCGCAGGAAGTCCGGTTCCTGGTCGAGGAGTTGCTCGAGAACCGCATCGGGTTCTATCCCACGTATGGCAACACCCTGATGGGACTCGCCGCGAGCGTACCGCTGCAGCCCGAGGACAATTTCAGCGTCACTTATTACGCGCCGCAGCCGCGCGCGATCCTGCGCGTGGTGAATCCGAACCAGACCGACGAGACGATTCCGTACGGCGAGCTCGGGCGCGTCGAACTCACGACGTTGACCCGCGAGTTTTTCATGCCGCGGTTCCTGGAGCGCGACGAGGCGGTCCGGCGCGCGCCGCGCCCTCCCTATGCGTGGGACGGCGTCGGCGACGTGCGCCCGTTCGGCGCGATGGAGAAGAACATCGTCGAGGGCGTGTACTGACCGGCCTCCTGGCGATTCCACCGCGGCGACGACGCAACGACTGCGTGGCAGCGATCGTGAGATCGCGGACGCAACCAGGCACCACGCCAATCACGGTTCCCTGGAATTGTGTCGTGGCAGTGATCGTGAGATCGCTGACCTCGCGCCCTTCCTCGGTCCTTGGCCGGAACGATTCTTTGGGATGACCGGATTTTCTCACGCCAAGGAGGACCAAGGCCGGCCAAAGCTTAACTCGAGCGGATTGGGATGCGCTCACCGAAGTCCACGGTTCGGTGAAACGACACCGCGGCTGTCTTTGTCCCCTTGGATGGCCTTGGTCCGGCTTGGCGTGAAATATTTCCCCTGCCGCGACCGCATGGAGCCGGCTTAGCCCCGCCGCTCTTGGTCCCAGAACGGATTCAACGCCGTGTGTTTTCCAACCCGCGTCGATCGATCGATGGCCTGCGTGACGTGGTGTTTCGCCAGTTCGACCGCGCGCGGCAACTTTAGTCCCCGCGCCAGGTCAGCCGTGATCGCCGCCGCATAGGTGCAACCGGTGCCGTGCGTGGCGACACCCCGGACGAACGGTGCCGACAGCAACAACTCCTCCGTGCCGTCCCAATAGACATCCACCGCGTCGCGTAGTCCGCGCAGGTGGCCGCCCTTCACGAGGAACGCCACGCCGAACCGCGAGTGGAGATCGCGCGCGGCCTGCCTGAGATCGTCGACCGACTCCAGCGCGCGCCCGAGCAACGCGGCTGCCTCGTCGAGATTCGGCGTGACGAGGGAGGCGAGCGGCAGGAGTTCGTCGCGGAGCGCCTTTTGCGCGGAGTTTTTCAGCAACGCCGCGCCGCTGGTGGAGAGCATCACTGGATCCACGACGAGCATCGGACGGCGCGGTTCGCGCCACGCGCGGGCGACCTCGCGGATGATCGCCGTGTCGAAGAGCATTCCGCTCTTCGCCGCGCGCGGCGGCAGCTCCGCGAACACGGCGTCGATCTGCGCGCGGACGAATGCCGCCGGCGCCGCGTGCACCGCGGTGACGGTTTTCGGATTTTGCGCCGTGAGACAGGTGATCGCAGTGGTGCCGTGGACGCCAAGGGCGGCGAACGTCTTGAGATCGGCCTGGATGCCCGCGCCGCCGCCGGAATCGGATCCGGCGATGGTGAGCGCGACGGGAAGGCGCGTGCGAACGTTCATCGGCGATGAGTTGGGCGGCCGAACGGCGACAGGATCAAGGAAGAACCGGGCACACCTTGCCACTGCCCCAACCACCCCGAACGGGACCGGGACTTTCGACAGGAGGTGACGGAGAAAACAGGGGCTTCGTCTTGCTTGCGGGCACGACTCGCCTCGTTCCTTTTCGCGCGAAGGCAAACCGCGAAAGGACGATGTGTCACGGATCGAGGAAGACTCACGCGAAGCCGCGAGGGACGCGAAGATCATGTCTCCATACCCTTCTCCGCAATACTCCCGCGGCGGCCGGCAACGTGGCATCCCTTTTGGTCCGCAGATGGCGCAGATAACGCAGATCTTCAGCACCGACAACTATCTGCGCCATCTGCGGCATCTGCGGACGTCTTCCGCGGCTGGCACATGAACAACGATCCGGCCGCGGGAATAAAACCCGTGTTGAGATCTTCCCGCAGAGGCGCGGAGGCGCAGAAGGAATGTGGATCATCTGCCGGAGTCACGGCCCCCAGCTCCGTTACCTCCCGCAAAATCATTCCGGGGTCTCTTTCCTGGCGATCCGGGCGACAGTGGGAAGTTGCGCCCCCAAGAACCCATTTGCTTCTTCGGCCAAATCCCCGCATCAACCGCGCATGAATCCGACGTTTGGTGCGGGAAGGCGGGGCGACCTCCGGCCGACACCGCAACCGTGGACGATCGCCCTCGCCATGGCCGTTGCCGCCGCCGCCGGATTGTCCGCCGCACCCGCTTCATGGCCCCAGTTCCGCGGCACGCGTTGCGACAACGTCTTCGCCGGCCAACACGCGCCCAAGGAATTTGGCCCGGACAAAAACGTCTTTTGGAAAGCCGAGATCTCGTCCGGACAGAGCACGCCCTGCATCGTCGGCGACCGCATTTACCTTACCGGGTTCGACGGCGACAAGACGCTGGAGACACTGGCCATCAAGCGCGCGGACGGTTCCGTGGCGTGGCGCCGGACGATCACGCCGGAAAAGCTCGAGCCGTATTTCGTGAAGCTGGGCTCGCCCGCCGCCTCCACCTGCGCCAGCGAAGGGCGGCGCGTCGTGAGTTATTTCGGGTCGTTCGGACTTATATGCCACGATCTCGCGGGCACCGAGCAATGGCGCGTGGCACTCCCGCTCCCGCAGACCAAGGACGGGTTTGGCTCGGGGACATCGCCCATCGTCCACGACGGTTTGGTCTATCTGCTCCGCGACGAGGACGGTCCAGGCAAGGGGCTCTATGCCTTCGATCTCAAGTCCGGCAAGCAGGTCTGGCGACGGGATCGTGACGGGTTCCGGGTGAGCTTCGGCACGCCGTTGATCTGGGATGGCAATCTGGTCGCCCTCGGCGATCTCCGGGTCAAGGCTTACGATCCCAAGACCGGCGCGGACCGTTGGTCGGTGCGCGGGCTCGCCGCGTATCCCTGCACGTCGCCCACGCCGGGTGCGGACGGCAATTTATATATAGCCACGTGGAGCAATGGCTCCAGCAACGAGCGCAACATGCCGGCGTGGCCGGAATTCCTCGCGATGATGGACAAGGACAAGGACGGCAAATTGTCCAAGGCCGATTCGGAGGGCACGTTCATGGCGGACTTCTTCGTGTTGTTCGACAAGAACAAGAACGGCTTCATCGATCCCGAGGAGTGGGAAGACAGCCTTAGCTACATGGCGCGCGGCAAGAACGCGGTGGTCTCGATCAAGCCCGGCGGCAAGGGCGACATCACCGACACGCACGTGCGGTGGTCGAACGACAAGGGCGCGCCCTATGTGGCGTCGCCGTTGGTGCATGACGGTCGGGTCTACCTAATCAAGGACGGCGGGTTGCTGACCATCTACGAGGCGGCGACGGGAAAGGTTTTGGCGGACAAGGAACGCATCGGGGTCCCGGGCGACTACTATGCCTCGCCCGTGGCGGTGGGGGACAAGATCCTGATCGCGGCCCAGAGCGGCGTGGTCGTGACGCTGAAGCCGGGCGACAAACCCGAGGTTTTGTCGAAGACCGATTTTGGCGAACCGATCGCGGCGACGCCGGTGGTCGCGGACGACACGCTATATATTAGATCCGGCCGCCACCTCTGGGCGTTCCGAGAGAAGTAGTACCGGGACCACGGAAACCACGGATTGGGGCGCTGGCGTGCCGATTCATATTCGGACCACGGAGCACACGGAACACACGGAGCACACGGAGCACACGGAAAGAAGGCCCTTGCACGGTCTCATTCCGTGTGCTCCGTGGTCAATTCCAACGTCCGGCGGTAATCCGTACAAATCGGCTCTAATCTGTGGTTTCAATGCCCCAACAGACTCGACCGCCCGCGGCCCTTCTGTGGATCGAAACGTGGTGAGGCGGCGATCGGAAGGCTCGGGTCATCCAACCAATCTACCAAAACACACCCTCCCTTATCTCCTGTAGAATCCCTCGGACCCCTTCCGGGTAAACCGGTAGCATTGCCGAGATGTGTTTGCGAGGGTGACGGTGGAATCGGAGTGCTTGCGCCGTTGGATTGGGTGGAGTAACCACGAGGCGATCTCCGGACGCCCGAGGGCATCGGGAGATCGCCCGTGAAACCCGGCGAAACCCGTGACCCACGTGATATAAGTCCCGACGGTTCGGGCGGAGGGTGATCCGCCTTCGCCCGGGGCTTCGGCGGACTGGAGGGAATGATCGATGAATGTCTGCCGTAGTGGCGTGGTGGCTTTCATACACTTTCATACACCCGGAGCATGTGCCCCGGGACACCATCGTCGTCCACTACGGCGACCCCCCCCGGCGCAGCGGCTTCGTTCAACCATGCGCTGCAGCGAACCCGGTCCCGCGGCCGCGGGATTGCAATCACTGCGTCCCGTGCGCCGGCTCGCTGAGCTTGTTTCGTTCGCCTGATGCGCCTGATGCGGGTTGCCGGGAGATGGGGTGTCGGGTAGGCTTTCCGCACCATGGACGCTGCCACGATCGAACGAGAGGCGCTCGGATTGACGGTTGCCGAGCGCGCGCTGTTGGCGGACCGCCTGCTGCTCACTTTGGGGCTTGAAGACGGCGAGCGCATGGAGCGCTGGGGACGCGAGGCGGATCGCCGGTTGGAGGCTTTCGAGCGGGGCGAGATGTCCGTGGTCGATGGGCCGTCGGCGATCGACGCGATTCGGCGACGGCTGCGATGAGCTACCGGTTGCTCAGTGTCGCGGAATCGGAGTTGGCAGAGGCTGCGGCGTGGTATGAGGCGCAGGCACCCGGCCTTGGGGGCGAGTTTCTCGACGAGTTCGTGGCCACGATGGCGAGGGTGGATCGGTTTCCCGAGGCATGGGCGCGGGTTGGTGTCAGGCATAGGCGCTGCCTGTTCCGCAGGTTTCCGTATGCTGTCATCTATTCGCACGATGGTACGGATGTCACGGTGGCGGGCGTAGTTGATCTACGGCGAGATCCTGTCCGTTCGAAGCGGAGGACGGAGGCCAGTTGAGGGCGAACGGGTCGCGCCAGGCAATGCCGGGATTATGTTCTCATTCCATTCCCACGCTCGGGACCCGGCGTCCCCGGGCCGATCATTAGGCCGCCACGCACGCCATGACTGACAAGATGGTCACGCCGCATTACGAGCGGGAACCAGAGAATGCGCCCGGTCCTTTTCATGTTGAGAAGGATCGGTGCATCACGTGCTCCTTGCCGGTCGAGACTGCGCCCGAGACACCAGAGGAGATCAGCCGGATGATCGAGGTGGTGGTAGGCTCATGTATTGCGGCATATCGCTATTGCGGCACCGAGCCCGAGATCCTGCGTCGATTGGTCGAGGCCGGATGCAAGGCGCAGTGCGATGCGCTTGTTCCGAGGAGACTGGAATGATGCCGCCCAGCACGGAGCCCAACGGAAGGAGGTGCCTCGTTTGGTTTCGTTCCGTGTGGTCCGTGGTCAATCCCTTCCCGTGGGAATAGGCCGTGCAACCAGGCCCGGATCCGTGGTTCAGCCCTTCCAAAGTATAAGTCCCGCGCCGGCGGCCATGATTAGGCATGCGGCCAGACGTTTTGCGAATGCCGGTTCGCCGAAGACCACGCGGCCCACGATGACCTGCAGGATCATGCCGAGTTGGAAGAAGACGAACGAGTAGGCCAGCAGCGCGCCGCGGAAAATCACGACCGTCGCCCATTGCATCGCAAGGAACAGCGCCGCGTGCAGCGCGATCACGGCCGCGCTCGGGAAACGCGGGGAGCCTTGTCCGCCGGAATTGATATCCCGGTCGGACGCGTCGCTTGCCTCGGTCGATTCCTTGGAGTTCCCGCGGTTGAAGGCGGCGATCGCCAGAAGCGCGCTGCCGGCCGCGACCCAGATCGCCAGGGTCCAGCCGCTTCCGCCTTGGTCCGCCGCGCGTTTCAGGAACACGGCGCCAACCGACGACAACGCCAATCCGCCAAACCGCAACCCAAGGATCTCAGCCGTTCTGCGCGGAGCGAGTTTCTTCCCGGTCCCGCCGTCGCCGGCCAGCAGCCACGCGGCACCCATTGCGGTGACGCCGATTCCGGCCAGACCGATGACCGTCGGATGCTCGCCGAGGAACACCCAGCCGAAGACCAGTGCCAGCAGCGGGCGCAATGCGTTCAGCGGCCCGAACAACGAGAGGTCCGTGGAGCGCAGGGCGGCGACCATCGCGAGATTGCCGAGCGCGTCGAACAGGCCGGCCAAAGCGGCATCGCGCCAGAACGCCGGGGTCTGTGGCATAACCTGAAATGCGGCGATCAGCGCGGCCGGAAGCAGCATCCAGAGATAAGTCGCCATCCAGAGGCGTCGGACGGAAACGCCGCCATCGACGAGTCGCTTCTGGAGCGCGTTCGCCGACACGCCGAAGACGGCGCGAGCGGCAACAAGAGTGACGAGCAAGGTCAACGGGGCGACGGATAATGGGCCAATCGGAATGCGGCCCGTGCCGGTTTCATCGTCCTTCGTCGTGGTATCAACAAAGGCAAAGCTCGCCGGCTCATATTAGATATTGAACAGCTTCGACATCTTCTCGCGGACCGCGGGGTCCATCTTGATCAATGGAGGCCAAGGCCGCTTGAAACCCTCGCCCGGTAGCTTGCGCGTGGCGTCGATGCCTAGTTTGCCGCCGGCGCCGACCTCGGGCGTCGCGTGGTCCAGCACGTCCGCCGGGCCGCGCGTCAGGAGCGTGTCGCGCTGCGGGTCCGTGTTCGCGCACATGCGGAACAACACGTCGCGCGTGTCGTGCACGTCGACGTCGTCGTCCACCACCACGAGGTATTTGGTGAACATCATCTGACCCATGCCCCACAGGCCGTGCATGATCTTGTAGGCCTGCATCGGGTACGTCTTGCGGATGCTGACCACGACCAGGTTGTGGAACACGCCCTCGGCGGGCAGCGCGATGTCGACGATCTCGGGAAAATTCATCCGGAACACCGGCAGGAACAATTTCACCGAGGCGCTCCCAATATAGAAATCCTCCATCGGCGGAACGCCGACGATCGTGGCCGGATACACCGCGTCGCGCCGGTGAGTGACGGCGGTCACGTGGAACACGGGATACGGCTCTGGCAACGTATAGAACCCGGTGTGGTCGCCGAACGGACCTTCCATGCGGGTCGGTTCGGTGGGATCGACATAACCCTCGATCACGAAATCCGCGTCGGCCGGCACCTGGAGGTCGACCGTCAGGCATTTGACGAGATCGACGGATTTGCGGCGCAGATAGCCAGCGAGAAGAAACTCGTCGAGACCATCGGGCAACGGCGCGGTGGCGGCGAAAGGAAACGCGGGATCACCGCCAAGAAAGATGGCGACCGGCATGCGGCGGCCGGTTTCGTAATACCGACGGCCATGGCGCGCCGCCACCTTCTGCAATTGCCAGTGAACGCCCGTCGTCCGCGGATCGTAGATCTGTACGCGGTACATGCCGACGTTGCGGTCGCCGGTATCCGGATCCTGGGTGACCACGCAGGGCAGGGTGAGGAAGCGTCCGCCATCGAGCGGCCAACATTTCAGGATGGGGAGATCGAGCAACGTCGGCGGGAACGGCGCGGTGGTCTCGCCGCGAAGGATATCGGGCGCGGCCGGCCAAGGCGTGGTGCGGGTGGGAAGAGGATCGAATCGATGGACGACTTCCTGGCAGGCGCCCTCGCGCACCGTGCGGGGGCGCGCGTGGCGGAGTTCCATGGCCTGTCCGAGAAGTCTTAGCGCGTCGCGGATCCCGGTCGGCGGTTTGGCGTGGAGCAATTCTCCGAGTTCCCGCGAGACGGCCTCGACGGATTCGCCGCCGAGGGCGAGGGCCATGCGCTTCCAGGAGCCCATGGTGTTGATCGCGACGGGAAAGGGGGAGACGCGTCCCTCGACGGTGGGTTGCTCGATCAGGAGCGCGCGGCCGCCGCCGGGCGATTTCATCTCGGCGTCCGCCAACGCGGTGATCTCGAGTTCCGTGGCCACGGGCACCTTGACGCGCCGGAGTTCGCCGGCGCGCTCGAGGCCGAGGACCCAGTCCCTGAAGGAATCGAACGCCATGCGCGGATCGTACCATTGGAAGTCGGGCGGACCAATCGCGGGTTGGGGCCGCGGTTGGAAACAGGGCAACTGGCTCCCGGCGAACGGGATCAGTGCATTGGCGTCGGTCCAATGTTTGACACTTTGGGCGCGCTTTGCGATACGTCCGGCGCTCGCCGAAGCCCGGCTGCATCCAAAAGGCCGGGCGCGGGGGAACCAATTCCCGGGGATCCGATGATTTCCGGGACGGGGCGTACGAACGTGGGCGACCACGAACGAGGGCACCTTTCAGCCCGAGCCCGTCAGCTAACCTCGAAGGCATTGGAAGGGGTGGTGGAGGTCCCGCGGTGGCGCGGACCGACGTTGCCCTTTGTCGGAGGCAAGGTCGGTTTGCGCGAAATGAGTACATATAAGTCCAATCCACCGTGCCGTTCCCGTCTCGCGGGCCTCACCCTCGCCGCCCTCGGCGTCGTGTATGGGGACATCGGCACCAGTCCCCTGTACGCGTTGCGCGAGTGTTTTTACGGGCCGCACGCGCTGGAGGTCACGCCCCCGAACGTCCTCGGGATCCTCTCGCTCTTCATTTGGTCGCTGATCCTGATCGTCGGCGTGAAGTACATCAGCTTCGTGCTGCGCGCCGACAACAAGGGCGAGGGCGGCATCCTCGCGCTGTTGTCGCTCGCGTTTCCCGACAAGGGCGATCCCTCGTCCCATTCGCGGGGCAAGCGCACCATGCTCGCCCTGGGTTTGTTCGGCGCCGCGCTGCTGTACGGCGACGGCATGATCACGCCCGCGGTGTCGGTCCTCGGCGCGGTCGAGGGACTCGACGTCGTCACGCCCAAACTGCACGACTACGTCGTCCCGATCACGCTGGGGGTGATCTCGGCATTGTTCATCGCGCAGCGCGCCGGCACGGGCGCGGTGGGGAAAGTGTTCGGCCCGATCATGGTGGCATGGTTCGCCGAGATCTCCGTGCTGGGCATCCGCGGGATCATCGTCGAGCCCTCGGTGTTGCAGGCCATCAATCCGTGGCACGGGCTGCATTTCCTGGCCACGGGCGGATTCGTCGGATTCAAGATCCTCGGCTCGGTGTTCCTGGTGGTGACCGGCGGCGAGGCGCTCTACGCGGACATGGGACATTTCGGGCGCAGGCCGATCCGCATCGCGTGGTTCGCGATGGTGCTGCCGGCATTGATCCTTAATTACCTCGGCCAAGGCGCGTTGTTGATCGATTCCCCGACCAAGAACGAGAACCCGTTCTTCAACCTCGCGCCGACCTGGGCGCTCGTTCCGCTGGTGATCCTTGCGACCGCCGCCGCCGTGATCGCGTCGCAGGCGCTGATCAGCGGTGCCTTCTCGTTGACCATGCAGGGCATCCAGCTCGGCTACATCCCAAGGCTGTCGATCGAGCACACCAGCGAGAGCGAGCGCGGGCAGATCTACATGCCGCACGTGAACTGGGCGCTGATGGCGGCGTGCCTCGGATTGGTCGTCGGCTTCAAGACGTCCTCGAACCTCGCCGCCGCTTACGGCATCGCGGTGACGCTGACGATGGCGGTGACGACTCTGCTGTTCCACCACGCGGCCAAGCGCCTGTGGGGCTGGAAGACCTGGCAGGTGCTGCTGGTCTGCGTCCCCGCGTTCATCATCGAGATGGCGTTCTTCGGCGCCAACGCGTTGAAGGTCGCGAATGGCGGGTGGTTCCCGCTCGTGGTCGGGGCCATCCTGTTCACGCTCATGGCCACGTGGAAACGCGGCCGCTTCCTGCTTTGGCAACGCATGCGGAGCGCGTCGTTGCCGGTGGCGCAATTCATAGAAAGCGTCCAGCGCCGCCAACCGGCCCGCGTCGACGGGACCGCCGTCTACATGGCCGGGTCGTCGGATGGCACGCCGCTGGCGCTGCTGCACAATCTCAAACACAACAAGGTGCTGCACCGGCGCGTCGTGTTCCTCACGCTCCAGGTCGCCGAGGACCCGCGCGTCCCGGACACGGAGCGCGTCGAGGTGGAGGATCTCGACCACGGGTTCTGGAGGGTGCGCGCGCGCTTCGGGTTCTTCGAGGATCCCAGCGTGCCGCGATTGCTCGAGCTGGCGGCCGCGCACGGGCTGGAATTCAGGGAATCCGAAACGACCTTCTTCCTGAGCCGGGAGACGATCATCCCGTCGCGTCGCGCGGGAATGGCGCTGTGGCGCGAGCGATTGTTCGCGATCATGGCCCGCAACGCCACGAGCGCCACGGCGTTCTTCCGGTTGCCCGCGAACCGCGTCGTCGAATTGGGAATGCAGGTCGAGATCTGAGATCCCGAGTTTCAAGATTCAAGATTCAAGTTTGAAGTGGGTTCGCGGTCGAAGGGTGAAGGGAATGCCATGGCAGGGGCCGTGAAACTGTTGTTCGTCTGCAGCCTGAATCGCTGGCGAAGTCCCACCGCGGAGGATCTCTACCGCGGTTTTCCCGGCCATGAGGCGCGGTCGGCCGGCACCGAAGCGGGGGCGCGAATCCGGGTCACGGCCGGGCTCATCGGTTGGGCCGACTGGATTTTCTGCATGGAACGCGCGCACGTCGACAAACTGCGCGCGAGGTTTCCGGAAGAGCTTTCGGGCAAACGCGTCGTCTGCCTGCGCATCACGGACGAACATCCTTATGGCCATCCGGAATTGATCGAGTCGATCAAGGTCGCGCTGAGCGGACACGTGGCGGTGCCGGGCTTGTAGCGCCCAAGCATGGGTGGGTGACGGCGGCCCTGCCGTCACGGGAGACTTGGTCCCCCTCGCCTTGGAGTGAAGGTGGCACCCGAGCCGGTGCCACCCACGTTGGCGAAGGCGCGCCACGCTTGCCGGCTGGCGGGAGCCGGGTGGATCGGTACGCTCCGTCCATGAATCTCCCCCGCGTCATGGCGTTGTGCCTCGCCGCGTCCTTGCCCGCCCTCGCCAAACCGGCCCCCGATCGCGTCGCGCCCAACTTGCCCGGCGTCCGTGCCGACGGCTCCGTCTTGTTGCCGAACCAATGGTCGCTGCGACCCGCCGGCAAACAAATCGGGCTCGGGGATTTTCCCGTGAACATCGCGGTCCATCCGTCCGGCAGGCACGCCGCGATCCTCCACGCGGGCTTCGGACAACACGAGGTCGTCGTGGTCTCGCTCCCCGACGGCAAACTCGTCTCTCGCGCGTCGCTCGACGAGGCGTTCTACGGCGTGGTGTTTTCCACCGACGGAAGCCGCCTCCTCGTGTCCGGCGCCGGCGACGAGGTGGTGCGGATCCTCGGGTTTCGCGACGGAGTGCTTTCGCCCGTATCCGAATGGCCCGTCCGTCCGGTCAAGGAGCGCGGAATCGTCTCCGGCGTCGCGTCGTCGCCGTCCGGCGACCGGGTCTTCGCCACGGAATTGTACGGCGGCCGCGTGGTCGCGCTCGACGGCGTCGATGGACATCCGCTCTGGGCGACGGCCGTCGGCGTCCTGGGCTCGGCGAACCTCGATGCAACCCAAGTCTCGCGCGATTTCGACACCGCCGCGGCGGAGAAGCGCGCGGCGGCGCAGAAGGACCCGCAATCGCCCGACGCGCCGTACCCCTACGGGTGCGTGCTCGAACCCGCGTCGAACCGCCTCTTCGTGTCGTTGTGGGCCCGCGCCCAAGTGGTCGTCCTCGATGCCGCGACGGGGCGCGAGTTGGGGCGATGGGCCACGGAGGAACATCCGAACGAACTGATCCTCAACCGCGCCGGCTCGCTGTTGTTCGTGGCGAACGCGAACCGCAATACCGTGAGCGTCTTCGACACGGCATCGGGGCATCCGATCGAGACGCTGTCCGCGGCGCTGAACGCGGACGACCCGCCGGGTTCGACGCCCAATTCCCTGGCGTTGTCGCCGGACGAGCAGTGGCTCTTCGTCGCGAACGCGGGCAACAACGCGATCGCCGCTTTCGAGCTCGGCAAACCCGGCAAGAGCCGTTCGCTCGGGTTGATCCCGGTCGGATGGTACCCGACGTCGGTGCGCGTCACGCCCGACGGCCAATACCTTTTGGTGGCGAACGGCAAGGGCGTGACCTCGAAAGCCAACCGCCACGGCCCGCAGCCGGGACGCGAGTTGCCTGGCGGCCTTCGCGAATACATCGGGGGACTTTTCCAGGGCACGCTCGGGATCGTGAAATTGCCGTCGAAAGAAAAGGCGCCCGAATATTTCGCCGAGCAAACGGACAAGGTCCGCAAATGCTCGCCGGCGGCGCCGCGTCCCGAGGTGGCGACGTCGTCGCGTCCGCGCGGCAACCCGATCCCCTCGCGCGTGGGCGGCGCGTCCCCGATCCGCCACGTCATCTACATCATCAAGGAGAACCGGACCTACGACCAGGTGCTGGGCGACATGACCGAGGGCAACGGCGACGCCGCGTTGTGCCTGTTCCCGGAGTCGGTCACGCCGAACCACCACGCGATCGCGCGCGAGTTCGTGTTGCTCGACAACTTCTACGTCGACAGCGAGGTCAGTGCCGACGGCCACGAATGGAGCATGGGCGCGTACGCG
The DNA here is from genome assembly GCA_025363585.1 of Verrucomicrobiota bacterium. Taxonomy (GTDB): domain Bacteria; phylum Verrucomicrobiota; class Verrucomicrobiia; order Limisphaerales; family UBA9464; genus UBA6176. Next base: position 5,781 of record JANYDN010000371.1, on the reverse strand, counting down.
ACGGATTTCGTGGAGAAGAACTGGCCGCTGAGCTACGGGCACAACGCGAAGGGAAAGTTCCCTTACCCGGCCGAGGGAACGCTGCCCGTCGCGCGCCCGGCGAACGGTTACCTCTGGGATCGTGCCAGCGCGGCCGGCGTGACCTACCGGAGCTACGGCGAATGGATCGGCACGACGGGCACCAACGGCGCGGCGCGCGCGCGGGTGGCGTCGCTCGAGGGACATTTCGATCCCGGCTTTCATCCGTACGACCTCATGTTCCCGGACACGAAACGCGCGGACCGGTTCCTCGAGGAACTCCATCGGTTCGAGCGCGAGGGCGAGATGCCCCGGTTGCAGATCGTGCGGTTGCCGAACGACCACACCTACGGCACCGCGGTGGGCAAGCCGACGCCGCGGGCGATGCTCGCGGACAACGACCTCGCGTTCGGCCGGTTGGTCGAGGGCGTGACCCGGTCGAAATTCTGGAAGGACACGGCGATCTTCGTGCTCGAGGACGACGCGCAGAACGGGCCCGACCACGTGGACGCGCACCGCAGCATCGCCTTCGTGATCAGTCCGTACACCAAGCGCCGTTTTCGCGACTCCACCATGTATTCGACCTGCAGCATGCTCCGCACGATGGAGTTGGTGCTCGGCCTCAAGCCGATGTCCCAGTTCGATGCCGCAGCGGTGCCGATGTTCCACTCCTTCCAGGCCTCGGCCGACCGTTCGCCGTACCATTGCCGGCCGGTGACGTCGGATCTCGGCGAGAAGAACCTCGCGGCGGCGTGGGGTGCCGACGCATCGGCGGCGATGGATTTCACGAAGGAAGACGCGGCGGACGACCTGGTGTTGAACGAGGTCATCTGGCGTTCGGTGAAGGGTCCGTCGAGCGCGATGCCCGCTCCGCGCCGCGCGGCCTTCGTGGTGGTCGGGGACGACGACGACTGACACGGAATCATGCGGTGGAAACCGCGGGTGGCACCGGCTCGGGTGCCACTTCCATGGCGAGCCCGCGCGGGGTGTGCCGCGATCCTGCCTTGTCTCCGGTGACGGCAGGGTCGCCGTCACACGGTTCACCGCATGGTTCGCGCCCGTTCCGGGACCGAAGAAGGCGTGGATCGCGGCTGGAATGATTTCCCCTAACGATGCTTGATCGGGTGCGTCGTTCCAATGGGAGATCGAACTCCCCGCATCGCCATGAACACGCCCAAAGTCCTTTTTGCCCTGATGACCGGAGTCGTATTGGTTGCATCGCCGCTGCGTGGCGAGGGCGAGGTGGGCTTCGTGGAGAAGTTCGCGCTGGCGCCGGACCGCGAGGCGGTGCTCGCGCAGTTGGTGCCGGGAACCGAGGAGTATTACTTCTTCCATTCGCTCCACTACCAGTCCACCGGCCAGAAGGAGAAGCTGGCCTCGACGCTGGAGGCCTGGGGCAAGCGTTTCCCGAATTCCGAGCAGCGACGGGTCATCGAGAACCGCGAGGCGTTGCTCGCCTACGACGCGGATCCGCAGCGCACGTTGAAATACCTGCGCGAGCATCTCGGCCCGCGCCTTGACCACGTCCAGGAACTGCACGACCGCAAGCCGGACCTGCCGACGACGTTGGATCAGGCCCGGATCGCGCGCGGCGTGTACCTCGCGGGGGTGATGGGACAAGACGGGTTGGACGGCTTGTCGGAAACGGGGATGGAGGAATTGGTGCGGGAGAAGGCGGCGTTGCGTCCCGCCCAACGCCGCACGGTGCTTTCGAGGCTGGTCCGTCCCGACGTTCCCGAACTCGTGGAGTTGGTGGCGGCGGACCTGAAGACGCCCGAGAGCCGCGGCTTCGGCGAGTTCCCCATCCACCGCGCGCTCCTGCCGGAGCAGTTGGTGCGGTTGGGGCAGTTGTTCCCGGCGGTGACGAACCAACAGGCCTATGTGTTCGCGCGGATCCGCAAGCTCGCGCCGTCGGCGGACGCGGATGCCGCGAACGATCCCGTGGAACGCGAGGCGTGGCTGGGACGCGTCTGGGACTACGCCAAAACGTTGTCGTCCGCTTTCAACTCGCTGAAGGCGCACGTGCTCTACGCGCGCCTGTCCCACGACCGGACGCGCGGCGTGTATGACCGGGAACGCTTCGTCGAATACCTGAAGCTGCCGCGGCCCGTCGGTTACATGAACCCGCGGTACCTCGAGTCGGCGGACGTGGCGCGCCACGCGGTGGACCTGAACGCGGCGTTCGACGACACCCGCATCGGCCAGCCGCCGATCGGAAACGACGAGGCGCTCGTGCGGGAATTCGTGCTGCATTTCTCGGTGGACGACGCGGCGTGGGAACCGTGGACGGAATGGCTGCGGGACTCGTGGGCAAAGCCGGTGTTCGCGGAGGCAAAGATCACGGCGGGCGTGGGTGATCCGGAAAAATGGGCGTCGTTGCTGTCGCCGTCGGCCTACCAGGCCCTCAAGGAACGGGTCGACATCGAGTTCCCGGCGACGAATCCCGCGACGTTCCCGGTGGACGCGGAGGTGTCGGTCGACGTGGTGCTCAAGCACGCGCCGAAGATTTTGGTGCGGATCTACGAGATCAACACGCTGGGCTTCTACCGTTCGCAGGGACGGCAGTTGAACACGGACCTGAACCTCGACGGGTTGGTGGCGAACTCGGAGCAGACGCACGACGGCGAGTCGTCGCCGTTCAAGCGGGCGGCGCGGACGTTCAAGTTCCCGGAGTTGAAAGGAAAGCGCGGGGCGTGGGTGATCGAGTTCATCGGCGGCGGGCGCTCGTCGCGCTCGCTGGTGCGGAAGGGCGCTTACACGCTCGTGCAGAAGCAAAGCGCGGCCGGCGACGAACTGACGATCCTCGACGAGTCGAGCAAGCCCGCGCGGGACGCGGTGGCGTGGCTCGACGGAAGGAAACTCGAGGCGGACGCAAAGGACGGGAAGATCCGCGTGCCGTTCACCGCGCAACCGGGACGGCGCACGATCGTTCTGGCGAACGCGGCCGGAACTTTCGCGAGCCTGACGGAGTTCGAGCACCACGCGGAGGCGTACCGCCTGGACGCGCAGTTCCACGTCGAGCGCGAGCAATGGGTGACGCGACGCGACGCGACGCTGGCGGTTCGCGTGTCGGTGTTGGCGGGCGACGTGCCCGTCGCGCCGGAGGTGTTGCTGGAACCGACGTTGACGTTGTCCACCACCACGCTCGACGGCATCACGACCACGACGGAAACAAAGGTCACCGGGCTGACGGCGGGACGCGTGTGGACGAACACGTTCACGGTGCCGGACCGGTTGGCGCACGTGACGGCGACCCTGCGCGCGAAGATCGAGCAGTTGGCCAAGGGTGGGGAGAAGCAGGAATTGACGGCCAGCCGCGGGTGGGACGTGAACGGGATCGACACGACCGACGCGACCAACGACGGGCACCTGAGCCGTTTCGCGGACGACTACGTGTTCGAGTTGTTGGGAAAGAACGGGGAGCCCATCCCGGACCAGCAGGTGGTGTTCGACCTCGAGCGCAACGGCTACGCGCGACCGGAGAACATCGCGCTGCGGACGGACGAGAAGGGGCGCGTGACGTTGGGCAAGCTGGAGGGAATCTCCGTGGTGCGCGCGAGGATCCCGAACGGGCGCGTCGGATCGTGGATGCTGGACGACGCCACGCGGACGTGGGCGACGGTGATGCACGCGCATGCGGGCGACGCGATCGAGGTGCCGTGGATCGCGAACAACCGGGTGGACGCGGTCTCGTTGCTCGAGACCCGCGGCGGCGAGTTCGTCGCGGACCGCGTCGCGATGGCGAAACAAGCGGGACCGTTCGTCGAGTTGACGGGACTTCCGCCCGGCGACTACTCGCTGCGGCTCCGCGACGACGCGGACCACACGATCGCCATCCGCATCACGGACGGCGCGGTGGTCGGGAACTGGATGGTGTCCACGAACCGGTCGTTGGAAGTGCGGGAACCCGCGCCGTTGCAGATCGAAACGGCCTCGGTGTCCACCAACGGCATCTCGATCCAATTGCGCAACTGGACGCGGTTCACGCGGGTGCACGTGGCCGCGACCCGCTTCATGCCGGAGGGCGGGATCTTCGCCGGGCTCGGTGGATTCACGCGATTCGCTCCCGCGTGGGCGACCCCGGGCCGGCTGCCGAACCTTTATTCGACGGGGCGCGAGATCGGCGACGAGTACCGGTACATCCTCGATCGTCGCTACGCGGCGAAATTCCCGGGCAACATGTTGGTGCGGCCGCCCTTGATCCTGAATCCCTGGGAAAAGCGGTCGACCGACGCGGGGACGTTCGCGACGCGCGAGAAGCAGGATGCCGCGGCGACGCCCGGGATGGCGCCCGCAATGGCGATGTTGGCCGACACGATGTCCAGGGCGATGAATTCCATCGCGCCGCCGCAGCCCGGGACGAGCGTCGATTTCCTCGCGACCTCCGCGCCGGTGACCTTCAACCTCGTGCCCGACACGAACGGCGTCGTGAAGGTTCCCGCCGAGGCGCTGGGCGACCGGCAGCACGTGCAAATCTACGCCGAGGATCCGTTCAACGCCGTGTGGGAAACCTTCGCGGTGGGCGAGCGTCCCACGCGTTTCCGCGACCTGCGTTTGGCGCGGAATCTCGACCCGGCACAAGTGTCCTCCGAGACCAAGGACATCGTCGTCCTGGACAAGGGCGGCACGGTGGCGTTGCCGGACCTCCAGACGGGCGAGTTGGAAACCTACGACACGGTCGCGTCGGTCCACGCGTTGTTCCGGGCGTTGAACCAGGACATGAACCTCGCGAAGTTCGAGTGGGTGACGCGGTGGCCGTCGCTCAAGGACGAGGAGAAACGCGCGAAGTACAGCGAGTTCGCGTGCCACGAGCTCAGCTTTTTCCTGAGCCGGAAAGACCCGGCATTTTTCACGTCCGTCATTCGTCCGTATCTGGCGAACAAGAAGGACAAGACGTTCCTCGACGAATATCTCTTGGAGTCGGATCTGAAGCGACACCTCGAGCCGTGGGCGTACGCGCGGTTGAACCTGGTGGAACGCGCGTTGTTGGCGCGTCGGTTGCCGGGCGAGGCGGCGAACGCGGCGAGGCACCTGCGCGAGTTGTGGGAGTTGTTGCCGTCGAATTCCGACGAGGACGACCGACTGTTCGAGACCGCGCTGCGCGGACGGGAGCTGGAAACCGCGGCGCTGACGCCCGCCGGGACGAAGGCGGGGTCGACGTCGAACCGGCTCCGCGGCCAGCGCCTGGAGTTGTCCGACCGATTGGGCGAAGAGGACAAACCGACGGCATTGGCGACGAACGGCCAGGCGTTCTTCGAGGCCGCCGGCGGGATCGGGGGAGGCGGGCGTTCCGCCGGACGGACCGTGCGGATGGTGACGGCGGCGAACGCCCCGTCGGGCGCCAGGCTGATGGCGCGCTACGGGCTCGCGGCCGCAAAGGAATCGCGACTCGATTCGCTGTCGCTCGGCGTGGATTTCGACGCCGCCGCGATGACCGGTAACCGCACGCTGGCGGCCGTCTCCGCGTATTACCGGCTGTTGGGTCCGACGAAGGAGTGGGCCGAGAACAACTATTACCGGCTGCCGATCGAGGCGCAGGGACCCGAGTTGGTGACGATCAACGCGTTCTGGCGCGACTTCGCCGCGTGGGACGGCAAGGCGCCGTTCCTGTCGGCGCACGTCGCCGAGGCGCATCGCAACTTCACCGAGATGATGCTGGCGCTGGCGGTGCTGGACCTGCCGTTCGAGGCGGGGGCGCACGCGACGAAGACCGAGGGCAACGCGTTCACGCTGACGGTGGCGAGCCCGGCGATCGCGTTCGTG